>NZ_JBFBBA010000044.1:0-64115 GCF_040682455.1 Streptomyces sp. NPDC051183
TGTCGCTGGACTGCCACCCCGGACCTGGCCGAGCGTCCCGACGCCTACGCACACCAGCCCACCTGACATGCAGTTTTCACGATGCACACTGCTCACTGGGCTTGCTCTCCCCGTTGGTCACGGACCGCCTCAGCCACCTGCCTTCTGGCGCGCTGCGCCCCTCCGACCTGGACGCCCTGCTGGTCACAGAACGGATCTTCGGGCCGCTGGGAGCCGCAATTCAGGCCAGCCTGTTCATCACCCTTGCGACCGATCCCGGCCTACGGGCCGAGGCAGACCGCCTCGACGCGGCCGACGCCGCCCTCGATGACACCGTCGACCCCCACGACCCGCAGGTCGAGGAACTCGCCGCGCAACACTGCGCCCACCACAAGGCCCTGCTCCGGGCCATTGAGGCCGCCGGACTGGACGTGGCTGAGGAGAAGCTCTTCGAGATCTATGACGCCGAGGCGAGCGGCGAGGAGGACGCCCAGATGAGCGCCTTCAAAGCAGTGACCAAGATGCCCTATGGCTTCTCCGCGGCCCGGACGCGGTGCATGGAACTCACGGCACGGCTCCTTGACGGGGACCTCTCCGCAGGCAGCTGATCGCTGGTCTGGCCAGCATTCTCATCACGTACAGCGCGTCGATGCGCCACTTCGCAGCACTTCGCCCCGCCTCGCTGGAAGACCAGCTCGGCGGGGCAAGTTGACCAGGATCCCACTCAGCCAGCAGCGTCCGCGGGTGCGTGCGAGGGGCCGTCCCGGTCGGGGGTGGCCGTCACGTGCGCCAGTCGACGGGGGTTATGGCCCCGTCGAAGTCCTGGACGATCCTGGAGGTCGGCTGGACCGTCGACATTTGCTTCCCGTTGACGATCGCCGAGCCGATCAGGGTACCGACGGCCTTGGTTCCGTACAGGACGGCTCCTCCGCTGTCGCCGCCCTGCGTGGCGACGTCGCTGACGACGACGACGCCGGACGTGGTCGTGCCGTCCCCGTTGGTGAAGCTCCACCCCGACGCGAAGTACTTGCCGCACTGCCAGCCGCCGGCCGCTCCGGAGATGCAGGTGTAGAGACTGCCCACCATGTCCGTCGCCGGGTTCGCGACGTAGCCGCTGTAGATGTTGAACCACGGCCCTTCGGACTTGGCCTGCCCACCCGACGGGCTCCAGTCCCGAGGGTGGTCCACCTTGATCAGTGCGTAGTCCGAGGTGGGGTACTGCTTGACGGCCACCCTGCCGATGAGGCCGTTGCCGTTCCTGTCCGTGCTGCCGTCGTTCCGCCGGATCTCGTTGCCCATGTCGACGCAGTGGGCGGCCGTCGCCAGGTAGGTGTCGCCACCCTTCTGGAGCATGATCCCGGCCGAGCAGAGGCCCCTGCCCGGAATCGACAGACCGTCACCGCCGACGAGTCCGGTCTGGTGGTTGGCGGTCCCCTGATGCATGGAGACGGCGACCTTTCCGCGCTCCTCGCCGGTCACGCCGGCCTCGCGCAGCAGCGCCTCGCCGTCCGCGGAGGCCGGAAGCTCCAGCCTGACGCGGTTCGCCCGGGTGTCCACCCCCCAGGAACTGTCCTTCGGGATCAGTCCCTTGGCACCCGCGGCATCCAGCCGCGCCTGGACCTCCTTCAGGACGGCGGTGGTGTACGCGGCGCGCTGCGGGATGACCCCGGCGGCCTTCGCCGCGCGCTCACCCTCGTCGTCGACGACGTTCGCGTGGACCTCGCCGCGCATCACGTCGGCCCAGACGCCCGCGGCCTTCGCGCCCTGACTGCCCTCGAACGCCTTGGCGGTGGCCGCCAGCCCGTCCTGCGCGGCGAGCCGCTGCGCCACCTCGGCCTCCGGGAGGCCGACTTGGGCCGCCACCGCACGCGCGGCGGTCTGCGGGGTGAACGGGGCCGGCAAGGCGAGGCTGCCGGCGGCGGAGCTCGACGCCACGCCGGGCGCCATGGCGAGCCCGGCGAGCAGGGCCGCGACCGCGCCCTTGGCGAGCGCCTTCCTGGGGACCTTCATGGTCATCTCCTTGAATGGATGTCGTGCGGGGGTGCGGGCCCTTGCTCAGGCGAGCAGGTTCATGTGCGAGGACAGCAGGCGGTACTGGCCGGACGCGTAGTCGTAGGAGACGTAACCCGTCCAGTACGTGCCGATGAGCGAGTCGCTGAGCGCCCGGGTGAAGGTGTACGAGGTGCCGGACGAGGCCCACTGCCAGGCGCCCGAGACGTACCTGTTCACGCCGCACTCCTGCGGGTCGCAGGAGTACAGCCCGACCCAGTCGTACTTGCCGACCGGGTTGCCGCCGTAGTCCCAGCCGATCGTCACGACCTGGGTCTCCTTGACGTGGATGGCGGCGGCCCAGGTGCCCGGCGTGGACGGGGCGGCGGCCGGTGGGACCGCCGCAGGGACCGCCGGCCCGGCCGCAGAGGCGGCCTGGACCGGCAGCACGCACAGCAGCGCGAGGGCCGTGGCCGCCGCCCTGGTGAGCACGGTCATGACTCAGTCGATCTTGTCGTGGGAGGAGGTGACGATGCGGTACTGGCCCGAGGAGTAGTCGTAGGAGACATAGGCCGTCCAGTAGTCCCCGCTGACCGCCGGGATCTTGGACACGTACGAGGTGCCGTGCCCGTAGGCCCACTGCCAGTCCACGTAGTTGTTGACGCCGATGACGCCGGGGTCCTGCTTGTAGAGGCCGACCCAGTCGTACTTGCCGACGTTGAAGGGCGGGTTCCAGTTGATCTGGACGTAGCCGCCGTTCTTGGTCGCCCAGCTCGTGGGCGAGTCCCCGGACTGGAGCGAGCTCTGTACCTGCTGGACATCGGTCGGCACCGCCGCCGACGCGGTGGCCGAGCCCGCGAGGGGCAGCGCGACGGCCACCGCCAGGGCCGCGACGGCCGCGGCGCGGGTGCGGAAGGGGATTGCGGACATGGGAGTCCTCCTGGATCGTCTGCCGGCGCCGCATACCGGTGGGCGCCGGTGTCCGTGACCGGACTCCGACAACGGTCGTGCGCCTTGGCAGACGTTCAGTCAACATGCATGTCAGTACGGCGATTGGTGCCCCAACGACGTCGAAGTAGACGCCCGATGGACACCGATCCGGAAGACAGGCCCTACGGCTCCAGCCGGAGCGGCCCCCGGAACAGCGTGAGCTCCTCCTCGACGCGGCCGAGGAACTGTTCCTCGACGAGGGCATCAGGGCTGTCGGGGTCCAGGCCTTCGCGGACCGGGCGGAAGCCGAGCACCGCGACGACGGCCGGGCCCAAGTGCTCGCCGTGGCACGCTTCATCGCCGGGGGACTGCCGGACATCGTCCGGAGGGGCTGGCCCCTTCGTGAACTCCATCGCCGGCCTGCCCGAGCCCGGCCATCCGGCCCGCCGACCGATCGAGAGCCACCAGGCCGATCAGCGCCGCCGCCTCACCGCCATGTGCGAGCGGGCCGGTGCGCACGCACCCGATGGCGTCTCCGCAGAGATCACCTTCCTCCGGGAAGGCGCCCAGGCGAGCGCGCAGAACGGCGGCGTCGACCGCGCCGGGGACAGGCTGATGACCACGGGCCAGGGCCGTTCCGGACAGGGGCACGGCGACCAGCTGATACCGACCGGACCCGCGCGCGAGGGGCGGAATAGGCCCCTCTATGATCATTTTGGCAGGTTCCGGGCTCCCGCCCCCACCCCCGTGGCCACTACGTTCGTCGCTTGACCGAACATCCACAACCAGGGGAGAGGGCAACGATGCGCCCCACACACTCCGTCGGCCGCATGGGCAAAGCATTCATGGCCTGTGCCGTCGCGGCCGCGGTAGTCACCGTCGGCTTTGCCGCCTTACCGGCCTCGGCCGCACCCGCGAAGTCCGCCGCCGCGCAGGTCAAGCCCGGCGACACCTGCACAGCGGCCGACCTCGGCATGCGCCACCCGTACGTCACGACGACCGGAGTCACCCAGGAAGTCACCGGTACGTCCGCAAGTCTCAACTGCAACCGTGTCCAACAGGGCGACGGCCGTTGGGCGTTGAAGTGGATCGAGAGGCCTGGCAGCAGCAGCTCCACGACCCGCGCCGCCCTCGAAGCAGGCGCGGTGGCCCTGACAGGGGAGCAGACGCAGGACCTCGTGCAGCGCCCGGCTACCACCAGCGGCACAACAGTCGGGCGAGGCGCGCAGTTCGCGCTCAACTGCGCGCCCGGCGCCTACAGGATCGACGTGCCTGGCAGGCCCCTGAACTGGAGCGCCCCGCTCCTGGCCGACGACGGTATCCGCCTGCGCGAATCGACGTTCTTCAGCGCCCACCTGGACAACTGGCGCCTGTGCAACGTGACGGAGAACAACGGAGTCCTCGAGGCGTCCCTGTGGAACTGGGGCAACGGCGGATGCGCGACCATCCCGGCGGGCATCGCCGGCCAGGAGCAGGCCTACCTGACGACGGTCACCTGCGGGGAGGACGACCTCCAGCGGTTCTACATCTACCGCGACGTACCCGGAAGCTCGAAGATCGGTGTGCAGAACAAGTACACCGGCTCCATGATGGGCCACGACCGGTACGCGAACGGGGAGTTGATCCGCCAGTACTCCAGCGGCAGGCAGGACGGTACGGGTACGTACGCCCTGACCGCAGTCTGACGGCCCGCACTCCGTGAGCGGCCCCGCATGCGAACCCCCGGCCTCCCGGTTCCGTGCGGGGCCCTCCACGCCTTCGGCGAAGGCCTGGCGGAGATCGGCGTACACGGTGCTCTCGTTCGTACGCACCGCTTGCCGGGACCCGGACGCCGGCCCGGCGCCGCGGGCCGTGAGTCTGCTCCGCATACCGATACCCAGCTGAAACGCAATCGCGGGGCCCTCGAAGGGCTCTCCTGACGCCCTGGAAGCGCACCTCTCCGAGGCTGTGCCGGTACCGGATCACCGGCGCACACGACATCGGAAGGCGGCTGCCGTGCTGAGCACCCCGTACCGTTCTGAGGCCACCAGGGAAGAGGAGCTACCCGGCCCGCTTCCGCCTCCTCCCGCCTGCCGCTCCCGCACTCTCGGACGTACCGGCCGCGGCCGTGGCTGGTTGATCGCCGCCACCGCGGTGTGTGCGGCCCTGGCGATGGCCCTTAGCGCCTGGATCCCGAACGTGGCCGGAAACCTCGGCAGTCTGTTCCAGACCTTCCTGCCCTGGGCCGGGCTGGGCGTCCCCGTCCTCCTCGTGGCGGCGGCGGTACGCCGCTCCCGGCTCGCGGCCGTCGCCGTCCTGGCCCCCGCGGTCGTCTGGGTCTGCCTCTTCGGCGGGACCCTCAGCGACAAGCGGTCCGGCGGCGGGAACTTCACCGTGGTCAGCCACAACGTGGACGAGGAGAATCCCGATCCGGCGCGGACCGCGCGAGCGCTCGCCGCGTCGGGCGCGGACGTACTGGCCCTGGAAGAGATGTCCTCGAAGGCCACGCCCGTCTACGAGCGCGAGCTGGCCGCCGGCTATCCGCACCACTCCGACACCCTCGGCGTCAGGCTGTGGAGCAAACACCCGCTGAACGGCGTGGAAGCGGTGCCGATCATGCCCTGGACGCGTGCCGTACGAGCCACCGTCGACACCCCGGGCGGCCCCGTCGCGGTCTACGCCGCCCACCTCGCTTCGGTACGCGTGACCCCCGACGCCGGGTTCACCACCGCGCGCCGCAACGATGCGGCCCGGAAGCTGGCCGCCGCCGTGCGGGCGGAGCCGCTGGCCCGGGTCGTCGTCATGGGCGACTTCAACGGGACGACGCAGGACTCGGCCCTGGATCCCGTGACCTCTCACCTGAGCTCCGCGCAGCGGGAGGCGGGCGCCGGCTTCGGCTTCACCTGGCCCGCCGCGTTCCCCGTGGTCCGCATCGACCAGATCCTGGTGAAGGGGATGAGCGCGACCTCCTCGTGGACCCTTCCCGCCACCGGCAGCGACCACCTCCCCGTCGCGGCCTCCCTCCGGCTGTGACCCCACCGCAGGCCCCACTGACTACGATGGTCTCCACATATGTCCCTTTATGAACAGGCAGGTGTCGTGTCGGCACCCCGGGTCCCCGACCCCGTCAGCGTCCTCGTCGTCGAGGACGACGCCACCATCCGCCGCGCCGTGCAGCTGTCCCTGGAGCGGTACGGCTATCAGGTCGCGGTCGCCGCGGACGGACTCGACGGCCTGGAGGCGTTCCGGGCCGGCACGCACGACCTGCTGATCCTGGACGTGATGCTGCCCGAGCTCGACGGCATCGGGCTGTGCCGCCGGATCCGCGAGGAGAGCCTGGTCCCGGTCCTGATGATGTCCGCGCGCGGGGACGCCCTCGACGTGGTCTCGGGACTGGAGGCGGGAGCCGACGACTACGTCGTCAAACCCGTCGACACCGCCGTCCTCGTCGCCCGCATCCGTACGCTGCTGCGCCGCGCCACGTTCCGGGCGGCCGGACCGGAGACGACTCCGGCGCGGGGGGCGGGACCGGCGGATCCCGCGGTCGGCTCCGCGGATGCCGGGACGGCCCCCGGGGAGCTGGTCTTCGGGGACCTGACCGTGAACACCCTTGGCCTGGAGGTGCACCGGGGTGGACGGCCCGTTCCGCTGACCCCCACCGAGCTGCGGCTGCTGCTGGAGTTCGCGGCGGCCCCCGGCGCCGTGCTCGACCGGCGCAGGCTCCTGCGCGACGTCTGGGACTACGGCTGGGAGGGCGACACCCGGGTGGTGGACCTGTGCGTGCTGCGGCTGCGCAAGAAGATCGGCGCCGACCGGATCGAGACCGTCCGGGGCTTCGGCTACAAGCTCGCCCGCGGCTGAGGGGCCGTCCGCACCCATGGCACTCCTCAACCCGCGCGCCCTGCGCTGGAAGATCGCCGCCCTGACCGCGGCCGCCTGCTGCGCCGTGGCCGCCGTGATCGGCGTCCTCGTCCACCAGGCGATGGCCGAACGCGGCGACCGTACCGGGAAGGAACGCCTTACCGCGCGCCTGGCAGCCGCGGAGCGCGAGTACACCCGCACGGGCAGCGCGCCGCTCGACGTCGAGGTCCTCACTCCGGAGCGGCTCGACCCACCCCTCGCGAAGGCCCTGGCCGCCAAGGACCCGGCCGCCCTGTATGCGACCTGGAACGACCGCAAACCCCCCAACTGGTACTGGCTGTGGGCGGCCATGCCCGTCGAGGGCGACCGGGTACTCGTCGCCCGGACGGACATGAGCTCCGAGGTACGCGGCCTCCAGCTCCTGGACCGCAGCATCGTCAAGGCCGTGCTGGCCGCCCTCCTGGTCGTCGTGCCGCTCGCCGCCCTGGCGACCGAGCCGATGAACCGCAGGCTGCGCCGGGGATCGCGGACAGCCCGGGCCATCGCCGACGGCGACCTCGACGCCCGGATCGGACCGGGCGGCCGGGCCCGTGACGAGATCACCGAGATGGCGGCGGCCGTGGACGAGATGGCCGCGGCCCTGCAGCACAGACTGGAGGCCGAGCGCCGCTTCACCGCGGACGTCGCGCACGAACTACGCACCCCGCTGATGGGGTTGTCCACCGCCGCCGGGCTGCTCCCGGAGGGCGATGAGGCGGCCGAGCTCGTCCGGGACCGGGCCCGTGCTCTGAACGGGCTGGTCGAGGACCTCCTGGAGGTCTCGCGGCTCGACGCCGGAGCCGAGCGGGCCCGGACCGACGCGGTGCCGCTGGGCGAGCTGGTCACCGACATCGTCCGCCGCACGGGGACGCCGACCGCCGTGGCGGTCCGTGCCACCAGGACCGTGGAGACCGACCCGCGCCGGGTGGAACGGATCGTGGTCAACCTCGTCACCAACGCCCACCGGCACGGATCGGCCCCCGTCGAGGTCGCCGTGGAGGCCACCGCCACGGGCGCGCGGATCCTCGTACGGGACCACGGGCCCGGCTATCCCGCAGCGCTGCTCACGGAAGGCCCGCAGCGCTTCCGTACGGGAACCCCGGAGCGGGGGCGCGGCCACGGACTCGGGCTGACCATCGCGCTCGGGCAGGCGGAGGTCCTCGGTGCCCGGCTGGCCTTCGCGAACGCCCCTGACGGGGGCGCCGTCGCCACCCTCGACCTGGACGGCGGACCCGGTCCGTCCGGTGGCTGAAACGGAACCGCAACACGCTCTCCCGGCGGCGGAAACCGGCTTGCGCAGGTCTGGAAGTACGGCTCCTCGAAGGTGATCCCGGTGCGCGATCCGCACCCGTCTTCCTGGAGGTTCCCCGATGCCCGCCAAACACCACCGCACTTCTTACGGCCAGCGCCGGTCCGTCCTGCGCCGGTCCGCGCTCGTCCCGCTGTCCGCCGTCCTCGCCCTGGTGACCGGTACGGGCGCCTGGTACGCCTTCGGCGGCGACGGGCCGCGCAGTGCGGACGGCGCCGCGGCCGCTTCGCTCGCCGGGTCGCTGGACCTCCCGTGGCCGGCGGAGGGCCAGGCGAGCGCGGAGGTCGAGGGCATCGGCAGCCTCGGCTCCAAGGGCGAGCAGGTACCGGTACCGATCGCCAGCATCACCAAGGTCATGACCGCCTACGTGATCCTGAACGGCCACCCGATGTCCGGCGACGGGCCGGGCGAGCAGGTGAAGGCAGACCAGCAGGCCGCCGACGAGTCGTTCTCCACCGCGGAATCGACCGCACCGGTGCTGGCCGGGCATCAGTACACCCAACAGCAGCTCCTGGAACTCATGATGCTGCCCTCCGGAAACAACGTCGCCCGGCTGCTGGCACGTTGGGACTCCGGCGATCAGCAGCGGTTCACGGCGAAGATGAACAAGGCCGCCGCCGCACTCGGAATGAACCGCACCACCTACACCGGGGCCTCGGGCATCGAAACCGACACGACGAGTACGGCGGCCGACCAGCTGAAGCTGGCTCGCGCCGTCATGATGAACGAAGCCTTCCGCCGGATCGTGGCCACTCCCTCCGTCACGGCCCCCGGTGTCGGAACGCAGATCCAGAACAGCAACAAACTGCTCGGCCAGGACGGGGTCATCGGCCTGAAGACCGGCTCCTCCACCCCGGCGGGCGGCAACCTCATGTGGGCCGCCACGCAGGAGGCCGCGGGCGCCGCCCGCCTCATCCTGGGCGTCGTCCTCCACCAGCAGCCGGACACCACCCCCGCCGAAGGTATGGCCGCCGCCTTCAGGTCCAGCCACACCCTGATCACGGCCATCCGCGCCGCCCTCCCGCAGGCCCTCGCCGACCCGCACCCGAAGCGCTGACCGGTGGCCACGGGATGGGTCGCCAGCCGATGAGGCGTGGTCACAGGGGGATGTTGTCGTGCTTCCGGGGCGGCAAGGTCGCCGATTTGCCACGCAGCAGTCGCAGCGTCCGGATGACGTGCGCACGGGTGTCGGAGGGGTTGATGACCATGTCGACGTAACCGTGCTCCGCCGCGATGTAGGGATCGCAGAGCCCTGCGGTGTCCTGATGCGGGCGGGCGGACGGCCGGTCGACGTCCGTGTCGGCGTCGCCAGTGATCGCCGGATCGGGGGAACCGGACGCGCTGCGCAGGGAACGGAACGCGTCCGAGGGGTCCGTGGGGCCGATCAGGGCGGTGGGCCAGGCGAGGTTGACGTCGGCCCCCAGGTGTTTGGACCCCATCACCTCGTAGCCACCGCCGTATGCCCTGCCCGTGATGACGGCGATGAGCGGGACCGTCGCCTCGATGTTCGGTGCGAACAACCGCTGGATCTCCAGGAACGTTCCGGTGTCCAGTACGCCGGTGATGATCTCGCCCATGTCATGGACGTCCGTTCCCCGGCCTGGTGGCGCGCTCCCGGGCGGCTGCTCGAGCCGCACGGAGGAGCAAGGGGCGGGTTCACCGGCCGGCGGCTCCTCTGAGCTGTTCGCGGGGAGATAGGACAGGAGCCTCTTCGTGAAGGCGATCGCGTCCTCTTCGTCCGCCGCCAGATAGTGGGCGTTCCCCGACCTGGCGTTGTGGGTATGAGCGCCGCCGAGCCTTTCGATATCCACTTCCTCGCCCATGGCGGCCCTGATGACCTCGGGGCCGGTGATGAACATGTGGGAGACCTTGTCCGTCATCACCACGAAGTCGGTCAGCGCGGGTGAGTAGACGGCGCCGCCGGCGCAGGGGCCCATGATGAGGGAGATCTGGGGCACCCTGCCGGAGAGCCGGACATTGCGGAGGAAGATCTGGCCGTAGAGACTCTGGGCCGCGACTCTACGTGTGCAGTCGCCAGGAGGACTCGGAGCGTGCGGAACGGCTCGCTGGCCAGGCCGGCTTGCGCCTTCTCGGGCCGGAGAGCCGTTCCCTTTGACCGCTGCACTGCCAGCCAGCGAACTACCACAAACCCGACGTGACAAGACCAGCTGACAGAGCACAGTTGGCCGGACACCGCTGCACGCGCGGTGTCCGGCCAACTGGTCCTCAGTGTTACGGCGTCGGGCTCAGCTTCTTCCAGGGCCGGCCACCGTTGGCCTCCGCCGTGCCGGGGGCGGCGGTGGTGTACCACTGGGCGTACCAGTAGGAGCCCTGGTACTTCACGAACGCGGCCGTCGAGGCGGCCGGGTCGCCGGTGAGGAGATGGGTCTCCCGGGCAGTGGCGCCGCCGGCGACCTCGATGTCGTTGCCCGCGGTGGAGCGGAGCTTGAACAGGCCGCTGTGTTTCGCCCCGCCAGGTGTTCCCTCACTGCCGTTGTCAGAGATCGGCACGAGCTGCCACTTCTGCTCGTTCCGTCCGCTGCAGCCGAGGGAGGCGATGTCCTGCCGGGAGGCGGTGGCGGTCAGGCACCTGCCGCCACTGGCGATGGAGTACAGGCCGCCTCCGGCCGGCTGGATCTGCCAGTACTGGTTGGGGTTCTGGTCCATCAGCTCCACGAGGTGCGCCCGGGACCGGTCCGGGTTGTTGTCGATCACCATAGGCTTCCCGGCCCGGCTGTCGCCGTACTCGAACATCCAGCCCTTGTCCCCCTTGTCGTACATCCGCCACAGCCGTCCACCGTCCGGCCGGTAAACCTGGCCCTCGCGCCAGTCCGGGGCCTGGCAGGAGTTGCCCGCAGCGGGCGCCGGCGGGGTCACCGTCCGGACGCCGCGGCGCTGGTCCCCCGTCGAGCCGAACTCCTGTCCGCCGATCCTGAACGTCACGTTGGACGGCCCGGTGACCGGCAAGTAGTACTTCAGGTCGATGTCCCGGGAGGCACCTGGCGCCAGGTCCTCGCAGTAGCCGAGAGTGATGGTGAGCCGGTGGAAGTCCCCTTGGAGGCCGCCGGTGTTGGGCCCGGTGTGGCCGGGCACGAGGCCCTTGATCTCCTTGTAGTCGTTGTCCTTGACGATGGGCGGCGTCGACGTGGGCAGGTCGAGGGAGATCTCGGTGCCCTGGGCGAGCGCGACGCCGGAGTTGTTGGTGATCCGCAGCTTCGGCTGGACGGGGTAGAAGTCCTTCTCCCCCGTGGGGAAGTCCACCAGTTCGGCCTTCACGTCGATCACCTCGGTCGGCTGGGGCCGCCCGCCCGCCTTCGCGTTGCCGGTGGCGCCGGCGCCCTTGAACGCGTTGTCGAGGCGGGTGGTCAGGTCGTAGCCCATGCCCCATGCCCCGCCGGGGCGTTGGGTGTAGTCACCGGCGAGCTCCCAGATCATCGCGCCGCCGATGCCCTTGTCGACGATGTAACGGGCCTTGGCGTCGAGCGACTTCTCGTTCTCGGTGGACAGGAACACCTTCTTGGTGTCGTTCCACAGCCAGGATGCCTGGAGGGCGTCCGAGTACTTCGGCGCGTAGGATCCGGTCAGCTGCCCGCTCGGCAGCTCGGTGTCGACCCCGTAGGAGCGCAGGTAGCCGGGGGTGCGGCCGTCCTGGAGGTTCTTGGTGTGCCATAGCGGGTTCGACCCAGCGCCGACCTCGCGGTCGTTCTCCAGGTCGTGCCAGAGGTTGTCGATCCCGACCGCGCCCAGCCCGCAGGACTGCGCGTTGACGGGACCGCGGCCGCCGGTGCCCAGCGGGCACTGCGCCTGGTCCGGCATCGCGGCCGTGCCCCACAGCCCGTCCGTGCCGCCCTGGACGTCGCGCCAGCCGCGGGAGTAGTAGGGGATGCCGAGGTTGATCCGGCCGGCCGGCAGGGCGCCGCGGTAGTAGTGGTAGGCCCAGTCGGTGTTGAAGTAGCCCTCCTTCCGGAAGTCCTTGGTGTCGGGCGCCTGGTCGTCGTAGATGCCGGCGTCCGCCAGCTCGTTGTCACGCCCGTCGTCGTACAGAGGGGCCTGCGGGCCGACGAACTTGTTCCAGGAGCCGTGCAGGTCGTAGGTCATGACGTTGACGTAGTCCTGGTACTGCAATGCCTGTCCGGCGTCCAGCCCGCGCACGAGATAGCCGGAGGAGGAGCCGGCCGAGGTCAGCAGGTAGTACCGGCCCCTGTCCGCACCCGATCGGTCCAGCTTCTCCCGTAGCGTCTTCATCAGCGCGTTGTAGCCCTGTTGGAGGCCCCTTCGGCGCGGGTTGGAGACGTCCCAGTCCAGCGGGTTGCCCGTATTGGGCAGCGCGGTCGGGTACTCGTAGTCGATGTCGACGCCGTTGAATCCGTACTGGTCCAGGAAGGCGGTGACGGAGTCCGCGAACGCGTCGATACCGGACTGGTTCACCGAACCGTCGGCGTTCGTGGTCGTCGCATAGAAGTTCCGCGTGCCCGCCCAGCCACCGACCGAGATCAGCGTCTTCACCGCCGGGTGCTGCCTCTTGTAGGTGTTCAGCAGGTTGAAGTGCCCTTTGTACGGCAGCGAGGCGTCCATGGCGTTCTTGTCGCCCGGCCAGGTCATGCCGGTCGCCGGGTTGGCCGGGTCGTTCGGGTCGCCGATGCTGATCCGGTTGTCCTGCACGTCGGCGAACGCGTAGTTGACGTGTGTGATCTTCGACCAGGGGATGTTCGACGCCAGGTACTTCGGGTCGCCGTTCTTGCCCGCGCGCCATCCGGTGAAGTAGCCCACCACGCGCCGGGTGCGCTCGTTGCCGACCCACTCGCGGCCCGCGCCGTCGTAGACGTCGCAGTACCGCGCCGCGACGCCCTGGGTGGGCGTCATGCCCTCGGGGCGGCAGTCGCCGGACACGGCCGGCTTGGTGCCGCGCCCGTCAGCGGAGGCGTCGAACGGGTCGCCCGCGTCGCCGCCGTCCGGCTGGCCCACCGGGCGGGCGGACAGCTGCCACTTCTGGGAGTCGCGCCCGTTGCAGTCGTAGATCTGCAACAGCCGGGCGGTGTCCGAGCCGGGGACGTCCAGGCACTTGCCCGAGTTCGGGTTCCGCAGCTCCTGCCGTGCGGTGTAAATCCACTTCTGGGCGGGGGACCCGTTGCACACGTACAGTTGGACGGCCGTCCCGTTGTCCGCGCGGCCGCCGTCGATGTCCAGGCACTTGGCGAGGGACTGGAGGGAGCCGTCTGCCGCCACCGTCCACGCCTGGCCGTCGGAGCCCGCGCAGTCCGAGAGCCGGACTGGTGTCCGGTCGTCCCGGCTGCCGCCGCGCGGCTCTACGCACTTGTCGCCCAGCCCGCGGATCGTGCCCACCTGGGTGCCCGTCCCGGTCTCCCGGAACTTCCACCGCTGGGCCTGGTCGTTCGCGTCACAGGCCGTCACCGCGAGCGCCGAGCCCTCGGCGCCGGCGGTCAGACACTGGCCGTCCGCCCCGCTGACCAGGGTGTACCAGCCGGTGCCGGTGCCCTTGGGCTGCCACACCTGGTTGGCGTTGCCCTCCTCGGCCGCGATGAGATGGGTGGTGTGCGGCCCGGGATCGTGGTCGACGACCATGCCCGGGCTCAGGGCGGACGCGATCCGCCAGTTCCCGCCGCCGAGCGCCCGCATCACCCAGTGCTGGGCGGGGGAGCCGTTGGGCTCGTAGGCCTGGACGCTCGTCCCGGCGGCGGTGTTGCTGCCGCTCAGGTCCACGGCCATGCCCGTGGCCGAGCGCAGGTCCACCTGCTGGCCCTCGCGCGGATCCGTGCCGGAGTCCGTGTCGCGGGGGGTGATGACGACATCCCCTTGATAGTCGAGGTACCAGTACTCGTTCTCGTTCACCCCGTTCCGGCAGTAGTCGTGGCTGACCCAGTTCTTGCCGCCGGACCTCTTCCCCGGGTCCTGGGCGAGACACCTGCCCCGCTTGCCGATGGACAGCACGACCCGGCCGTCCGCCTCCCGCGACACTTCCCAGCCGAGCTCGGCGCCGCCCAGGTACGTCCAGGAGTTCCACGGGGCCAAGTAGCGCCCGTTGTGCTGGGCCTGCAGCGACACCTGCCCGTCCACGTTGTGGAGGAGCCAGCGCTGGCTGGTCCGCCCGTCAGCGGGGTGGGTGACGAGGTAGTCGTCATCGCCTTGGCCTTCGGCGTCCAGCACCTCGTTGGTGCGCGCGTTGCGGAGCCGGACGATGCCCTCGCGCACCACGGACGGGTCGGGGGCGACCTTCATGCCGTCGTTCGAGCCGGCGCAGCCGAAGATGTACCGGTCGGAGCCGGGCGCCGCCTTGCCGAACTCGGTCAGGCACTGCGACAGCGCCTGCTGACCGAACGCGTTCGGGTGAACGGCCTCCTGGACGTCGCCCTGCGCGTTGGGGGTGACCCACCCGGTACGGGGAACGTAGGGCACCCACCGGATCCACTCGGCCTTCGCGGCCGGCAGCGGAGCGGTGTTGTTGTTCGCGTCCGTCGCCTGCTGCGCCGTCTTCGCGCACAACTCGTGCCCGGCGAAGGCGTCCTGCACGTTGAGGAACTTCGCCCCGGCCATGCCCGCGGCCTGCCGCAGCATCCCGGTGAT
This sequence comes from Streptomyces sp. NPDC051183, assembly GCF_040682455.1. Taxonomy (NCBI): domain Bacteria; kingdom Bacillati; phylum Actinomycetota; class Actinomycetes; order Kitasatosporales; family Streptomycetaceae; genus Streptomyces; species Streptomyces sp. NPDC051183. Next base: position 14,669 of record NZ_JBFBBA010000044.1, read on the forward strand.
GCGGGGCAGCATCGAGTTGCGGGCCCAGTCCGCGTCCTTGTCGCGGAACGGACATCCTCCCTTCTTGAACCGGTCGCTGACGATCGTGCCCTGCGGATAGCGGAAGTCGTCCGTGGCGGGAAGAGGGCTGGGATACGACTGGAGCACCAGTTGGTAATTCGACTGGCCGGCGGCCGACATGACCCGGCGGATCTCGGTCAGCGCGTTGGTGACATCGGCCCGCACCGTGTCGAGCTTCCCGCTGAACACCCGATCCGCGTGCGGCACGCAGGTGGAGTTCAGAGCGGTGCTGAAGAAGGCCAGGGCGCACCCCGTCATGATGCCGGAGAAGTCCAGGTCGTTGCCGCCGATGGAGACGACGACCATCCGGATGTCGTAGGAGCTGGCCAGGTCCGCCAGCTGCTGGACCTGGGGCTTCTCGCCCTTGAACGAATCCGAGACGATGTTCTTCGTCGTCGCCCCCGAACAGGCGAGGTTGAACCGGCGCTCGACCGGAACGTCCTCGAACTCCGCTCCCTTGATCGGCGCCACGTCGGAGCGGTCGCACTTGTTGCCGCCCTCGTAGGACGTCGCGTCGTAGACGCAGTCCTCCTTCGTACCGTCCTCCTTGGACCGGCAGCGGTCGCGCCGGTCCGTCCCCCAGACGTCCCCCTCCTGCTTCGTGAGGGCGTTGCCCGCCCAGCGCCCTCCCTCACCGGAGATGTAGCTGTCCCCCATCGAGACGATGGCCGACCCGGCGTCGGAAGTGTCGTCTTCGGGCGTCTCCTCGCAGAGGCCACCGGCGGTGGCACTCGACTCGGTCCGGGGCTGGACGGGTTGGAGGGGGCAGGCCACGGCGGGGTCGACGGCGTTCCGCGAGTACACCACCGGATAGTGGTCCGACCCCAGCGGGCTGTCCATCCTGGTAGCCGCGTAGCCTGCGGCGGCGCCGTTGCTCACCAGGTAGTCGATCTCGTTCGAGTCCACGATGATCTTCTTCTGCTGCTTCTTCGACTTGTTCTCGTCGCCCGGCTTCACCACCCATGTGCGGTGTGTGCGTTGATTGCTGTAGACGGCGCGGACGCCCGCGGGATCGTTGTCGATCTGCTGCTCCAGCGGATTCTCCCTCCTGAGGTCCCACCCGGCGGCGAACTTGTCGCTCCCGTTGGAGGGATGACGGTTCCAGTCACCCAGGGCAGCCCAGTGTTCGCCCGGCCTGCGGTCGTTGATCGTCCGGACGATTCCCGCGGCGTTGTTCAACCTCCGCGTCGATCCGTTGGTCGCATGGATCGAGTAGAACCATTCGGCGCCGAGGCGAACGCCCACCGCAGGGAAGGGGAACGCATCATTCCGTGGGACCACGCCCACCGCGCCGTCTCGTCCCCTGGTCGAGACCTCCTCGCGGTTTCCGGGCATCTCGGCGACGTCGAGATCGTCAGCCCGCCGCTGGACCGTCGAGACGATTCCGACCCCCCGGTTCTGGGAGCGGTCGTTCACCACCCGGTACAGGTAGTAGGTCTGCCCGTTGTCACTCCACGACGACTCCTCCAGGTGACGCGTCCCGACGTCCTTGACCAGCCTGCCGCCGGTGAAGAACTGCATGGCTTCGCCCATCTCCGGGATCTCCTGAAGGGCCATGATCTCCAGCCGCTTCTCCCGCATCAGATAGGGGACCGTGTACTGGAGCCGAGCAGCCTTGGCCTGCAGGTTCCAGGAAGCCACGGTGTGGTCTCCGACGTCGGCTGCGGCCTGCCCGGCTGGCAGGAGCAGCGTCTGCAACAGTCCTGCGATCAGGGCCAGTCCCAGCAACTGGCTCAAAGCCCGCAGTCGGCCCGGGTGGCATGCCCGCCCGATCAGCCCTTGCATGTCCTTGTACTCCATTCCTCAAGGGACTTCGTTCAGGCGCGGATCGTGGCAGGGGGCAGTAGACAGCAGATCAACGGGCTGGACCAGGAACTGTCCGGACGCCCCCGGGACGACGCTGGATCCTGGCAGCGGTCGCGCCACCCCTTCAAGGGGTCGTCGACCAGGAAGGACCGGACACCGGAGACCGCGCGGCCCCCGTGGCGGTGACGCGACGGTGGTGCAACCAATTCCGTTGTTGGGATCCCCTGTTGACCAGTGGTGCCTGCCGTGCGGGATGCATGCCAGGAGGAGCTGGCGCACGCGGCGGGGGTGAGCGTGCGGGCGCTGTCGTACATGGAGCGCGGACGCACCCGGGGGCCGCAGCGCCGGACCGTGCAGGCGCTGGCCGCGGCCCTGGGGCTGGGTGAGGACGGGGCCCGGGATCTGGAGCACGCCGCGAGTCTCGGCCGTCCCCGCGCGGCTGCCGCGGTCGTCCGGCCGCCTGCCGCGACACCCGCCTGCTGGTGTGCCGGATGCCGCCGCACGGGATGCTGTTGCGTCACCTGGTGTGCCTGATCTGCTCCCGCGTGCGCCGCGCGGCTTCCGCGGGCGGGCGGCGGAGCTCACCGCTGTGTCCGGGACCGCCGCCGGAGAGGCACCCGTCTGTCTGGTCGTCGGGCCCGCCGGGGTCGGGAAGACCGTCCTCGTGCTGCACTGGGCCCACCGGGGTCGTGCCGACTTCCCCGACGGGCGGCCCTACGTGGACCTGCGCGGTTTCGGTGACACGGGCGAGCGAGGTACTGCGCGAGTTCCTGCTGGCGCTCGGTGTACCGCACGAGCGGATACCGGATTCGGCGAACGGCGCGGCCGCGCTGTTCCGGTCGATTTCCGCCGACCGCCGGCTCCTCGTGGTCCTGGACAACGCGCGGGACTCCGAGCAGGTCAGGCCGCTCCTGCCGGGCGGCCGCCGCTGTGTCACCGCGGTCACCAGCAGGCGCCGGCTGCCGGGGCTGATCGTCACCGAAAACGCCCGGCCGGTTGCCGTGGACGTGCTCAGCACCGAGGACGGCACGATGCCCCTCGCCGAGGTACTCGGCACGGAACGGGTGCGCGCAGAGCCTCAGGCCGCGCGAAGGCTGGCGGAGTTGTGCGGCGGGTTGCCCCTGGCACTGCGGGTGACGGCGGCACGGCTGGCGCAGCGGCCCGGCTGGTCTCTGGGCGCGATGGCCGCCGAGCTGGCCGATGAAGCGCGCCGACTGGGCCTGCTGGACGTGGAGGACACCGGCGTACGGGCGGTCCTGCGGGTGACGCTGCAACAGCTCCCGCAGCACGTCTCCCGCCTGTTCGCCCACCTCGGCCGCCACCCGGGCACGCACGTCGACCGGTACGCGGCGGGGGCCCTGACCGGCACGGACCCGGCGACCGCCGAGACCGGCCTGGAGCAGCTGGCCGCCGCGCACCTGGTCACGGAGACGGTGCCCGGCCGGTGGACGCTGCACGATCTCGTACGGCTCTACGCACGGAGCCTGGACATCGGGCCCCACGCGCTCCAGCGCGTCCTCGACCACTACATCGCCACCGGCCTCGCGGCCGTGGCGGCGGCCGAGCCCGGCAACGAGGGCTGCTTCCCGCTGCCAGCGGACTACCTGCCGCCCGCCGCCGTAAGGGAGTTCACCGACCGGTCCGCCGCCGTGTCCTGGTACACGGCGGAGCGGGACGACCTCACATCGGCGGTGGCCGGGTCGCACGCCGCCGCACTGCACGGCAGGACCTGGCGGATCGTCCTGACACTGTGGCCGCTGATCGTCTGGCGCGACGGGACGGCTGGGTCCCGCTTCTGCAGACCGGGCTCGAAGCGGCTCGCGCCGACGCCGATCAGCACGGCGAGGCACGGCTGCTGAACGTGCTCGGCTGGGTGCTGACCGAGAAAGGACGCATCGCCGAGGCCCTGACCCACTTGCGGGCCGCCTCCGCACTCGCCTCCCGGGCAGGTGACGCACTCGCCGAGGCGAACGCGCTGATCGTTCTGGCCATGGCGCAGGCCGCGCTCGGCGGCTTGGACGCCGCCGTGCAGGGATGCGAGCGGGCGGTGGAGCTGGCGCGCAAGGCCGGTGACCGGACCATCGAGAGACTGGCCATGCAGCACCTCGCCCGGCACCAGGCCGACGCCGGGAACTGGCACCAGGCCCTCGACACGGCGACCGAGGCGCTGGCCTTCGACGACCGGCGGGACACGGCTGACATCCCCCGGATACTCCTGCTCATGGTGAGGGGAGAAGCTCTGCTGGCACTCGGGAACGAGGCCGAGGGCATCGGGCAACTCGACCTGGCAGCCCGCCAAGCGGAGTCGTCCGGCTACGAGGACGGCGCCGTCCGGGCACTGGGCGTGCTGCTGAAGGTATCGGCGGACGCGGGAGTCCAGGCCCGCTACGACACGGCAGTCGCGCGCCTCACCCCGCGGACGTGACTCGTGGCTGATGTCAACGGGTGTGCTGGTGGCACGGGGTGGATGCCAGCCGGATCAAGGCAGGTGCCGCGGGTGCTCAGCTGATGCGGGCCGACGCGCACGGAGCTGGCAGAGGCGGAACGCCCGGAGGCCGCGTGGGTGGCCGCGCAGGAGAAGGCGCCCCCTGCAGCCGCTGTGGTGGTGGGTCCCGCCGTAGGAGGCCGGGCGCGAGGCTGCGAAGGCACGATCCGGGCGCGCTCGCAACACTGACCGGGCGCGGAGCGGGGGAGTCGGCAGACGGCTGGTGCTGCACGTACAGGCGCCTGGCCGAGGGTGTGATGGGCGTGCACGTTCGCAACGAGGGACGGGGTATCGGGTGGAAGCGCGACGAGGACGGCCCTCGTGAGCACTGCTGCTCGCGAGGGCCGTTGAATGAGCCGGAGGAGTCCTGAACGAGGCGACGGGGGACCTTGTGGCGGGGCTCGGTGTTCAGCCGTTGATGGGGAGCTCGTATCGGGTCCACGGAGACCAGGTGCCGGAGCGGTCGCGGTTGCGGCCCCAGTACTCGCCCTTGTCGTTGTAGTAGAACACCCTGAAGGTCCAGGGGTCGCTGGTGTCGTAGTCGTAGGCGCGTGCTGTGCTCCACGCCTTTCCACCCATGGACTCCCATCCGGACCAGTCCCCGTCGGAGTCGGTCCAGCGGGTCCACACGGCACGGTCGGTGCCGACGACGAATTCCTGCTTCGTGCTGTTGGGCAGCAGGTAGCTGGTCACGCCGTAATCGCAGATGTAGGCGCGGCCTCCGCGCGAGCAGCTGCCCGCTTCGGCCGGGGTGGCCACCGCCGCGACACTCGCGACCGCGGTGGCCGCGATCACGGCTGCTTTGAGCTTTTGGACCAGCATGACTGTCTCCTTCGTGCGACTGGCCCGTTCGGGCACAGACGCGGTGCTGGCGGGAGGGCTTCCCAGCCCGCCGCCGTTGTTGTTCATTCCCGGACCACCGAGGGGTGGGGCCGTCCGCCAGGGCAGGGCAGCTCTTCTGCGGTATGCACAGTCGATCACGGTGGTCGGGTGTGATCCAGGCAGTTCCACCTGCAAAAATACGGGCGGCGTTCTTTTGCAGGGCCTCTGATCTGCGGCACCGCAAGGCCTTGACTGGTGCCGTCCAGAGTCCTTGCGCGAAAGGTCCTCGGCCGAGCAGCTCGGTGTTTCCAACGGGTTGCAGGGGTTCAGGACCGGATCCCGTGAAGGTGACCAAGAAATCGGTCTCCCGAGCAGCGAGAACGGCTTCTGCGTTCGGAGATGCGACTTATCGAGTCAGGAGGAGCCGCTTCGGCAGCAGCGGAAGGTTCGCTCTGCCGAACATGCCACGCTCGAGGGCTTTCAGGTCGTTGACGCGGCATTCGACGGGGCCGGGGGACCATTCGGCGTTCTGCGCAGTGCTGGGCCTGCGGGGCGCCAGTTCGGGCGCCCTCGGCGAAGAGCGCCGCGCGGTCGCGGCAGACGATCTCGGCACCGGGCTGCTCGCGCAACCACGCGGCCAGGGTCCCGGCCTCCCGGTCGGGCAGCAGGTCCAGGGGCTGCCGGGTCCCGCACTAGCCGTTCACCGGCGTAGCCGCTGGTGACGGCGTGCGGCGTGGCTCCTTGACATCACATGCGTGATGTCAACTCCCGTGCAGGAACAGTCTTTTCTGGGCAGGGCGGGGGAGTGGGTGAAGCTCTCCTGGCCGGCCGGGATACGTTCGGGACGCGGGTAGGCTCCGCGCGGCGTCATCCGGGCCGGCAAAGCTCCAGTGAGGTCCCGGATACGGGTCGGGGCCCTTGCCGGGCCCCGACCGGTATCCGGCCCTACGTCGTCTGCATCGACCCGGCGCCCTTGTGCCGAGGACTCCGGTCAAGGGCTACCGGCAGTCGCGCACCGGGTCGTCCTGGGTCATCGCGCACGCGATGCGCTGACCGCGGACGGTGCCGTAGCGGGCGGTGAGGGAACTACGGAAGCCGTCCCACTGGGAGCGGGTGTCGGCGATGGCGGCCTGGACGGCAGCGTTGAAGTTGCCTCCGATCAGCCCCCTGGAGGTGGTCGGGTACGTGGCCTCCCCGGTGGCGGCGTTGATCATTCCGTTGTCCTTGTTCAGGACGCTGTGGGTGATGCGCTTGCCGCAGCCCCACGGGTTGAGGCTGAAGCAGCCCGTCGTGAGGTCGCCGGGGATGGCGGAGGCCGAAGGTGCGGTGGCGGCCATCTGCAGGAAGGGCGCCGGGCCGGTACGGGCGAGGCCCGGCGGGTTGTTGATGCCGATGGCGGACCGGCTGTCCCCCTGGTCCGCCCAGTTGCTGTGCGAGTAGAAGTCCTCGGTGCCGTGCAGTGCCCGGCCGAAGCCCTCGATGGCGTTGCACTTGCCGCGGCCCGCAACGCCCAGCACGAAGGTGCAGTCGGAGGAGAGGTCGGTTTCGGAGCCGTTGACGGTGCCCGCGCCATCCACGAGCGCGTCCGCCTTCTCAACGCCCCGGTTGAACTCGGTCTTGAGGTGCGCGATGCAGGCCAGCAGCACCGACGTGGCCTGGGCCCGGGTCCGGGGGTAGCCGGCCGCGTTCAGGTAGTCGGCTCCGTCGCAGTGCGCGGCCTCGGTGAACACCTGGTCCATGTCCGGTGCGCCGATGGCTCCGGTCGTGCCGTTCGCCCCCGCCAGCTGGCGGATGGAGGCAGGCTGGAAACACGTGCCGGCAGTGCCGGGAGTCGTACCCGGCGCGCAGGCGAGAGCCGCGCGGGTGATCCGTTCGTGCTCGGCGTTCTGCCCAAAGGTGTTGATCGTGCCGAAGTTCTGGACCGGCGATATGTCGCGTCCGGGCAGTGCCTTGGAGGCCGAGACGGTGGGTATGGGCTGCGCCCCGCGCACCGCCCCCGCCGACGTGTTGCCCTGCGCCACGCCCGGTATTGGCGCGGCGGCGGCCGACGTGCCGAGCCCCAGGATGAGGGCGGTGGCTGCAAGTCCGGCCGAAAGCGTCGAGAGCACTGGCCTGCTCTGACGACGTGTCATTGTCATGATGGATCCCCCTTGTTGAGACCCGTATGCCCCCATCGGGTGCACGGGCTGGTCAAATATAGCTACCACCCGGTAGTTACTGGGAGCACACCCAGGAGAGGTCGGAGGAGCTGGAGCTGGTCTACTCCGCCTTCGACACCAGGATCAGCCTTGTGCCTCCCACCGATGCGGAGATCGTCAACGCCCCCAACGGCAGCTGAGCCCGGGCTGTCCGGATGCTCGATTGTGGCGCTCTACGGCTCTCTTGGCCTCCCCGAGGAATCAGGCCTCGTCCCGCCTGCCGTCACCGGCACAGCGGCTGGCCGGCGCGGAGGCCTCGGCAGCCGCGGTGCTTCATTCGGACTCCGATGGCGGGCCGGAAGGTGCTCAGGGAACCCTTGGGCTGCGGGCCGGCATCACTCCGAGGCCGAGGTTCTCCATGGCCCGGGGCATGCGGCCGAACCGGGCCAGCCAATTCGACACAACGTAAAGCTCACCCTGCTCGTCCAGGCCGAGGAATGCAGGGCCGTGGTCGAGTTCCCCCAGGGGAAACAGGTGGCGGCCGATCTCCTCGCCCAATTCGCCGAAGCGGTCGTCCTCACTGTGGCGAGCAGCGGGTCGAGTTCGAAGGCCTCCCTCGCGCGGGTGATCCCGGGGCCTCCACGGCCGACTGTCAGCCCACCGAACTCGCGCAGAAACTCCCCGGCGGCAGCGTGCATGCAAAATCCGTCCGCTTCCAGCTGCTCCCGCCACGGTGTCGTGTCGTGGCTCCTGCCCGGATGCCGGCCCGCGACACGTAACACCCTTTCCGCCTCCCTCGGCCAGACGTACGGCTCTTCCTGCGGCGCCGCCTGCCCCTCGCGGACGATGCGTGCTGCGAACGCGGCGGCTTCGGCGGGGTCTGACGTCTCCAGATCGACCCGTCCTTCACTTCGGGCCGCGGGGCGGGGCCCGGCGCCCGTACGTCCACCGGCGCCGCCACGCCGTCTGCACCCTGGACAAGCGCCAGACGGGGATGACCGACATCGCCAAGCAGGCGAACGGCAAGTACCTGCGGGTCGAACGCCCCCTCGCCGACGCGATCCACCTCACCCGTGGCGGCTACGCCGTACCCGGCGGCAGGGCTGCTACTGGGGCCTGGGTGCCGCGTCGGTCAGCGCCTTGAACAGGTGCACGACCGAGTGCCCGCCAGGAACCCCCGGGGTCCGGCCGGTCTCGACGTAGCCATGGCGCTGATAGAAGCCAGGGGCCTGGAACGTGAAGGAGGAGACGGAGAGACGATCGCAACCGCGGCGCCGTGCCTCCGTCTCGGCCGCCAGCAGGATCCTGCTGCCCCAGCCGTCCTTGCGACTGTCCTCGCGGACCCACAACAGGTCGATGTCGCACAGGCCGCCCCACGTCCGGGCGGTCAACCCGCCGACCAGTCCACCTGATTCGTCGGTGACCTTGATCGAGAGCACGCTGCGGTCAGGAGCACCTGTGGCGGCGCTGTTGAAGGCGATCAGCGCCTCGGTCAACCGGTCGGCGAGCTCGGGATCGTGCTCGCCGACGGTCAGGGACGGGCCGGAGCCGTGGTCAGTCATCACGGCGCGGAGTATGCCAGGGGCCTCGCTGCCGGAGCGCCGAGGACGTCTTCGACGAGGTGGACGTTGCCGTTCCGCTCGGGCCGATCACCCGGCCGCGCCCGGCCCGAGGTAGGTACCGCCGGAGAGCGCGGTGATCGGCTCAAGGGCCGCCACCGCCTCGGGAACCGCGGCGTAGGGCGCGATCATGTCGGTCGGCACCACCCCGGGTCCGACGGTGTTCACGGTGATCCCGCGCCGGCCCGGCTCGTTGGCGAGGGACGGGCCGAGGGCCGCCAGTGCCGCCTTGGTGACGGTGTAACCGATCTGGCCGGGCGCGCGCTCACGTTGACCGCCGGCAGCCTCCCGGGCTCCTCCTCGGTCAGCTGCCCGATCGAACTGACCGAGTGGATGCCCGCGTTGTTGACCAGGACGTCCAGGACGTCCACGCCGTGGTCCGCCAGTCCGGCGGTGGGTGCCTCGAAGAGCCGGTCGACCGCGCCGTTCTCTCCGAACCGCGCCCGCACCGCGAACGCCCGGCCTCCGGCCTCGGCGATGCGCGCCACGGTCTCCGCGGCGGCTGCACCGTCGTCACCGTAGTGGACCGCGACCGGCGCTCCCTCGGCGGCGAGCCGCAGGGCGACCGCGCGCCCGATCCCACATGAGCCGCCCGTCACCAGAGCGGTCCTGCCGTCCAGTTCCCCCGTGATCGCCTCTCCCGTCGTGCGGCGGTCATGCCGCCGTACCCACCCTGCCCGAGCCGGGTTCACGGCAGACAGGGCGGGATCGGTCAGCTCCGTGGCGCACAGAGTCAGCCCGCGACGCGGGCCATCCACGCCTCGACCTCGTCGGCCGAGCGCGGCAGGGACCCCGAGAGGTTCTCGGAGCCGTCGGCGGTCACCAGCAGGTCGTCCTCGATCCGCACCCCGATGCCGCGCCACTCCTCGGGCACCGTCAAGTCATCCGGCTGGAAGTACAGGCCCGGCTCCACCGTGAGCAGCATGCCGGGCTCCAGCACGCCGTCGACGTACTCCTCGGTACGGGCCTGGGCGCAGTCGTGGACGTCCAGGCCGAGCATGTGGCCCGTGCCGGCCATGGTGAAGCGGCGCTGCAGGCCGAGCTCGTAGGCGCGATCTGCCGGGCCCTCGATGAAGCCCCACTCGACGAGCTTCTCCGCCAGGTACCGCTGCGCCGCCACGTGGAAGGCGCGGTACGCGGCTCCCGGCTGCACGGCGGCGATGCCCGCCTGCTGGGCCTCGTACACCGCGTCGTACACCTTGCGCTGCACGGCCGTGAAGGTGCCGCTGATCGGCAGGGTGCGGGTGACGTCGGCGGTGTAGAGGGTGTGCGTCTCCACGCCTGCGTCGAGCAGGAGCAGGTCCCCGGGGCGTACGGGACCGTCGTTGTCGGTCCAGTGCATGATCGTGGCGTGCTCGCCCGCGGCGCAGATCGAGCCGTAGCCCACGGAGTTGCCCTCCAGCCGTGCCCGGCGGAAGAAGGTGCCCTCGACCCACCGCTCGGAGGACGCGACGGCCCGCGAGAGCTCGCCGACGCAGTCGGTGAAGCCGCGCACGGTGGAGTCCACCGCCTTGCGCATCTCGCCGATCTCCCAGTCGTCCTTGACGAGCCGCAGTCCGCTGAGGGCCTCCTCCAGTTCGGCGTCGCGCTCCGCGTCGGTGGTGACCGCGGCCTCCAGTGCCGGGTCGACGCCGCGGACGATGCGCGTGGGCATGTCGGGCGCGGAGGCCAGGTCGCCCACCGCCGCGCGGACGTCGCGGCAGGCCAGACCGAGCACGCGCTCGGACTCGGCGAGGGAGCGGCGACGGCCCATCCACAGCTCGGCGGTGTAGCCCAGCCAGAACTCGTCGGTGTCCCGGCCGTCGCGCGGCAGCTGGTAGCAGTACGCGTCGTGGCCGCCGTCGGGGCGGGGTTCGAGGACGAGCGCGCCGTCGCGGGCCTGGTCCCCGGTCATGTGGACGTAGGCGGAGTGCGGGCGGAACGGGTAGGTGTCGTCGTTCGAGCGGGCTTTGAGGTTGCCCGACGGGATGACCAGCCGTTCGCCGGGGAAGCACGCGGAGAGCGCGGCGCGGCGCCGGGCCGCGTACGGGGCCTGCTCGTCGAGCGGGAGGCCGTCCCGTTCGGTGTCCGCCCATCCCTTCCTCATCAGGGCGGACAGTTCCTCGGAGACCCCCGAGTAGAGACCGTTCTTGCGACCCTTCGACACGCCTGGACCTTCTTCCGGATCGGTTCGACTGCCGAGGGGCCCCCGGCGGCACCCGGACCGTACTGCGGACGGGAGCGCTCAGGTGGGCCAGTCGTGCCAGTGGCACTGATCGGCCACATCCACGCCCTCGTCGTCGATAATGGCGTGCATGGCGAACGCGAAACTGGGCGATGCCCTGCGGATGCTGGGGATCGGCCCCGCAGCGGGCCGCGTGTACCTGTCACTCCTCGAACTGGCCCCCGCCCCGCTCGCCGAGATCGGGGACGCGGCCGGGGTGGACGGCGCCGAGTTCCCCGCGGCGTACGCGGAGCTGGTCGACGCCGGGCTGGCCAGCGCCGCCACGGAGGGTACGGACGTGGTGGCGCCGGTACCGCCCGCCGCGGCCCTGGAGATCCTCGCCAGGCACCGGGCGGCGGAGCTCGAGGGGTCGCGTATCACCGTGGGCGGCGCGTTCGAGTCGTTCCGTCGCCAGCGGCTCGCGGCGTACAACGACGACCTCGTCGAGGTCGTGACCGGCGACGCCATCGGCCCCAGGATGCGCCGCGCCTGGGTCAGCGCCCGCACGCAGATCCGCCAGCTCGACTCGCCGCCCTACTTCCCGCTGGCCGGCGCCCTCGATGACGCGCTCGCGACGCTCGCCCGCGGCGTGACGCAGCGGGTCGTCTACTCGCGGGCGTCCCTGGAGGTGCCCGGGCAGCTGGAGAGCGCCATCGAGCCGTGCATCGAAGCCGGTGAGCAGGCCCGGGTGGCGCCGACGGTGCCGGTCAAGCTGGTGATCATCGACGAGGCGTACGCGCTGGTGTCCCTCTCGATCAGGGAGGCGGACGTACACAACACGATGCTGGTGGTGCAGCCGTGCGGGCTGCTCTCCGCCCTCCTGGCACTGTTCGAGCAGACCTGGCAGCAAGCCCTGCCCTTCCACGGCCGCGCCACCCGCCCGGCCGGTCTGCTGCCGGCCGACCGCCGCCTGCTGCGCCTGCTGGCCGGCGGCGCGAGCGATGAGGTCATCGCCCGCGAGCTGGGCATCAGCCGCCGCACCTTCTTCCGCCGGCTCCAGGTCCTGATGGCCCGCCTCGGCGCCGAGAACCGCTTCCAGATGGCCCTCCAGGCGCAGCGCAGCGGCTGGCTGTGAGCCGCCGCGCCGTCTGCGGGGATTTTCGGCATGGCCGCGCGGAACACCGGGAAGGAGAGGGTGTCCCTCTCGGTCCCGGCCGAGGTCCCCACCCGACCCGAAGGGGCGTGCGCACATGCCCGACGACCCGATCGCCGAGAACGGTGACCGCACCGAGCTCGCTCCCGGCGAAGTCCCCTCGGACAGCCGTTTCGCCAACCCCGACCTCCTGCCCGTACCGGTCGGGGCCCGGCGCTGGACGACGTACAACTTCACGGCCCTGTGGGTCGGCATGGCACACAACATCCCCTCCTGGCTTCTCGCCTCCGGGCTGATCGCCCTGGGGATGGACTGGAAGCAGGCCGTCTTCACCATTGCGCTCGCCAACCTCATCGTGCTGGTGCCGATGCTCCTCACCGGGCACGCCGGCCCGAAGTACGGGATCCCGTTCCCCGTGCTGGCCCGAGCCTCTTTCGGGGTACGAGGGGCCAACCTGGCCGCGCTCATCCGGGCGGCCGTGGCCTGCTGCTGGTTCGGGATCCAGACCTGGATCGGCGGGTCCGGGATCTTCGTCCTGCTGGGCAAGATCTTCGGCGGCTGGGCGGGCGCTGCGGAGATCGGTGGCGAGCCGTGGACGCTGTGGCTGTGCTTCATCGTCTTCTGGGCTCTCGAACTCGCCATCATCTACCGGGGGATGGAGGCCCTGAGACGCTTCGAGAACTGGGCCGCGCCCTTCGTCATCGTGGGCGCGCTGGCCCTGCTGGTGTGGATCGGGGTCAAGGCGGGCGGCTTCGGCGAACTGCTCGATCAGCCGTCCCGGCTCGGCTGGGGCACGGACTTCTGGCCGGTCTTCTTCCCCTCGCTCATGGGGATGATCGCCTTCTGGGCCACCCTCTCCCTCAACATCCCCGACTTCACGCGCTTCGGCGCCGGCCAGCGCTCCCAGATCCTCGGACAGACCCTCGGGCTGCCGACGACGATGACCCTCTTCGCGCTGCTGTCCGTGTTCGTCACCTCGGGCTCGGAGGTGGTGTACGGCGCCCCGATCTGGGACCCGGTGGAGCTCGTGGCCAAGGCCGACAGCGTCTTCGGGCTGCTGTTCGCCCTGGTCACCGTACTGATCGCGACGATCTCGGTGAACATCGCCGCCAACGTCGTCTCACCCGCCTACGACCTGGCCAACCTCGCCCCCCGCCTGATCGACTTCCGCCGCGGAGCGCTGATCACCGGCGTGGTCGGAGTGCTGATCATGCCGTGGAAGCTGACCTCCACCCCCGAGCTGTACATCTTCACCTGGCTGGGCCTGGTCGGCGGGCTGCTCGGCACGGTCGCCGGCATCCTCATCGCGGACTACTGGATCGTGCGCCGCACACGGCTCTCGCTGCCCGACCTCTACCGGGAGGGCGGCCCGTACTGGTACACGGGCGGTTGGAACCTCCGGGCACTGGCGGCCTTCGCGGTCGGCGGCGTACTGGCCATCGGCGGCTCCCACTCGGCCCCCGGCAAGGGCCCGTTCCCCGCCGAGGGTCTGATCCCCTTCCTCAAGCCGCTGGCCGACTACGGCTGGGCGGTCGGCCTGACCGTGTCCCTGCTGCTCTACGCAGCGCTCATGGCCGGGGCGCGCCCCGGCTCACCGGGAGCCGATCGCGAGTAGAGGAATCGCCGACCCTTGTGGATCACGCGTTCCAAGTTCCCGGGACGAGTGATCAGCTTCTGCGCCTTACGGTGCCGGGGTGCGCGACGCTGTACCCGAGCGTGGACCACCCGTGCGGCGACACCCGGATCTGGGTGGAAGCGGGGAGCGGGACGCTCGGCCCGGTGCAGCGGCACGTGCGGCTGGACGAGCCCGACGCCGTGCCCGAGCCTCACGCAACTGGCCGAGTAATGCGACGTGCTGCTGTGCGAAGCCGAGAGCGCACAGGCTCCTCAGCAGGCGGTGGCCCGCGCCTCGGCCCAGCTCCATCGTCGCGCCCGTTTTCGGTCAGGGTGATGGCGGTTGCGCAGGGTGAGGGGCGGCGATCGGCGCCTCCCTGTTCCCCCTTGGCCCACCTGCCCCGTGCTGCGTGCGTCGTCGACGGGAATTCACGCGGTCTTACCCCGGGTAGTACGAAGAATCTCCTGATCGGCATCCATCGGGCAGCAAAAGATGTCCGAAAGCGACAGCTTTGCTTTGACCTTGATCGATGGATCGGTGAGTGTCCTTCACATGTCCGACACATCCGGAGCTGCCACTGGCGGCTCACTGCGCTTACGTGACTTCCGACTGTTGCTCGCGGGAGCCGCCACCGGACAGTTCGGTGCCCAGGTGACGCTGGTGGCGTTGCCCCTCGTCGCCGTCCTCGAACTCGACGCGTCCGCCTTCCAGGTGGGCCTCCTGACCGCCGCGGAGACCGCCGCCTTCCTGCTCGTGGGGCTCCCCGCCGGGGCCCTCACCGACCGCATGCGCAAACGGCCCCTCATGATCCGCGCGGACCTGGTGCGCGCCGTGTCCATGGGCAGCATCCCCGCCGCCGCGCTCGCCGACGTCCTGACCATGGCCCAGCTCTACGCGGTCGCGCTCGTGACCGGCGTGGCGACCGTGTTCTTCGACGTCGCGCACCAGAGCTACCTCCCGCAGATCCTGCCCCGTGAACAACTCATGGCCGGCAACGGAGCGCTGGAGACCGTCCGGTCCACCGCCCAGGTCACCGGCCCAGGACTCGGCGGAGGGCTGGTCCAACTCGTCGGAGCGCAGTTCGCGGTCATCGTCGACGCCATCGGCTACGTGCTCTCCGCGCTCTTCCTCCAACGCATCGAGAAGGCCGAGGAGGCACCCGAACGCGTCGCCGGGGGCTCCCTGCGCAAGGAGATCGGCGAAGGCGTCCGCTTCATCTTCGGCCACCCGCTGCTCCGCGTCATCGCCCTGACCACCGGCCTCGCCAACTTCTGTACGGCCGTCCTCATGGCGACGCAGACCGTGCACCTCGTCCGCGTCGTCGGACTGGAGGCGGGCGGGCTCGGGCTGGTGCTGTCCGCGTCGGCCGTGGGCGGGCTCCTGGGCGCGCTGTGCGCCGGGCGCATCGCCGCCCGGCTGGGGCAGGCGCGGGTCATCCTCCTGTCCCTCCTGGTGACCGGCCCGTTCGCGCTGCTGTGGCCCCTGTCCGGGCACGGTGTCGCCGGGGCGCTCCTGTTCTCGGCCGGATCGGCGGTCGTCTCCTTCGGCGCCGTCGTCTACAACGTCGCTCAGGTGAGCTTCCGCCAGGGCATGTGCCCGCCACGGCTGCTCGGCCGGATGAACGCCACCCTGCGCTTCCTCATGTGGGGCACCCTGCCGCTCGGCGCGCTCCTGGGCGGAGCCCTCGCCCAGTCCTACGGGTCGCGCACCGCGCTCGCCTGGTGCGCCGTCGGCATCCTCGCCGTACCGGTGCCGCTGCTGCTGTCGCCGCTGCGCCGGATGCGGGACCTGCCGGCTCCGCCGGACGACGACGCCGCCGAGGCGGCACCGCGCGAGCCGACAGCCGCCGACGGCGACGAACGCCCGGCCCCCGCACCCACCAGCTGACCCGCCCACGACGCGCGCCGCGGGGACGGGACCCCGCGCCGGCCGCACCCGCCGACACGCCGCTGCGACGACAACGGCCCCCACCAATGCCATGACAGAGAGGACCACGTGCTCAGCATCACCAGTCAGTACCTGGCCCGCTACCGGCGGTTCGCCGACGACCGGTCCGACAGCTTGCTGCCGGCCACCGGAGCGCAGCGCCGCTTCGTGCTGGTGCGTTCGCTGGACCCGGCCGGTCGCCCCGACCTGGTGCCGATGTTCTTCGCGTTCCCGCAGGGAACCATCGACCCCGAACGCCTCCGGGCCGCCGCCCGCAGGCTCGCCGCGCGGCACACCGCCCTGCGCTCGCGGCCCACCGTCATCCGCGGCACCCCCGTCCTGTCCGTCGCCGCCGACCCGGACGTCAGCGTGACCCGGCCCGGCCTCGTACCGGGGGAGTCGCCCGCCGAGGCGCTCCGTCGTGCACTGGCCGCCTGGGACGTGCAGGGGCCCTCCCTGAGGCTGTTCCTCGTACGCGACGAAGAGCGCGAGGAGGACGTCCTCGCGGTCGTCCTGGACCACGCGGTCTGCGACGGACGGTCCTTGGCGCGGATCGTCGACGAACTCGGAGCCGCCTACGGCGAGGAGGCCACCGACGGCCACCCCACGCCGCAGGAGACGCGGGCCGAACTCGCCGCCTACCGGGACGCGGTCCTCGGCCAACTCGCCGCCGAGGAGAAGGCGGAGACGCCCGAGGCCGCCGCGTACTGGGCGGACCGGCTGCACGCGGTGCACGACCACGCCCCGGTTCCCCGCCCCGCACGCGTACGCGAAGGCGCGCGGCCCGGTGGCGCCGCGCAGGCCCGGCTGCCCGCCCACGACGCCGGCGTGTCCTTCCCCGGACTGCTCGACGCCTGCCGTTCCGCGGCCCGCGAACTGTACGGACCCGACCGCGCGGTCCCGCTCGGCTACCCGTGGGGCGGGCGTCCCACGGGAGCGGAGCCGGTCGTCGGCTGCTTCCTCAACACCCTCGTCTTCCCCGTCGACACCGGTCACGGGCCGGGCTCGCAGGTGGCGGCCGACGCGTGGTGGGACGACCTCGACCACGCCGACGTACCCTTCGACGCGGTCGTGGCCGCCGCGCGGGCCGCCGGCTCGCGCTGGAGCGGCGGCCTCGACGGGCTGCTCACCGTGGACGACGACACGCGCCGCCCGCCCCTGCGGCTGGCCGGTGTCGAGGGACGCGAGGTCCACGTCGACGGAAGACCGGTCCGCGGTCCCTTCGCCGTCTCCGTCACCCAGGGCGCGGAGATCCGCCTGCGGATGGTGTGGGACCGGGCGGTACTCGGCGACGAGACCGCGCACCGGGCGTTCGACGTCCTCACCCGCGCGCTGCGCCCCTCGGGACACGCCGTGCAGTGACCCAGCCGCCGGACACCGGCGCAGGCCCGAGTCGCGCGGCGGCACCACCCGCGCGCTCCGACGACGACGCCCGAGCCCCCGGCACCCGAACCAACTGCGGCGCCCCCCAGCGCGCCAGGGCCCCCACCCGCGGCCCCGCGCGCACCGGCAACCGCCCGCACACCGCGCAGAGCCGCCGCGCCCGCACACCGCGCAGAGCCGCCGCGCCCGCACACCGCGCAGGGCCCCCGCGCACACACGCCTCCCCCCACGGCATCCCCACGCAGAAAACGACACCGCGCGACCCGCGGAGCCGTCCGCACGACCACCGGACACGACACGACCGTGCCCGGCACCGAGACCGACCCACAACCTCAGGGATCGCCCATGCTCCCCCTCTCCTCCTCGCAGGAGATCGTCTGGCTGCACGAGCAGATGCAGCCCGGCAGTCGCGCCTACAACTTCACCGCCTCACTGGACCTGTGGGGCACGCTCGACACCGATGCCCTGCGCCGCGGACTCGCCGCCACCTTGGCGCGCCACCCCGGCCTGCGGCTCGAGCTCGTCGCCTCCACCGGATCCGTACCGGCGCAGCGCGTGGCGCCGCAGTGCGCGCCGAGACTGCACACGGTCGACCTCAGTACGGAGGATGACCCCGAGGCGGCCTTCGCCCGGCTCCTGCGGACCGAGGCCGAGAGCCCGCTCGACACCTTCGAGGCACCGCTGATCCGCTGGACCCTCGTACGACTGGCCGAGCGGCACCACCGGCTGGTCCACGTCGAGCACCACCTGATCCACGACGGGCAGTCGTTCGCGATCCTGCTCGACGACGTCTTCCGCGTCTACCGCGCCCACGTCCTCGGCGAGAGCCTGGAGCTCCCGCCCGCCTCGTCGTACGCGGACCACGTACGGGCCCAGGCCGGGAAAGGGGCCGCCTACGCCCCCGAATCGCTCGACTTCTGGCGGGCCGAGCTGCGCGACCAGCAGTACGACCTGCCGCTGCCGGGCCTGACCCGCCCCGGTGCCCAGCGCAGGCACCACGGCGGCCAGCTGCGCCAGAGCATCGGCGCCGATCTCGCCGAACGCCTGCGCGGGCACGCCCGTTCACGTGGCCTGACCCCCTTCGCCACGCTCCTCGGGCTGTTCGCCGAGCTCCTGCGCCGGCACAGCGGCCGCTCCCGGATGGTCATCGGGACCGCCGTCGGCAACCGCCCCCTCGGCTACGAGGACGCCGTCGGCATGTTCGTCAACACCATCCCCCTCCCGCTCGCCCTGGACGGCTCCGTCCCCGCCCAGGACACCATGGACGAGGTCACCGACACCCTCATCCGGGCCCTGCCGCACCAGGACGTGCCGGTCCAGGAGCTGACCCGGGCGCTCGGCATGCACACCTCCGGCGCGGGCAACCCGCTCTTCCCCGTCATGTTCAGCGCCCACGACGCACCGCTGCCCGAGATCGACGTACCCGGCCTCGACATCACCCTCTTCGAGGGCTTCAACACCGGCACCACCCGCTTCGACCTCGACGTGGTCCTGCTCCCGGACGACCGCCGCGGAGTCACCCCGCGCCAGGGCCTGCCCGGCATGACGCTGGTCTGGGACTACGACGCCGACCTCTTCGGCGAAGACGTCGCACGCCTGCTCGCCGGCCGCTTCCTGGACCTGCTGCGCGCCTATCTCGACGACCCCGAGAAGCCGCTGACCGACCTCGACCCGACCGCAGTCGAGCCCGCCGCCGCGCCGGTGGCCGTCCCGGCCGACCGCGATCCGCTGGACCCCGTCGCCGCGCACCCCCCGTCGCTGCCGGCCCTGCTGTGCGGCGCCCGCCGCCTCACCTACGGCGAACTCGACGAGCGCGTGGGCTCGCTCGCCGGGCGACTGTGCACCGCCGGCGTGACGCCCGGCCGGGCGGTGGCCGCGGTGCTGCCCCGGGGGACCGACTCGGTCGTCGCCCTGCTCGCCTGCCTGCGCGCCGGCGCCGTCTACTGCCCGCTGTCCCCGTCGGACCCGCCGGCCCGGCTCGCCCTGCTGCTGGAGCGGCTCTCCCCGGCGCTGGTGCTCACCGGTGACGGCACGCCGGAACTGCCGCAGGCGCTGCCGACCGCCCGGATCGACGCCCCGGTACTGCCCCCCGCGCACCAAAGCTCCGTACTTCCCGGCACGGCGTACGTCATCCACACCTCCGGATCCACCGGGACGCCGAAGCCCGTCGCCGTGGGCCCCGCGGCGCTGGTGCACCACATGACGTCGGCCGCCGAACGGTTCGGCCTCACCACCTCGGACCGCGTCCTGATGTTCGCCCAGCCGTCCTTCGACGTGGCGCTGGAGGAGGTGCTGCCGACCCTGCACGCCGGCGCCTGCCTGGTCGTGCCCGAGTACGAGGTGCCCACGGGCGCCGAGCTCGCCGGACAGCTGGTGTCCGCCCGGGTCACCGTCGCCAACCTGCCCACCAGTTACTTCCTCGCCACCCGCGAGGACCTGCGGTCCGCGCTGCGCGACGGGAGCTGGGCGCCCAGGCTCCTGGTCCTGGGCGGTGAGCGCCTTCCCGTGGAGGCCCTGCGCGGCGTCCTCGCCGACACCGACGCCACCGTGCTCAACGTGTACGGCGTCACCGAGGCCGCCATCAGCTCGACCGTCCACGAGGTATCCCGAGAGGCCCTCGCCGACGGCGCCGAGATCCCCCTGGGCACCGAGTTCCCGGGCGAGCGGGTCCTGGTCCTCGACGCCCACCACCGCCCCCTGCAGACCGGGGCGGTCGGTGAACTGGCCATCGCCGGTCCCGGCCTCGCCGAAGGGTACGTGGGCAACGCCGAGGCGACGGCCGCCCGGTTCGTCACCGTCGACGCACTCGGCGGCCTGCGCGTCTACCTCACCGGCGACGTCGGCTACCGAGGCCTGGACGGCCTGTTGTACTTCCTCGGCCGACGCGACCACCAGATCAAGCTGCGCGGCCACCGCATCGAGCTGGAGGAGATCGAGGCGGCGGCCTCCGCGGTGCTGGGCGGCCGCTCCTGCGCCGTCGTCCTGGACCGTGAGGGCCCCGGCGGGCCCCGGCTCGTGGGCTTCCTCGAAGGCACAGCCGACGGCGCGGCCTTCGACGAGAAGGCGCTGCACGCCGAGTTGGCCGGCCGCCTGCCCGCCCCCCTCGTGCCCGCCCGGTGGGCGCGGCTGGACAGCATGCCGACCCTCGCCGGCGGCAAGCCCGACCGTACGGCGCTGTCGCGGCGCGCCGCGGCACTCGACACCGACGGCGCCGCGACGGCCGAGCCCGAGCCCGAGGCCCGGTCCTCGTCCACCCCGGTCTTCGACGAACCGATGACGGCCCTGCTCGCCGAAGGCTGGACCAAGGTCCTCGGCCACAGCCGGTTCGACGCCCGCTCGCACTTCTTCCACAGCGGAGGCCACTCCCTGCTGGCCGCCGAGCTGGCCGCCTGGTTGGAGCCCCGGCTGGGCACGCGCCCGCCGCTGAAGGTGCTCTTCCGCAACCCCGTCCTCGCCGACCAGGCCGAGGCGCTCGCCACCACCACCTCGACGGAGTCGTGATGACCCGGACCACTTTGAGCGTCGCCCACGGCCCCGCCGCCGAACCGACGCGCGTGCTCGCCCGCTTCGAGGACTGGGCCCGGCGCACCCCGAAGGCCCCGGCCGTGATCGACGGCACCGGGACCTGGACGTACCAGGACCTCGACGCGGCGGCCGCGCTGGCCGCCAAGGACCTGGCCGACCGCGTCAGGCCCGGTGACCTGGTCGGCGTCTGCCTCGACCGTTCCACCGCCCTGGTGGTGACCGCCGTCGCGCTCGCCCGGATCGGCGCCGTCTACCTGCCGCTCGGCCCCCGCCCCGGCGAACGCCGTATCCGGGCCGTCACCGAGGACCTCGACGTCGCCTGCCTCATCGGCGACCCCGGCGTCCTGCCCGAGGAGTACCGGAGCGGCGAGCACGTGCCGCTGCTGCTGCCCACCGACGGCGTCAACGCGCCCGCCGCCGCGGTCGCTGCCTTCGCCGGCCCTGTCCGCGGCACCCGGCGCGCACCCGAGGGCACCCTGTACGCCGTCCTCACCTCCGGTTCCACCGGGCGCCCCAAGGCGGTGGCCGTGGCGGAGGCCTCGCTCTCCGTCGCCCTGGACTGGTACCGCGCCGAGACCGGCATCGCCCCGGGCGACCGCCAGTCCCTGCTCATCGGCGTCGCCTTCGACCCGCACCTGCTGGAGCTGTGGGCCGGCCTGACCTCGGGAGCCGCCCTCGTACCGGCCCCGGACGACACCCGCTGGGACTCGCAGGTGCTCACCGACTGGTGGCGCGACACCGGCCTCACCCACGCCGTGGCGGCCACCCCCACCGTCGAACCGCTCCTGGACCGGCCGTGGCCCCAGGGCCTGGAGCTGCGCCACCTCGTCGTCGGCGGCGACCGCATGCGCCGCCGACCCGGCGCCGACGTCACCGCCACCGTCCACAACGCCTACGGCCCCGCGGAAGCCACCGTCCTCACCACCGCCCACGCGATGCGGGCCACCGATCCGCAGGCCGGCGACCATGCCCCGCCGCCCATCGGCACCGCGCTGCCCGGCGTCACCCTCGTCGTCACGGACGCCGAAGGCCGCCCCGTCGCCCGCGGCGAGGACGGCGAACTG
This sequence comes from Streptomyces sp. NPDC051183, assembly GCF_040682455.1. Lineage (NCBI taxonomy): Bacteria > Bacillati > Actinomycetota > Actinomycetes > Kitasatosporales > Streptomycetaceae > Streptomyces > Streptomyces sp. NPDC051183. The sequence continues at coordinate 36,408 of NZ_JBFBBA010000044.1, forward strand.
CGCGTCGGCGGCCACTGCCTGGCGCTCGGCTACCTCGACGCCGAACTCACCGCACTCCGGTTCACGACGCCTGCCCCGGACCTGGCCGTACCCGGCGTCGACCGCCTCTACCGCACCGGCGACCGGGTACGGATGAACCCCGACGGCAGCCTGGACTTCCTCGGCCGCCTCGACGACCAGGTGAAGATCAGCGGCGTACGGATCGAACCCGCCGAGGTGGAAGCCGCCTTCGAGCAGGACCCCCGCGTGCGCACCGCCGTCGTCACCGTGCTGCGCGACAGCGCCGGCCACGGCCGCCTCGTCGCACACGTACGGACCGCCGACGGCGCCGAACCGGCGCCCGCGGAGCTCCTCGACGCCGTCCGCTCCTGGCTCCCCGAGCAGGCCGTCCCCACCGCCGTACGGATCGTCGACGGCTTCCCGCTCGACGCCAACGGCAAGGTGGACCGACCCGCCCTGACCGCCCGGGAACAGGACCGGACCCAGGCCCAGGCTCCGGCACCCGGGGCGCCGCGGACCGCCGCCACGGACGACCTTGCCGACGCCGCCACCACGGCCACTGAGCGGCTCGTACTGACGACCGTGCGCGACCTCCTCGGCCGGCCCGGCACCGCTCTCGGCGACAACTTCACCGACGCCGGCGGCACCTCCATCATCGCCGCACGGCTGCTGGCCGTCGTCGAAGACGAGACCGGAGTGCGCCTGCGCGCCCCGGAGCTGCTGCGCAGCACCGACCTGCGCACCTTCGCCGCCCTCATCGACCACCGCCGGACCCCGCGACCGGAAGGAGCCTGACATGTCATCCACCACCCCGCAGCCCGCCGCTCCGCAGCCCACCACCCCGCAGCCCGCCGCCCAGGCGCACGGCACCCCCGCGCCCGCGCCCGGCATCCGTACGACCGCACCCGCACCCGCACCCGCACCGGCACTGGCGGCCACCCTGCCGGCGCTCGTTGCCCGGCACGCCGAACTCACCCCCGACGCACTCGCAGTCGTGGACGGCGACACCACCCTCACCTACGGCCAACTCCTGCGGTCCGGCCGCGCCCTCGCCGCCCGCCTGCGCGAACACGACGTGGTCCGCGGCGACCGGGTGGCGCTGCTGACGGCGCGCTCGCACCGTACCGTCGTGGCGCAGCTCGGGCTCTGGCTGGCCGGAGCGGTGTGCGTACCCCTCGACCCGGCCCAGCCCCGGCCGCGCACCGAGGCCGTGATCGCCGACGCGCAGGTGACGCTCACCGTCGGCGACGCGAAGCTGCTGGACGCGGCCACGCTCCCCGGCCCCGTCCTCGCCCTGCCCGAGGAGCCGCTCACGAGCGGCCGAGCGGACGACGAGTCCGCCCCGGACGGCCCGGCGTTCATCATGTTCACCTCCGGCTCGACCGGCCGCCCCAAGGGCGTCCTCGTACCGCACCGGGCCATCGCCGAGCTGGTCACCGCGCCCGACTACGTCACCCTCACCGGCCGTGACCGCGTCCTGTTCCACTCGCCCATGACCTTCGACGCCTCGACGTTCGAAGTCTGGGTCGCGCTCGCCAACGGCGCCGCGGTCGTCGTCTGCACCGAACAGCGACCCTCCCTGGAGGACCTCGCCCGGCACGTCGAACGGCACGGCGTGACGGTCGCGTTCTTCACCACCGCCCTCTTCCACCAGCTCGCCGCACGCCACTCCCGCGTCTTCGCGCAGCTGCGCTCGGTCGTCGTGGGGGGCGAGGCCATGGCCGCCGCGCAGGCACGCGAGGTGCTCAGCGCCTTCCCCTGGCTGGAACTCGTCAACGGCTACGGGCCCACCGAGACGACGACCTTCGCCACCGCCCACCGGGTCACCGAGCAGGACTGTCTGGCGCAGATACCGATCGGCAGGCCCATCGCCGGAGCCACCGCGCACGTCCTGGACGCCGAGGGCCGCGCGGTGGCCGACGGCGAACGGGGCGAACTGTGGATCGGCGGCAGCAGGCTCGCCCAGGGGTACACCGGCCTGCCCGAACTCACCGCCGAACGATTCGTCGAGCACGCCGCCGCCGCGGGCCGGCGGCTCTACCGCACGGGCGACGTCGTCTCCCTGCGGCCCGACGGCGTCCTCCAGTTCCACGGCCGCAACGACGACCAGGTCAAGGTCCGCGGCTTCCGCATCGAACCCGCCGAGGTCGAACACGCCCTGCGCGAGCAGCCGGACGTGGACGACGCCGCCGTCACCGTCGACGGGGCCGGCACGCCCGAGGCGCGCCTGATCGCCTTCGCCGTCGCCGGGCCCGTCGACGGGCCGTCCGGCGCGGCGCTCCGCGAGCGGCTCACCGCGGTCCTGCCCGCCCACCTGGTTCCCGACACGGTCACCCTGCTGGAGCGACTGCCCCTCACCCCGGCCGGCAAGGTCGACCGGCGCGCCCTCACCGGACGCGCGAACACCGCCGAGAAGCGGCCCGCCGACGGGGCCGCGGCGCCGATGACGCCCATCGAGCAGGCCGTCGCCGAGGTGTGGAGCCAGGCGCTGGGCGTCGAGGTCACCAGCGCCGACGCCGAGTTCCTCCTCCTCGGCGGACATTCGCTCCTCGCCCTCATCGTCACCGAGGACCTGCGCGAGGAACTGGGCGTGGAGATCTCGCTCGCGGACTTCTTCGCCACCCCGAGCGTCGCCGAACAGGCCGCGCTGCTCGAACGCGTCCTCCTGGACACCCACCGAGACCTCCACCCCGAGACCCCGGAGCACAGCGATGCCCACTGACGCCGAATCCGCGGCCCACGAACGCGGCCAACTCCAGCGGGAGCTGCTGCGCCGCGCCCGCGCCGGAACCGCCCGGCGCGGTCACGCCGGGCCCGCCGCCGCGCAGACCGGGAGCGTCCCCCTGTCCCGGGCCCAGCGCCGCATGTGGCTGATGGAACGCCTCGGCGGGGCGGGCGACTCGTACCACGTCCCCTTCGCCACCCGCCTCCGCGGCCCCTTCGACGCGGCCACCTTCGCCACCGCCTTCACCTCGCTGGTGGCCCGCCACGGCATCCTGCGCACCCGCTACCTGGAGCGCGACGGCGAGCCCTGCCAGGAGGTGCTCCCGACGCCGTGGACGGTCCCGGTCCACGTCGTCGATGCCGACCCGGCGCACGCGCCGGAGCTGCTGCGGCGCGAGACGGCCCGGCCCTTCGACCTGGCGGCGGGCGAAGCCGTACGGGCGCTCGTGCTGCGCCACGGGCCGCAGGACCACACCCTGCTGCTGACGTTCCACCACATCGCGATCGACGGCGCCTCATTGGAGACGGTGGCCGGCGAACTCGCCGTCCTCTACGCCGAGGCCGCCGCGGGAACGAGCCCGCACACGCTCGCCGCACCGCCGCAGTACGCCGACCACGCGCGCCGCGAACACGACGCCCTGCCCGGCTACGAGACGGAAATGGGGCGCTGGATCGACCTGTTGACGGGCGCGGTCCCACCCCGCCTGCCCGAGCGGACGTCGGCCGCGCCGTACGACTCCGCCCGCCCCGCGGCTGCACGCAGCGAGCCCCTTGCGGCCCATGTCCCCGACGCACTGATGGCGTTGGGTGCCGAGCGCAACGCCACGCCCTTCGCCGTGTCGCTCACCGCCGCCTTCGCGGCCCTGCACCGCCTCACCGGCGCCGACGACCTCGTCATTGGGGTGGCGAGCACGCACCGCAGCGGGAGCGCCATGCGCGCACTGGTCGGCCTGTGCGTCAACACCCTGCCGGTACGCGTCGACGTCTCCGGCGCCCCCACCTTCGCCCAACTGCTGCTACGGGTGAACGACGCCCTCCTCGAAGCCCAGAGCCACCGGCACATCCCCTTCGACCTGGTCCTCGAACGCCTCGGCGGCCGGGCACGCGGCGCCGACGGCAGCGCGCTGGTACGCGTCACCTCCGACCTCCTCGGCGAGCCGACGGTACTGCGGCTGCCCGGCACGTCGGCCGAGTACGTCGACATCCCCTCCGACGGCGCGAAGTTCACCCTCTCGTACGGCCTGGCTCTGGGGCCGGGGCCGGGCGTCACCGACGAACAGCCCCAGGCACTCGTCCAGTACGACGCGAGCACCCTCGACGACACCGTGGCAGAAACGGTCGTGCGCGACTACGCGGCCCTGCTGCACGCGGTGGCGGCCGACCCGGAACTCGTCCTGGCCGACCTGCCCTTGCCGAGCGGCAGTCCGGATCCCGCCGACAGCCACCCGGCCGCGCAGGCCCTACGGGCCCACCCGGATGTCGCCGACGCCGTCGTGGTCCAGCCCGATCAGGGTCCGTCCGTGGCCTACGCCGTCCTGCGCGACAGCATCGGCCCATCCGGCAACGAACTGCTGGGCCTGCTGCGCCGATCGCTCGCCCCCGAGGCCACACCCGCCGCGGTCACGCTCGTCGACGCGCTGCCGCGTACCGACTCCGGGCCGCTCGACCAGACCCGGCTGCCCGGGCCGTCCGGGCCGAGCGCACCGTCCGGCCCCCGGGCCCAAGCGGTCCGGGAGGCCTTCACCGCCGTACTCGGCACCGACCCGGCGCCGGACGCCGACTTCTTCGCCCTCGGCGGCCACTCCCTCAAGGCCGTGCAACTCGCCGAACGGCTGCGGACGGACCTCGGACTGCCCCTCACGGGCCTCGACGTGCTCCAGGCCCGTACGCCCCGGGCCCTGACCGCGCTCCTCGACGGACGGGCGGCGCAGCAGAGCGCCGCGCAGGCCGCGAGCCGGCCGGCCCCCCGCTCCCGGGCCCTCCGACCGGGCACGGTGCTGGTCACCGGCGCGACGGGCGGCGTGGGTGCGTTCATCATCCGTGAACTCGCCGCCCAGGGACGCCCGGTACTGGCGCTGGCCCGGCCCGAGTCCGCCCACCTGATCGCCACTGAGGGCGTCGACGTCATCGAGGGCGACCTTGCCGACCTGGCCGGCCTGCGCGAATCCGTCGCGCAGGCCGACGCGGTCGTCCACGCCGCCTGTACCTTCACCCGCCACGACGTGGACCTGGCCGCGATGGAGACGATGGTCGACGCCTGGCGGCGCGGGCCGTTCGCCTTCGTCAGCAGCGTCGACGCCTACGGGCACCCCGGTACGGACCGGGTCGGCGAGGAGACCCCGCCCCACGAGCCCGTCAGCCCGTACGGCCGGGCCAAGCTCGACTGCGAGGCGCTGCTGTTGCGCGCGGCGGAGACCGAGGGACGCGGGGGAGCGAGCGTCGTACGCTCCCCGATCGTCTGGGGCGCGCACGACCGACTGCGCGAACAACTGCGCTGGGGCGCCATCGGCACGCTCTACCAGTCCGCCCTCCAGGGCCGGCCGATCACACTGCCGCGCCCGGGAACGGGCGGCCACGCCTGGTACGGACCGGCCTGGGTGCACGCGGCCGCCCTGGCCCGCGCGGTGGCCGAGTGCCTGGAACGGCCCCTGCACGGAGTCGCCAACGCGTGCAGCGGCCATGTGTCCTGGCGCGACCTCGCACGCGACCTCACGGAACTGCTCGGCACCCGCGCGGAGTTCCACGAGACCGAGGCCGTCCCCCAGGACCTCGACCACCGCTGGCACTACGACAGCACGCGCCTGGCGCGCCCCCTGCGGTCCCGTCCCGGAGAGGACCGGCGGACCGTACTGGCGGACATGATCGGCCCGATGAGCGCCGCCCCCGTCTGACCCTGCCACCGCGCCCGGAGCCCCGAGCGCTCGTGTCTCCTCGGTCAGCTCCGCACCCGGTGCCGACCGAGGAGACGCCGGGTCAGAAGCGGCGGATGATGCGCAGGGCCTTCGTGTAGTAGCCGGTGCCGGCCTGGCCGATGAGGGACTGGGCGGCGAGGTCGCCCCTGGTGGGGCCGTCGGGGGTCTTGCGGCTGGAGACGAAGCGGGGGCGCTTCTTGTCGTCCAGGCCGACGTAGATGCCGACGTGGTCGATGGGGCGGCGCTGATCGGCGGGGGCGCCGGCCTTCTCGGGCTCGCAGTTGAAGTACAGGGTGTCGCCGATCTGGAGCCCGGTGATCGACGGCGGCTTCGCCTCGTAAGCCGTGCTGTCCTGACTCCCGGCCGGAGGAGTGGACTGGGCCACGATGACGCCCGGTCCCTCCAGGGCCATGTCGTGGCTGGTCCGAGGCAGGTTCCCCGAGCCGAAGTCCCTCTTCACCACCATGGGTATGCCCATGTGGTAGCCGAACACCATTCGCACGAAGCCCGAACAGTCGAGGCTGCCCTTGAAGCGGCTGCGATCCTCGGGATCTTCGCCGGGCTTTCGGTCGGGCTCGCCGTTGGGGAAGACCGCCTCCTTCAGGCCCATGTAGTCGAAGACGTCGGCGCCGATGTCCAGCCGGCCGGAATCGGGGGCGTCGTGCTCTCTCGGCCCGTAGGAGGCCTTGCCCAGCACGCGTGCACCGTGGAGGGCGGGTGAGGTGACGTCGGGGGCGTTCAGCAGGAACATGGAGGCGAAGGAGAGCGCGTCGGGCGAGATGTCCGACGCCCAAGCCCGGATCTGCGCGTCCAACTCCTTGGTCCAGGTGCCGTTGAAGGGCGCCGGCAGGAGACGGACCCAGGTCGCGTGGGTGACCGAGGGGGGCTCGGCCCAACTGCAGGAATTCACCTTGAACTCGTCGACTATCGCATCCACGGGCAAGTTGGTGGAGTTGAGGGAGGCCAGTGCCCGCACCCCGATGTGGCCCTTGCCGAATCGGGTGTCCGTCACCTCGCCGCTCGACTTCGCCGTGGACTCGGCGTCACCGGAACGCCAAGCGGACGCCCGGAGCTTGTGTCCCTCCCGCACCAGTCGGATGTTCCAGCGGTCCGACGGCGTGAAGCCGGTGGCGAGCAGGACGGAGTCGGACTGCGGGGTGCCGCCGAGCACGGTCACCACGTCGTTGTCCTCCTTCTCCAGGAACAGCCGGACCTCGACGTTCGGCGCCGGCGAGACGGTGATCCTGGCACGGTAGTGGTTCTTCATGTCCGTAAACCCGCACGTCAGGCCGATCGACAACGGTGCGCCGCTCGGCGCCTTGCTGAAGCCGACGACGGCTGTGACATCGACGTCCCCGACCTCCTTGTCCACGAGGTACGCGTAGCGGGTGCGGTTGTCGCGCGCCAGCTTGATGCGGCCGGAGCCACCCTCCACCGTGTAGTCGGAATGGAGCGGCTCGTACCCGTCGATGTCCCACCTGCCGCCGCCGGGGGACGGGCCCCACCCCTCGGGGTCCCCGTCTTCGGGCTTCTCACCGCCCAGGTTCTTCACCACGCGGTCGAACGGGTCGGTGAACGGCCGCTTCTGCTCGGTGAAGTGCCGCTGCGGTCCGCGTACGGTGACGGTGCGCGCGCCGGTCGTGAGGGTGGCGAGCACCCCGTGCGGATCCGAGACCCCCCGACGGCCACCCTGTCTCGGCCAGGCGCCGGTCGCCATCCTGGCCGTACAGGTCATCGGCGGCGAGTACAGCTCGGGCGTGATCCGCACCAGCCTGACGGCGGTGCCGCAGCGGGCCACCGTCCTCGCGGCCAAAGCCGTTGCCCTCACCGGCGTCGTGGCCGTCGCCGGAACCGTCGCTGTCCTCGGGGCGCTACTTGCCGGGTGGCTGATCCTGCCCGGCCCCGATGACCAGGCCCTGTCCCTGGCCGCCGGGCCGACGTTGCGCGCGGTCGTCGGGTCGGTCCTCCACCTGGTTCTGATCGCTCTTCTCAGCCTCGGAATCGCGAGCGCCGTGAGGGACCCCGCCACCAGCATCGGGGTCGTCCTCGGCCTGCTCTACGTCGTCCCCATCGTCTCCCAGACGATCAGCGATCCGCACTGGCAGAGCCTGCTCCAGAAGATCGCGCCGATGAGCGCCGGGCTTGCCATCCAGGCCACCACTGACCTCCCCGGCCTGCCCATCAGCCCCTGGGCCGGCCTCTGCGTGACCGCCGGGTGGGCCGCCGCGGCGCTGTCGGTCGGAGTCCTGTTGCTGCGCATGCGCGACGCCTGAACCCTCCTCCCCGGTCAGTCATTTGAGCAGTCCGTTCTCCCCGACCAGGTTCACGCTCTCGGCGCGGGCCCGCTCCACGAGCGGGCTGGCCAAGTCGCTTTCTGTTTCCGCCAGTCGAGCCAACTCGGCCCCCGTCCGTACGATGCCTTCACGGGGCCGGTCGTCCTTGATCCCCATCAGTGATCCTTCCCGGCGGAGACCACGTCTCATGCCTTACGGGCCACATCGGGGCATACGTAAACTTTCGGACAGTCCCAGGTCTGGGGAGGTTCGCATGATGCCGAGCGACCGGGCTACCCATGGCCGTCGGTCGACCCGCTGCACATGGGGCACGGACGGAAGTCGTCAGCCTGCGTCTGAGCACCCCGCGGGGAGCGGGGCTTCCCGTGCTGTCGGTGATCGTTTCCCGGTCATCTGTCGGCGCCGGGCAGTATGTCAGGTGAGGAGGCGGGTGGCTGCTGCCCCAGCAGGCGCAGTGCGAGGAGCCCTCCGATGCCGGGAATGAAGGCACACCCCTTGGCTCCCGGCCGCGCGATGGCGGGAGTGAGGAAGACTGCGACGATGACGGCCAGGTAGGCCGTGCCGTGGAGCAGGCCGGCCAGCGACGTGATCACCCCGGTGTGCACGGTGAACAGGTTGAGCAGCAGGAGCGTGAGGGATGCGGCTTCGGCTGCGGCCGCGATGCGCAGAGTTCGCATGTTGATCAGGCTCCCGTTGTGGAGCCGGGGCGGACGATCATCAGGACGACGACGACTGCCCACAGCAGGTTGAACATCCCCGTGGTCATGGAGAGGCGTGCCGCCGCTGACCGCAGCTCCGAAATGGCGTCCGCGGGTTGGGCGAGCAGTCGGGCCTGTCCGGGCAGGACCGCCGTGAGTAGCAGGGCCGCAGCGGCAGCCGTGAGCACGATCGACGTCAGCAGCCAGGGGTCGGTGAGGACGCCCATCCGGGCGCCGGTGGCGACGCCGAGGACCGGGACGGCTATGCCGACGACCGTGTACCCACGACAGATCTTGTGCAGGAAGGCGGTGATCCGGCCGTTGGTCTCCTGCGCGTCGCTGCTGGCCGACAGCCTCGCGTAGCGGGGGAACATCGAGGCTGCGACGGTGATCGGCCCGATCGCCAGAATCGCGGCCAGGACGTGCAGCGAGAGCAGCAGCTTGGTCACAGGGATCCCTTCATGGATGACTTACCAATAGATTGGCTACCGATCCATAAGTAGCACGGTATGGCGCTCCTTGGGTAGGCTGCCTGACTATGAAGACGGATGCGGTACGCGGCCACCTGGACGGACTACTGCTGTCCGTACTGGAATCCGGCCCCCTGCACGGTTACGCGATCATCGCCGCGGTCCAGGAGCGCAGCGGCGGCGTACTGGAGCTTCGTAAGGGCACCATCTACCCCGCCCTCAACCGGCTCGAGCGGATCGGACTGCTGAGCAGCGCATGGGAGTCGGTGGGCGAACGCCGTCGGCGCTGCTACGAACTCACCGACGCCGGACGGCGCAGCCTGGCCACAGAGCGGACACACTGGCGGGCGTTCACGGCAGCGATCGGCTCGGTGCTGGAACCCGCTCCGACCCCCGGACACGCCACGTGAAGGCGCCCGAGATCCGTGCCGACGACACCATCGAAGTCCACCTCGCGGAGCTGACGGCCACCCTGCACGGCCCGGCCCGACTCAAGACCCAGATGGTGGACGAACTGCGCGAAGGCCTCCTGGACACCGCGCGGGAGCTGTCGCCCGATACCGAACCTGGCCGGGACGCCGCCCGCCAGGCCATCCGCCAGTTCGGCACCGTGGCCGAGATCGCGCCCAGCTTCCAGCATGAACTGACCATCACCCAGGCCCGTCACACCGCGCGCACCGTCATGATGATCGTCCCGTGTGTGCTGGTGTGCTGGTACCTGGTCGAGCTCGCCACCCGCGCGGCGGGCCACCGGCTGCTGGACCTGCTCCAGGTGACCGTCGCCCACCTCGGCGTCCTCGCAGCGCTCACTGCGTTGCTCGCGGCCGTGTGCCTCTCCATCACCGGCACACTGGCCCGCCGACTGCCCCTCCCGCAACGACTGCCGCTCGTGGTCGCCTGGACGGGAACCACCGCGGCAGTCGCCCTCGGTCTGAGCGCGCTGACCCTCATCACTGCCGCGGTACTGGCCACCAACTGGCCACTGATCGCGGCCGCCTGTCTGATCACTATCGCCTTCCACACGCGCATCGCCGCTTCTGCACGCGCGTGCCGCCACTGCGCCCGCCTGCCTGTCACCGCCCCCTGACGAACGGGAGGCTGCGGAGTGGTGGGGCTGCCCGGTACTGGCTTGTTGTGCTGGTCAGAGGGACGTGCCGTCTGCGGGAGTTGAGTCAACGGTCAGCCAGCCGTGGACGAGGGGTCTCGCCCGTGGATTCCGCATCCGCATCCGCGTCGGTGTCGTCGGTGCCGACCGGGCCGCGGGGAAGCATCCGGTCCAGCCACTTCGGCAGCCACCAGTTGGTCCGGCCGAGGAGTGTCATGGTCGCCGGTACCAGCACCATGCGTACGACAGTGGCGTCGATGAAGATCGCGGTGGCCAGGCCGAGCCCGAACATCTTGGTGGAGGGGTCCTCGGCGACGGCGAAGGACAGGAAGACCGCCACCATGATGAGGGCGGCCGAGGTGATGATCCGGGCGGTGCGCGAGATGCCCTCGACGATCGCCGTGCCGTTGTCGCCGGTGCGCAGGTACTCCTCGCGTACGCGGGAGAGGAGGAACACCTCGTAGTCCATCGACAGGCCGAACAGGATGGCGAAGAGGAACATCGGGATGAACGACACGATCGGAACAGTCGCTTCCAGCCCGATGAGCGCGCCTCCCCAACCCCACTGGAAGACCACGACCATGATGCCGTAGGCCGCGCCGATGCTCAGCAGGTTCAGCAGTACCGCCTTGAGCGGTACGAGTATCGAGCGGAAGACCAGCATCAGCAGCAGGAACGACATCGCCAGCACGGCGGCGACGAGCACCGGCAGGCGTTGGCTGGTGCGTTGGCCCACATCGGACAGGCTCGCGGTGGCGCCGCCGACGTGGGCCGTGGCCGTGGCCGGACCGTGCCCGATCGCCGTGGGCAGCACGCCGGTGCGCAGCCGGGCGATGGTGTCGGCCGTGGCCTTGTCCTGAGGGCTGGTGGTCGGGAACACCACGAGGGTCGCGATGCCGGTGGCCCGATCGATGTGCGTCGGCGCGAGGGATGCGATGCCCGGATCCGCCGCGACCGCCCCGACGATTCGGTCCAGCACTCCCGGATCACCGGCGGGGTCCGCGGCGATGACGAGGGGACCGTTGGTGCCCGGGCCGAACCCCTCGGCGACGAGGTCGTAGGCGCGGCGCTCGGTACGGCTGGGGGGCATCGAGCCGTCGTCGGGCAGGCCGACGCGCAGGCCGAGCACGGGCAGCGTCGCGGCCAGCAGCAGCCCCGCCGCGCCGATCGCGTACAGCGCCGGGTGCCGGCTGACGTGCCCGATCCAGCGCCGCCAACCGGCGGCGGGAGCGGCGCCCGCCTCCGGGTCCCGCCGCCGTGCGAGTCGGCCCAGCTTCCCGGTCTGCAGAGCCCGGCCGATCCGGCCGGCCCGGGCCAGGCGTGGGCCGGCGGCGCCGAGGAAGGCCGGCAGAAGCGTCACCGACGCGACCATCATGATCAGAACGACGACCGAGACGGCGAGCCCGCCCACCGTCATGAACGGCACGTTCGCGACCGCCAGGCCGAGGATCGATACGACGACGACGCCGCCGGCGAAGACCACGGGCCGTCCCGCCGTGGCCACCGCCCGCCCCGCCGCTTCGTGGGGATCGAGCCCGCTCGCGAGGTACTCCCGGTGCCTGGCGAGCACGAACAGCGCGTAGTCGATGCCCACTCCGAGCCCGACCATGCTGCCCAGGACGGGGGCGAAGGTCGGGACGTCCGTCACCCCTGCCAGTACCGTCATCGTGGCAACTCCGATGGTCAGCCCGAAGACCGCCATGCCGATCGGCAGCGCGGCGGCGACGAGCGAACCGAACGCCAAGAACAGGATCGCGGCGGCGGCGAGGATGCCGATCAGCTCGCTCGCGCCGCCGGCGGGTTCGGAGAAGGCGTAGAAGAGGTTCCCGCCCATCTCGATGCGCAGGGGCAGCTCGGCGCGCAGCCGGTCGCCGAGTTCGACGAGGGCGTCGAGGTCTTTCGCCGACAGCCGGCTCTGGTCGGGGTACTGCACCCGGACGACTGCGATCCGCCCGTCGGCCGAGACAAGGCCGCCGCGCACGGCGGTGTCCCCGCGTGCGTCGAGTGCCCCCGCCGGGTCGCTCGTACCGAGCACGTGCGGCAGCCGCTTCACCTCGCTCTGCAGCCGCGTGAGAGCGGTGCGCGCGCCGCCGTGGTCGAAGAACGTCGCACCGCCGTCGAGGGGGGTGACGACCACTTGGGCGGTCATCCCCTCCTGGCCGGTGCCGGCCCGCTCGATCAGTTCCGCGGCCCGTTGGGAGTCCAGCCCCGGAGCGGTCATCGAGTCCGCGGTCCGCCCGCCGAAGGCGATCGCGGCGAGGACGGCAAGCGTGGCGGCGATCAGCCATGCCGCGATCACCCGCCAGGGATGGCGGGCGGCGCCCCCACCCAGGCGCAACAGGGCTTTCGAGAGCATCTGATCCTCCAACTACCTCGCTGGCCGTTCCTGTACGGCCGCCGATGCCGAGGTTCGTCGCCACGGCGCTCCGCGGCATCGGCCCGCGGGCCGCGGATCCGTCGGCCCCAGGGCGGAGTGACGCCCAGTCCTTTCGGCTGATGCGCGGCGCGGCGCGGTGCCTACTCTGAGAACCGTGCTAGGAGACGACTTGCGAACCCTGTGGACCGAACCCCGGCCGCCCGACGCGCCCGCCCGGGTGTGGCGGGACTGGGCGTTGCTCGCCGCGGGCCTTGCCGGTGTGGTGCTGGAGGCCACCCTGCGCGAGAACGTCGTGTGGCGGCCGGTGGCGGTGGGGTTCGCCGTATGGCTGTGCCTGCTGCCCTTGTGGCGCCGGACCCGCCCGCTGGCGATGGTGACGCTGGCGTTCGGCTCGGTGATCCTGCTTCAAGTGGCCTCGCTCGTCGCCGCTCCGCGCGAGCCCGTCGGCCTGTACACCGGCGCGGTCGTGCTCGTGCTGGTGTACGCGCTGCCCCGGTGGGGATCGGGACGCGAGATCGTGCTCGGCGGCGCGGTGACCCTCGCGGCCAGCGCGCTGTGTTCCGTCACGGACGAGACCCCGGCCGTCGAGAACCTCGTGGGCTTCGTCTTCCTGCTGCTGCCCGGCGTGGTCGGGGCTGCCGTGCGGTTCCGGGTGACCGATCGCGAGCGGCAGTTGGACCAGGTGCGCTCCCGCGAGCGCGAGCAGCTCGCCCGGGAACTGCACGACACGGTGGCCCACCACGTGTCGGCCATGGTGATCATCGCCCAGGCGGGCCGGGTGCTCGCGGGCACCGACCCGTCCGCCGCCGTCGAGGCGCTGGAGGGGGTCGAGGAGGAAGGGGCGCGCACGCTGGAGGAAATGCGCGCCATGGTCGCCGCGCTGCGCGACCGCGGCGTCGGCGCCGAGCTGGCGCCCCCTGCCGGAGTCGCGGATCTGGAGCGCCTGGTGCGCACCCCGGGCGGCCGCCTCAGGGTCGACCTGGGGCTCGACGGCGAGCTGGACGCGCTGCCCCCGGCCGTGGACGCGGCCGTCTACCGGATCGTGCAGGAGTCGGTGACCAACGCGCTGCGCCATGCGGTCGACGCGACCGAGCTCGTAGTCCGGGTCGCCGCCGAACGGCACACGGTACGGGTGAGCGTGCGCGACAACGGCCAACGCACCGGCCGAAGCCGTGCCGGATACGGACTTGCCGGACTGCGCGAGCGCGCTACCCTGCTCGGCGGCAAACTACGAGCTGGTCCCGGCGCCGACCAGGGCTGGCACGTCGAAGCCGAACTGCCGAGAGGGAGGACCGAGAGTGGTGCCCATTCGCGTCCTCGTCGCTGACGACCAGACCATCATCCGCACCGGCCTGCGGATCATACTGAACGCCCAGCCCGGCATCGAGGTGATCGGCGAGGCCGCCGACGGGCAGGAATCGGTACGTCTGGCCCGCGAACTGCGCCCCGACGTCTGTCTGTTCGACATCCGCATGCCCGTGATCGACGGGCTCGAGGCCACCCGGTTGGTCGCCGGCCCGGGCGTCGCCGACCCGCTGGCCGTGGTCGTCATCACCACGTTCGACCTCGACGAGTACGTCTACGGCGCGCTGCGTGCAGGCGCCCGCGGATTCCTCCTCAAAGACACGGGACCAGACCTTCTGGCGCAGGCCGTACGGTCGGCGTCCGACGGTGAGGCGCTCATTGCCCCCAGCGTCACCGTCCGTCTGCTCCAGGCATTCGCGGACCTGCCCGCCGGCCGGCCCGTGGCCCAGCCGGTCGCCCCGGTCACCGCCCGCGAGGAGCAGGTGCTCCTGGCCGTCGCTCGCGGGCTGACCAACACCGAGATCGCCGATGCGCTGCACATCAGCCTCAGCACGGTGAAGACGCATCTGGCCAGCCTGATGGCCAAACTCGGTGCCCGCAACAGGGTCGAGATCGCGATGTGGGCCTACGAAACGCGCCGTATCCTCCCCGGAACCTGAGCCGGGTGCCGGGCTATGTCCCATGAGAGCCTGATGACATACGAGGCGGGCCCTGAAGTGGATGCTGTTCTGTGCGCGAAGTACGGGCTCGACAGTGATCAGCACAGGGCGTCCGGGAGGGCGATGCAGAGCCGGTCGGTGAGCCCGCGTCCGGCGCCGGGTCCGGTGCCGCCGTAGGGCTGTCCGGAACGGGGCGCGTCTTCGGGTACGGGCTCCCACTTCCGCAGCCGCCACGGCTCGTCGAGTCCGGCACGCAGCGCAGGCGCCGGCGCGAGGACCCGGCTCGTACGGTGCCGGCGGCTCGCCCGCAGCCGCTCCCGGACCGCCCGCAACCCGGCCCGCGCAGGGCGCAGTCCAGCGCCCCGAAGCCCACAAGGCGCTCGGGCACCTCCTCGTCCAGCCAGGCCGTGTTGCTGTCCCGGTGTACGCGTGGAGCTGCGAACCCGCAGGTGCGATCTCTCGGTTCCGTGACGCCGGGGTGAGGGACAGTGAGGTGATGCGTGTTGGCGCAGGTCGGAGTCGGTTGCCGGGGTGGGGCTCGCCGTCATGGATGTGAGAGAGCGGGTCGATTCCACTGACGCGGGGCGGCATTCGTGCAGGTGGCGTACTGACAGGAATCCGAGAGATCGCGGACGGGAGGCGATGCATTGGCCTAGACCTATTGTGTGGCCTGGTTCGTGACGGTACGTTCGTGCCTGGCTGCGCAGCCTGCATGTACCGCACCACATCGCAGTGTCGGGTACTCTGCCGGGCATCCCCGGCATTTTCAGGAGGACATGCCATGTGCCGCCGCACAGCAGCCGCCCTCGCTACCGCCGTCACCGCCGGAGCCCTCGCGCTCGGCGCCGCGGGCGCCGCCGAGGCCGTCCCCGGCACCGGCTTCTACGCCCGCAGCAACCACGCCTCGTACACCGAATGCGTGGCCGCCGGCCGGGCCGGCTACAACTTCTGGGGCCCGGTCTTCTTCTGCGAGCCCTTCAGTACCGCCCGCCCGGACATCATCACCCTCTGGGTCCGCTACTGACCCACCCGGCCGCCCCGGGCCGACACGGGGCCGGCCGTACGGCAGTTACGTAGCACCACGCCCCGCACCACCAGCCGGCACCCGCCGCCCGGGTCCGTGTCCGTGTCCGTGTCCCGGGACGGTGGGCCGCCCCGACGCCCGCGTCTGATCGATTGTTCGAATGGTCACGCCGACATCAGCAGCCCGTGACCCCGCCGTGACCACGGGGGTCCGGGTGCGTTGACCGGGCATGACCACCACCGCGAAGCGGGTCGCCGTGACGGCGTCCCTCCTGTTCACCGCCCTCGCCGCTGCAGTCCCGGCCGCCGAGGCCCAGACCGACCCTCTCGCCGACGTCATCGCTGCCACCCAACGCGCGGAGCAGTCCTCCCTCAACGCAGGAGGCCTCTACTCCTGGATGGCCAAGGGCTTCCAGCTGAGGAACCAGCAAATCGAGGACGTGATCAATCGCCCCACCGTGTAAAACCCGTCCTCCGCTGATCGGGTCCGAGATCGGAGACGACCGATGAGTTCCTTCATGATCCACAGTCATAGATCATGGTTGGTGTGCGGCAGCCGCGAGTGGGGGCCGCTCGTGCACCGACCGAACTGCTGAGAACCGGACACGAGACACCGAGGAACCCAGATGCGTACCCTGATCAGCACCGCTTTCATCTCCCTCGACGGCGTCGTGGAGGGCCCGGGCGGCGAGCCCGGCTACCGGAACTCCGGGTGGACCTTCAAGGACGTAGAGTTCCTGCCCGAGGCGTTCGACATCAAGGGTCGGGAGCAGAAGGAGGCCTCCGCGATCCTGATGGGTCGGACCAGCTACGAGGCGTTCAGTCCGGTGTGGCCCGACATGGAGGACTTCGCCGACTACAAGCTGATGCCGAAGTACGTCGTCTCCACCACCCTCACCGAGGACGACCTGGTCTCGAACTGGGGCGAGACCACGATCCTGCGCTCACTCGACGGCGTCGCCGCGCTGAAGGAGACTGAGGGCGGCCCGATCATCGTCCACGGCAGCGCCTCCCTGAACCGGGCTCTCTCGGACGCCGGCCTGATCGACCGCTACCATCTGCTCGTCTTCCCGCTCCTGCTCGGCGCGGGCAAGCGCCTGTTCAGCGGCACGGACAAGGACACCCAGAAGCTGAAGCTCGTCGAACACGAGGCCTACGCGAACGGCTTGCAGAAGAACGTCTTCGACGTCATTCGCTGACAGGGACTTTCGAGGTCAGCCCAGCGGGGGAGCCGTCCGACGTCGCCGGCTTCCCGGCCGGGGCCGCTGGCGCGCGCGGTTCCATGCGGGCTCAGACGGAGGCGCGCCGAGGCGGGCTCGTCCGCCCCGGCGAACTCGGGCATCCCCTTCCACGAAGCCGACCACCGAGTGGCGGCGCAGTTCTCCATGCAGCCGGGCCGCGGATCAGTACGGTTCGGGGCGATCTCGATGATCTCGGCCGAGACGACCTCGTGGGCGACAAACGGATCGGCTGCAACACACTGCCGCAGGTCGTCGAGGGTCGTGTTGTGGGCAAGCACGGCACCGCCCTGACCTGGCGCACACCTCGTCGACTTCGAGCCCATGCACGGCACGTACACCTTCGCGCTGCACGCCCAGGGCGCGCTCGCGCGCACCAGCTTTCCGGGCGAGGCCGGTGGCTGGTACCGGTCGGCCGCGCCCGCCATGGCCCGGAAAGTGCGCACCTCCCTCGTCAAGGACCTCCGTGACCTTGAACGGAAGCTGCTGGGGCAGGGGTTCGGCGGAACCGCTCCACCGCGGTGACCGGAACCCGAGCCCGGGATCCCGGACGGGCGCTTCTGCGCGGTGCACCCGGTGAGAGCAGCGAGGGCAGTCCGCGCATCAGGCGAGTTGCCGCGGCGGCGTAGGCGACGCCGAAGAACAGGGAGGCGAGGAAGGCCAAGTGTCGTGAGAAGCCGTCGACCAGCGGGAAGATCTGCCAGTGGGTCAGGTAGATGTACAGGGAACTGGTCGCCAGGAGGCCGGCGACCTGGTTGACGCGTTCGCGGCTGGGGAGGGACGGCACCCACACGAGCAGGGCGAACGTGGCGATGATGATCGCCTCTCGTCCGGGGTCGCCGGGGAAGAAGCCGGGCACCGTGGCCAGCGCGGCGGCCGTGACCACGATCCGCTGTGTCTTGGTCCGGGCTTTCGCCGCCGCCCAGCCGAGCGCGAACAGCCAGAAGACGGTGACCGCGTCGGGTATCCGGGTGCGGTCGGGGAGGCCGAGCAGGTCGTAGCGGGTGAGCAGGCCCAGAGCGGCGAGCGCCAGAGGCAGGCCGTAGGGGAATCGACGCTCTGCCCGGTCCACGATGGGGTGAGCCAGGAGGGCCACCACGACGATCAGGATGTAGACCAGCGCCTCGATGAACCAGAAGTGCATGCCCGTCTTGCTGTCCTCTGGCCCCAGCACGCTGTCGAGGAGGGCGAGGTTGGCCAGGGTGTAGTCGTCGTTGAGGAGGAGTACGAAGCCGATCCAGATCATGGACGGCACGGCGACCCGCGTGATGCTGAGGCAGGCGCGCCGGACGCGCTCGCCCCGTTCGGCGGTGGTGAGGTGGAAGCGGGCGAAGTTGTAGCCCGCGATGGCGAGCAGCAGGTGTGCTCCGCCCTTGATGCCGAAGACGTGGATGTGCGAGCCGACGATGCAGAAGATCGCCATGGCGCGCAGGGCGACGCTGCTCTCAAGGGCCCGCCTGCGTGCGGGCATCTCTCCCTCCGGCGGCCTGAGTTCCCGGATCGGTGTGGTGTGCCAGTCGGTCGGCAGGTGGCCGAGCCGCTCTTCGAGGTGGAGGGACATCTCGACGTACGAGAGCGAGTCGCCGCCCAGACCGACGAAGGTGCTGTCCGGCGTCACCTCGGGCCGGTCGAGGATGCGCGCATAGAGCAGGCAAAGGTCTCCAGGGCCGCTGCCGAGTGGGTGCTCGGGCGTCGATGAACCTGCGTCGGACGGGTGAGCCAGTTCGCGCACGGCGCGGTAGTCGGGCTTGCCCGTGGGCAGACGGGGGAGGTCGGCCAGGAGGTGGACGCGGACTGCGCGGGCCGGCAGGCCGCACTCGCTCGTCACCAGGCTTCGTATCCGGCGCGCGGCCGCGGCGCCCGTGCCGATGGCGGCGACGGCGAGGGCCTCGTCGTCGCCGGTGCACAGGGACGTGACGTCGTGCCGTGCGAGCATCGTCTCGACCTGCGTGGGGTCGATGCGCAGGCCGAGGATCTTCGCGAACCGGCTGCGGCGGCCGACGATCTCGTACATGCCCTCGGGGGTCAGCCGTGCGACGTCACCGGTGTGCAGATCGTCCACGGTCCGGCCGAGTGCCAGGTCTTCGGGGGTGCGGGCGTAGCCGAGCATGACGTTCGGGCCCGTGTAGACGAGCTCGCCCGTGTCCCCCTCGGGCCAGTCGCGCAGCGGCTGGAGCCGGAAGGAGCCGCCGGGGATCGCGACTCCGGCCGCCTCGGGGTGGGCTTCCGCGAGTTGGGGCGGCAGGTACGCCATGCGGGCCGTCGCCTCGGTCTGCCCGTACATCGCGAACAGCTCCCAGCCGGCCGCA
This sequence comes from Streptomyces sp. NPDC051183, assembly GCF_040682455.1. Taxonomy (NCBI): domain Bacteria; kingdom Bacillati; phylum Actinomycetota; class Actinomycetes; order Kitasatosporales; family Streptomycetaceae; genus Streptomyces; species Streptomyces sp. NPDC051183. The sequence continues at coordinate 55,522 of NZ_JBFBBA010000044.1, forward strand.
CGGCCGAGTGCCGCGTAGTGCCGGACCCGGTCGGGCGCGAGCCGGCCGCCGGCCTGGGTGACGTAGCGCAGGTGGGGCAGGTCCATGGAGGCGAAGCCGACGCGGTCGAGCAGGTCGAAGGTGTACGGGACGCCGGCGAAGGTCGTTCCGCGGGCGGTCCGGAAGAGATCCCAGAAGCAACTGTCGGCGACCGACAGGTCGGTCAGGATCAGGGCGGCGCCGCGCAACAGGTGGCTGTGGATGACCGACAAGCCGTAGCAGTAGTGCATCGGCAGCGTCGTGGCAGCGCGGTCGGTGTCCTGGATTTCCAGGTAATCGGCGATGGATTCCGCGTTGGCCTGGAGGTTTTCGTGCGACAGCCGTACGAGTTTCGGTGAACCGGTGGATCCGGAGGTGCTCAGCAGCAGGGCGAGGTCCGGGTGCAGGTCATGCGCCGAGACGGGGCGCCGTTCGTCGAGTACCCACTGTCCGCCGTCCGGGTGTGCAACGACGTCCGGGTCGTACGCGTCGACGAGGGACTGCACGGCTTCCGGGTGGTCGCCCGGCACCAACAGGACCGGGTGCCCTGCCGAGAGCGCCGCGAGGTGGACGACGAGTGCATCGACGGTGTTGGCGCCGACCACCAGGACCAGGCGGCGCCTGCGGCCCAGTCGCCCGGCTGTCGTTTCCACCCGGGCGGCGAGTTCGCGGTAGGTCACGGGGCCGTCGGCGGTGATGACCGCGGTGCGGTCGCCGTGGGTCGCGAGATCGGCGGCGAGGGGGACGTTCTTGGTGCCTGGCAGCAGGGCGGAAGGGGCTGTCACGAGCGCATCTTAGGAAAGCCTTACCTCATTGGATAGTCACAGGAAAGTCACAGCTGAGACATGGAAGATCCATAAGGAATTCACAGGTAGGGTCGGCTCCGCCGAACCCCCGGCGGGGCCAAAATGTTGCGTGCGTCACCCTTGCCTTTAGGTTAGCTTTACCTTACTTATTGGGCGTTCAGGTTCTCGCTGCACGTGCAGGAAAGGCTTCCCATGCGACGCCCCTTGATCCACCGTCTAGCCGCCTTCTCCGCGGCAGCGCTCCTCCTTCCCGCACTCGCGGGCTGCGGCGTCGACGAGGACGACGCCGGGCTCGTGATCTACTCCGGCCGCAACGAGAAGCTGGTCAAGCCGCTCCTGGACGAGCTGGAGAAGGCAGTCGGCACCACGGTCGCCGTCCGCTACGGCGAGAGCGCCGAACTCGCCGCCCAGATCCAGGAGGAGGGCGACAAGACCAAGGCGGGCCTGTTCTTCTCGCAGGACGCAGGCGCCCTCGGTGCGCTCTCCAAGAAGGGGCTGCTGGAGAAGCTGCCCCAGGCCTCGCTGGACAAGGTCGATGCTGCCTTCCGTGGCAGCGCGGGCGACTGGGTGGGCACCTCCGGGCGCGCCCGGGTCCTGGCCTACAACCCCGCCCAGGTCGCCAAGGTCCCCGACACCGTGCACGACCTGGTCAAGCCGGAGTGGAAGGGCAAGATCGGCTACGTCCCGACCAACGCCTCCTTCCAGGCCTTCGTCACCGGTATGCGGGTCCTGGAGGGCGAAGACGCCACCCGAGCCTGGCTCAAGGGACTGAAGGCCAACGAGCCGAAGGTCTACGACAACAACCTCAAGGTCCTCGACGGCGTCGGCAAGGGCGAGGTCTCGCTCGGCCTGATCAACCACTACTACTGGTACGAGCAGGTCGCGGAGAAGGGGGAGGGCAAGGTCAAGGCGAAGATCCACTTCCTGCCGGGCGGGGACCCGGGCGCCCTCGTCAACACGGCCGGAGTCGGCATCCTCAAGGGCAGCGACCAGGCGCCGGCGGCACAGAAGGCCGTCGACTTCCTGCTCTCGGAGAGGGCCCAGAAGTACTTCGCCGAGGACACCAAGGAGTACCCGCTGGCCGCCGGGGTGACGAGCACCGTCAAGGACCTCCCGCCGCTGGCCTCCCTCGACGCCCCCAAGATCGACCTCGGCGAACTGGATTCGCTGCAAGAGACCCTGAAGATGCTCCAGGAAGCCGGGATGGTCTGACCCGCATGCACTCCACGGATCCCGTCGCACCGGCGGATCCCGCAGTCCGCCCGGCAGGCGCCACCGCGCCGGTCGGGCGGCTGCGTGCCGGGCGCCGCCCGCCTGCCGTCCTGCTCGTTCCCGCTGCCCTCGCCGCGCTGTTCGCACTGCTGCCCCTCGGGTACCTCGCCGTCCGCTCCCTGGAACGCGGCCCTGCGTTCGCCTGGGAGGTCATCGCCAACGAGCGCACCGTCCAACTGCTCGGCCGCAGCCTCGGACTGGCCGCCGTGGTCGTATCGACGTCCCTGGTGCTCGGCGTGTCACTGGCCTGGCTCACCGTACGGACCGAGCTGCCCGGCGCCCGGGCCTGGTCGGTGCTGGTGACCCTGCCCCTGGCCGTGCCGAGCTACGTCGCAGCCTTCGCCTGGCTGTCCGCGTTCCCCGGCCTCGCGGGCTTCGGCGGCGCCGCCCTCGCACTCACGCTGGTGAGCTTCCCCTACGTCTATCTGCCCGTCACGGCCGCACTGCGCGGGGCCGATCCGGCACAGGAAGAGGTCTCGCGTTCGCTCGGCCACGGGCCGCTGCGGACCTTCCTGCACGTCACGCTGCCGCAGGTGCGCCCCGCCGCGGCCGGGGGAGCCGTACTGGTCGCGCTGTACGTGTTCTCCGACTTCGGCGCCGTGTCCCTGATGCGGTACGACACCTTCACCCGCGGCATCTACACCTCCTACCGGGCCAGCTTCGACCGAACCCCGGCAGCTGCCCTCAGCGTCGTCCTCGTGGTGATGACGATCCTGCTCGTCGCCGCCGAGGCCCGTACGCGGGGCCGCGCGGGCCACGCCAGGACCGGGACCGGTACCGCACGGCCGGCCGTCCCCGCGCCGCTCGGCCCATGGCACGTACCGGCTCTGGCCTGGTGCACGACGGTCGCAGCCATCGCCGTCCTCATGCCGCTGGCCACCCTCGGGTACTGGCTCGCCGTGGGCAATTCCGCTACGTGGGACCCCTCCCGGCTCCTCGACACGGCCGGCACCACGCTCGGCGTCGCCGCCGCGGGAGCCGCGCTCACGGCCCTCCTCGCCCTGCCCGTCGGGGTGATCGCCGCCCGCCACCGGGGCCGTACCGCACACCTGCTGGAACAGTCCGCCTATGCCGGCCACGCACTGCCCGGCATCACCGTCGCGCTGTCCCTGGTCTTCTTCGCGGTCCGCTACGCCGAACCGCTCTACCAGGAACTCCCGCTGCTCGTCTGCGCGTACGCCGTGCTCTTCCTGCCCGTCTCGGTGGCCGCGACCCGGGCCGCGGTACTGCAGTCCCCGCCAGTGCTGGAGGACGTCGCCCGCTCGCTCGGCCGCAGCCCCCTGCGCGTACTGCGCGAGATCACCGTGCCGCTGGCCGCGCCCGGGGTCGCCGCCGGAGCCGCGCTGACCTTCGTCGTGTGCATGAAGGAACTCCCCGCGACCCTCCTGCTGCGTCCCACCGGCATGGACACCCTGGCCACCCGGCTCTGGACGGAGACCGGGACCGGCTCGTTCGCAGCGGCGGCCCCCTATGCCGCAGCGCTGATCCTGCTGGCGGCCATCCCCTCCTACCTCCTCGGGCGGCACCGCACATGACCGACGTACAGATCACCGGAGTGTCGAAGTCCTACGGCCCGGGCGCGCCCGTCCTGCGCGGACTCGACCTCACGGTCCCCGCCGGCACCCTGGCCGCTCTTCTCGGACCCTCCGGCTGCGGCAAGACGACCCTGCTCCGCATCGTCGCCGGCTTCCTGCGCGCCGACGCGGGCACCGTCACCGTCGGCGGACGCACCCTGTCCGGCCCCGGCGTCCACCTTCCCCCCGAGCATCGCCGCATCGGCATCGTCCCCCAGGAAGGCGCGCTCTTCCCGCACCTGAGCGTCGCCCACAACGTCGCCTTCGGGCTGATCGGCCACGCCCGCGCCGAACGCCGCAGCCGCACCGAGGAGATGCTCGAACTCGTCGGCCTCGGCGGCTACGGCGAACGGATGCCGCACGAACTGTCCGGCGGCCAGCAACAGCGCGTCGCCCTGGCCCGCGCCCTGGCGCCGGAACCGGCCCTGGTCCTGCTGGACGAACCGTTCAACGCCCTCGACAGCGCCCTGCGTTCCGGTGTCCGGGCAGACGTCCGTACCGCCCTGCGCGCCACCGGAGCCACCGCCCTGCTGGTCACCCACGACCAGCAGGAAGCCCTCTCCACGGCCGACCTCGTCGCCGTCGTACGGGACGGCCGCGTGGCTCAGTGCGACACACCGCAAGAGCTCTACCGGCGCCCCGCCGACCCCTGGGTGGCCCGCTTCGTCGGCGACGCCGTACTCATCCCCGGCACCGCCGACCACGGCACCGCAACGACCGTGCTGGGCCGTCTCCCCCTCGCAGCGCCCCCCGTGGGACGGAGCGAGGGCACCGTCCTGCTGCGGCCCGAGCAACTGCAGCTCACCGAAACCGCGACGGCCGCCCAGGGCACCGTCACCGACGTGACCTTCTACGGCCACGACGCCATGGTCACCGTCTCCGTCGACGGCCTGGAAGGCCCCCTCGGCATCCGAGTCGCCGGACCCGTCGCCGTGCGCCCGGGCCAGCGCACCGGCATCCTGGTCAAGGGCGAGGCAACACTCCATCCATGAACAGGTCGTTGCGGTCCCCGGCGTCGAGCTGCTCGACGCCGGGGTGCAACAGATCGCGGGTGACCCAATGGGTTCGGCTCGTCGAGAACCCGCACCAGCACGGCCGCAGGCTCACAGCGACGTGCGTCGCGTCAGTGGGGGCCCGTCCAGTCGAAGGTGATGTGCTTGCCGACCCGGCCGCTCCTTCCACTGGAAGCCGAAGGCATTGGCGCGGTCCGCCGTGGAGCGGCCCCGGGCCGCGACCTGTCCCGGTCCGGTCTCGCAGCCTGGCAGGTCGGTCGACTGGACCTGGGCGCCCTCCGGTGTCGTCGGTCCGGTGAGCGCTTCCGCACTCGCCTTGACCCGGCCGCCGGCCTGGCCACCGAAAGTCCTGTGCAGGGCTTGGCGCTTGTGCGTCGTCGGGGCGCTCGTCGAGGAAGACCGCCGCGTACCTGTCGGTGTGTTCGGCCCACACATCGCCGATCACCGAGGCCACCGTGATCCGATCGACGGTCGCGAAACCGCCCGGCGGCGGCGTGAACGCCGCCTCGCCCGCCCCCTCGCACGAGACCTCCGCAGGCCGTGGGAACGGTCTGCGGAACCGAACAGATCAACCTCCGCACGAGTCCGCCGGGGTTCAGGAACCTGCGTGCGAAGACCGGCACGCCACGCCAGTCCGCGCACCGAAACCCAGCCGACCCGGCCCTGGCCGCTCACTCGGCTCGAAGAACCGGCGGACAGCCGGCCGGTACGACGTCGGACAGCGTGAGGGCGCAGATGGCGGGCGGTGCGGGCTCAGAGAGAGGGGGCAGGGTGCCCATGAGCTCGTCTGCTGGCGCCGTAACCGGGAAGATCATCGGTCGTTTGCTCAGGCTGTGACCTACTTATTTCGCCATGACGTGGCCCTGGAACCTGATCCGTTCATGAGCTTGCTGCAGCGGGACGAGCCCGTAGCTCGTGTCGAGATGCCATACGGCACCGGACCCTGCTGGCTGGTGACCCGCTACGCCGATGTACAGATGGCTACCTCCGACCGTCGGTTCAGCCGGGCCGCGCTTGTCGGCAGGGACTTCCCCCGCATCACCCCGGCTCCGATCGCTCAGAACGAGGCGATCAATTTGATGGACCCGCCGGTGCTGGGCCGGATCCGCCGACTGGTTACGCACGCCTTCGGCCCGCACCAGGTGGGCCGGCTGCGCCCCTGGGTGCGGTCCTTGGTGGACACGTCGGTGGCGGCGATGGCGGTCGAGGGGCCGGGCGTAGACGTGGTCGAGCACCTGTCGAACCGGCTGCCGCTGGAGGCCATCTGCGAACTCCTCGGGATCCCGGGCCGTGATCGTCCTCGGCTGCGCCGGTGGGCGATGGAGATGATGGCCATGACCCCCGAGGCCCGGGACACGGCCGCCGTCGCCAAGGGGGAACTGCGCGCCTACTTCGACGCCCTCGCTGTCCGCCGCCGCGAGGAGCCGGGCGAGGACCTGCTCAGCGCCCTCGCGACTGCCCGGATCGGTGACGAGACGCTCACGGACGCCGAACTTGCCGTCATGGCCATGTTGCTGATGGTCACCGGCCACGACACCACCACGTACGACATCTCCAACATGGTCTTCACCCTCCTCACGCACCCGGCGCAGTTCGCCCAGCTCCAGGCCCAACCGGAGCTGCTGGACCAGGCGATCGAGGAGCTGCTGCGGTACATCCCCTTCCGCCAGGGTGTCGGTATCCCGCGCATCGCGCTGGAGGACGTGGAGCTCGGCGGGGTGACGATCCGTGCCGGTGACACCGTCCACGTCTCCTATCTCACGGCCAACCGCGACGAGGCCGCCTACGACCGCTGTGACGAGCTGGACTTCGAACGCCCTGCCCCGCCTCCGCACATGGCGTTCGGCTACGGCATGCACCACTGCCTGGGATCCCACCTGGCCCGTCTGATGCTGCGCACCTCCATCGGCACCCTGCTGGCCCGGTTTCCCACCCTGCGCCTCGCGATCCCGGCCGAGGAAGTGCGCTGGAATGCCCAGTCGATCTGGCGCTATCCGCTGACCCTGCCGGTCGCGTGGTGAGCGCGATGGCGACCCTGTGCCGCCCGGTGGTGGCCGTCCCCGAACACGTCGTCACGGCCGAGGAGACCCTCGACCTCGCCCGTACCCTTCACGCCGGGCACCCCCAGCTCGGCCTCGCCCTGCGCCTGATCGCCAACACGGGAGTCCGCACCCGGCACCTCGTGCAGCCGCTGGAGGAGGTCCTGCGCCACCCCGGCTTCGAGGAACGCAATCTGCGCTACGAGAAGGAGGCCAAGCGCAGGCTGCCTGAGGTCATCGACCGGGCCCTCGCCCACGCCGAACTCACCGCGGGCGGCATCGACATGATCGTGTACGTCTCGTGCACCGGGTTCATGATGCCCTCCATGACCGCCCACCTGATCAACAGTATGGGGTTCCGCTCCGACACCCGGCAGCTGCCCATCTCCCAGCTGGGCTGCGCGGCGGGCGGCGCCGCAGTCAACCGGGCGCACGACTTCGTGACCGCCTACCCAGACCGGAACGTACTGATCGTCGCCTGCGAATTCTGCTCGCTGCTCTACCAGCCGAACGATCTGGGCGTGGGTAGCCTGCTGTCCAACGGTCTGTTCGGTGACGCGATGGCCGCCGTCGTCGTGCGAGGGCAGGGTGGTCACGGCATCCGCCTGGAACACAACGGCTCTCACCTTGTCCCCGGCACCGAGGACTGGATCTCCTACGCGGTGCGCGACACAGGCTTCCACTTCCAGCTGGACAAGCGGGTCCCCGCCACCATGGCTGTCCTTGCCCCGGCCATGCGGCAGATGGCCACGCCGTTCGCCTGGGACATCGCCAACCTCGACTTCTATCTTGTCCACGCCGGGGGCCCGCGCATCCTCGAGGATCTCGGCCGACACCTTGGCCTGCCGCCGGCAACTTTCCGGCACAGCCGGGCCACGCTGACCGAAAGAGGCAACATCGCCAGTGCGGTCGTCTTCGACGCAATGGACCGGCTCTTTGCCGAGGGCGGACCGCAGCCCGGCGCGCGCGGTCTGCTGGCTGGGTTCGGTCCGGGCATCACCGCGGAGATCGCCCTCGGTCACTGGTCGGTGCACGCGCGGTCCGTGTCCGACGACGAGGTCCGGGCAACGGGCGGGGTTCCCGCGGCCCGGATGCGCGACCGCGCCAGGGGCACGGCATCCGCGGCGTAGGGATGACAGGATTCAGTCAGTCCCGGGGGACGAGCTTGGGTCTGTCAAAAGAACGGTGTAACTCAGGTTGTTGGAGTTACTGACGGGCTGCGGAGATTCGGCCGTCGAAGGTGATGTCGAAGGCGTTCAGCGCGGTCTTCCAGCGCATGGTCCAGCGGGCCTGGCCCCTGCCGGTGGGGTCCAGTGACATGATCGCCATGTAGACGCACTTCAGGGCGGCTTGCTCGTTTGGGAAGTGGCCGCGGGCCTTGACCGCCCGGCGGATCCTGGCGTTGACGGACTCGATCGCATTGGTGGTGCAGACGATGCGGCGGATCTCGGTGTCGAAGCGGAGGAACGGCGTGAACTCCTCCCACGCGTTCTCCCAGAGCCGCACGATTGCCGGGTACTTCTTGCCCCAGGCGTCGGCGAACTCGGCGAACCGCTCGAGTGCGGCGTCTTCGGTCGCCGCGGTGTAGACGGGCTTGAGAACCTTGGCGATCTTGTCCCAGTCCTGGCGGGCGGCATAGCGGAAGGAGTTACGCAGCAGGTGGACCACGCAAGTCTGGACGGTGGTGCGGGGCCAGACGGTCTCGACGGCGTCGGGCAGGCCCTTGAGCCCGTCGCAGACGAGCATGAGGACGTCGTTCACGCCCAAGGCCGCGGAGTTAAGCCCCACCCGTGTCCGTCAAGAGAGTGATCTCGGTCTGGACCGCGGACTATGAGGACGGGACCTCCGGTATGGCAAGGGATCGACCAAGAT
>NZ_JBFBBA010000045.1:0-62855 GCF_040682455.1 Streptomyces sp. NPDC051183
GATCTGCGCCACCCCCGCCGGCGGGGCTGGATTTTGGCTGATGCCGCCCGCACCATCTCAGCCCCGCCGGCGTTTGAGGCGCGGGTCCGGGCAGAGCCCGGGGAACGGTGGAAGGGCGGGTAGGGGACGGCCCCGCGCAGCGGCAACCCGCGCCCCCGGCCTCGCCCCGCATCCCGACGGACGGAGTCCGGCGCAGCGGGTCGAAGCCCGCGGAGCGGCGCGAGGGACGCGTCGGGGAATGGGCCCGGCGCAGCGGGTCGAAGCCCGCGGAGCGGCGCGAGGGACGCGTCGGGAAATGGGCCCGCGCAGCGGTGCGAGGCACGCGTTCAGAAATGGAGGCCGCGGTCCGCGAGGGCGAGGAAGGCTTCGCCCACCGCCTCCGACAGCGTCGGATGGGCGTGGACGTGCCGGGCCACATCCCCCGGCTCCGCGTCCCAGCCCACGATCAGCTGGCTCTCCGCGATCATCTCCGACACGTGCGGCCCGACCAGGTGCACGCCCAGCACCCGCCCGCCCCGCTCGGCGACCACCTTCACGGTGCCGCCCTGACCGTGCACCATCCCCTTGGCGACGGCCGTCAACGGCATGGAGCGCACGACCACGTCGTACGCCCCCGCCCGCGCCTGCGCCTCGGTCAGCCCGACCGCGGCGGTCTGCGGCGCCGAGTACGTGACCCGCGGCACCGTCGCGTAGTCCACCGGCGGGCTCGCCACCCCGGCCAGGGTCTCCGCGACCAGCAGCCCCTCCGCGAAGGACGCGTGCGCCAGCCCGAGCGACGGCGGCGGCAGCAGGTCGCCGACCACGTGGATCCCCGGGACCGCGGTCTCCAGCCGCGCCCAGTCGGCCGGCGCGACGAACCCCCGTTCGTCGGTGGCCAGTCCGGCCGCCGCCAGGTCCAGCCCGTCGGTGACGGGCACCCGGCCGACGGCCACGAGCAGCCGCTCCGCCGTCAGCTCCCGCAGCTCGCCGCGCGCGGTGCGCACGGTGGCCCTTACCCCTCCGGCCGCGAGCCGCTCCACGCCCTCCAGCCGCGCCCCGGTCCGTACGTCGATCCCGCGCTTCTTCAGGCCGCGCGCCAGGTGCCGGGACACGTCCGCGTCCTCCAGCGGGACCAGCCGGTCCGCCGCCTCGACGAGGGTGACCTCCGCGCCCATCGAGCGGTGGAAGGAGGCGTACTCCACGCCGATCGCCCCGCCGCCGAGCACCAGCACCGAAGCCGGCAGCCCCGCCGCGAAGAGGGCGTCGTCACTGGTCACGACGGTCTGCCCGTCGGGATCCAGGCCGGGCAGGACGCGCGGCCGCGACCCGGTCGCAAGGACGATCCCGCGGGTCGCGGTGAACTCCCGCCCGTCCTCGGTCCGTACCGACCGGGGTCCCGTCAGCCGGGCGCCGCTGCGCACCACGCGTACCCCGGCGTGCTCCAAGTGCCCTTCCACACCCCGGTGGTTGCGCGAGACGATGTCGTCGCGCGTGGCGGTCAGCGCCGACCAGTCCACGGACTCCACGCTCGCCCGCACCCCCCACCGCTCGCGCGCCTCGGCTATGCCGTCCACCAGCTCGGCCGCGTGCAGCATGGCCTTGCTGGGAATGCACCCGCGGTGCAGGCACGTGCCGCCCACCTTGTCGCGTTCGGCCAGGACGACCGTCAGGCCGAGGGCCGCGGCGCGCAGGGCGGTGCTGTAGCCGCCCGTACCGCCGCCGATCACGATCACGTCCACCGAATCCGATTCCGATTCCGATACCGGTACTGATACCGCCGCCGAGTTGGTCATGGATCAAGCATGGACGCGGGCCCCGCCACGGATCCAAGGCAATGATCGTCTCGCTGCCATGCACGTTCTTTATGCTTCCCGACCATGAGCCTGCGTCAGATGGAGTACTTCCTCGCCGTGGTGGAGGAGTCCTCCTTCACCCGGGCCGCCGAAGCCCTCTACGTCACCCAGCCCGCCCTCTCCCACCAGGTCAAGGCGCTGGAGCGGTCCGTCGGCGGCGAGCTGCTGGAGCGGCTGCCGCGCGGGGTGCGGCTCACGCCCATGGGCCGCGCCTTCCTGCCCCACGCCCAGCTCGCGGTCCGCAGCGCCCGTCAGGCCGAGCGCGCCGCGCGGGCCGCCGCCGGGGCGGCCGGCGGGGAACTGCACGTCGCCACCGTCCACGCCGTCGCCGTCGGCCTGCTCCCGGGCATCGCAGCCCGCTGGCGGGCCCTGCACCCGGGCGTGGCGCTGGTGCTGCGCGAATACGGATCCACCGAGGCCCTGGAGGAGCAGCTGGAGCGCGGGGTCGCCGACCTCGCGGTGGGGCCCGAGCCCAAGGAGTGGAGCGGCCCGGTGCTCCCCGTCGGGCGGGAGGAGCTCGTACTGGTAGTGCCGTTCGACGACCCGCTGGCCGGGAGGGGCGCCGTCCGGCTGGCCGAACTCGCCGACCGCGACTGGATCCGCTGCGCGATGGAACCCTCCGTCCAGGGCCGGGCGTTCCTCGACTGGGCGTGCGGCGCGGCCGGCTTCACCCCGCGCACGGTGCTGCGTACGGAGCACACCTCGACGGCGGTACGGATGGCCGCCGCCGGGGTCGGGATCGTCGTGGCCCCGGCCCACATGGTCCGCGGCGCCATCGGCGAGGACTGCGTGCTGCTCTCCCTCGATCCGCCGTGGCACCGCCCCCTGGCCGTGTTCTCCCGGGCCCCCCTGACCGGCGCGGCCGCGGCCTTCGCCGAGCTACTTCCGGTGCACTAGGACCGCGACGGGCCGCTCCCGCAGCAGCTCGGCCAGCGCCACCTCGCCGCTGTACGGGGCCTCCGGCGCGGCCCCCGGCAGCAGCGCGGTCCACCGCCCGGGCGGCAGCGCGAGGGCGGTGTCCCGCCAGCCGCCCGCGACCGCGAGCCGGTGCGACAGCCGCGTCGCCACCGCCACCAGCCCGGCCGAGCGGGCGAAGGCCACGCAGTGCTCCGCGGCCGGGCCCCGCGCCGCGAGCGGAACGTACCCGGCGAAGAGCCCGGGGCGGGTGCGGCGCAGCCGCAGCAGTGCGGCGGTGAGCGCCAGCTTCTCCTGCGCGGGTCCCCGGGGCGCGGCCCCCGCGTCCAGCCGGGCCAGTTCCTCGCGGGGGAAGCGGGCCGGGCGGCGGTTGTCCGGGTCCACCAGCGCCCGGTACTCCGTCTCCGTGCCCTGGTACACCTCCGGGACCCCGGGCATGGCCAGGTGCAGCAGCGCCATGCCGAGCTGGTTCGCGCGCGCGGCCTCGGCGAAGGCGGCCGGCGGGCCCGCGTCGGCCGGGGCGGAGCGCGCGTACTGCCCGACCGCGGCCTCGTACGCCGCGTCCTGCTCGGTCCAGCTCGTGTGCAGGGCCGCCTCCCGGACGCCCTTGAGCAGGGCCTGCTCCAGCCGCTCGGCGCGCTCCGGGACATCGCCGAGCCCGAGTGCCGTCTGCCGTGCCACCCAGGCGAGTTGGGGATCCTCCCCGGCCGGCGCACCCATCAGCTCCGGGTCCTGCGAGAGCACGGCGATCCGGGCCCGCACGTCCGCGCTGCGCTTCGTGTCGTGCGTGGACAGTACGGTCCCGGTCCCGGGCCAGTCCCGGGCGAGAGCGGCGCAGTACGCGTGGAACTCCGCCACCGGCACCGCCGGATCCCCGGGCTCCCCACCCACCTCGGTGGCCGACAGCAGCGGGGCGTACCGGTAGAACGCCCGGTCCTCCAGGGACTTGGCGCGCAGGGCCGCCGAGGTCTGGGCGAAACGCGCCGCGAACTGCTGGTCCCGCAGCACGAGTTCGCATACGCCGGCCACCGCGTCGGTGCCCGCCACCGGGCCGGTGCCCGCCACCGCGTCTTCGCCGGCCACCGCATCCGCGCCGGTCCGCGCGGCCGCGGCGGCCAGCGCGCCGGCCGGCAGCCCCGTCTCCCCGGGGTACGGTCGGTAGACGGGATAGGCGATCAGCAACTCCCTGACGGCGTCGGACAGTTCCGGCCCGGCCCGGCGCTGGAGCGCCGCCAGCTCGGCCGCGAGGTCCCCGGTCAGCACCGCCCGGGCGGACGCCTCGGCCGTCTGCGCCCAGTCCGGCAGGCCGGTGAGCTCCAGGTACCGCTCGGCGAGGCGGCCGGTGCCCGCCGGGTCGGTGAACACCCCGTCCACCCGGTGCAGCGCGTCGTACCCGGTGGTCCCCGCCACCGGCCAGGCGGGCGGCAGCCGCTCCTCGCGGGCCAGGATCTTCTCCACCACCACCCAGCAGTTCCCGCCCGTCGCCGCCCGCAGCCGCCGCAGGTACCCCTCCGGGTCCGCGAGCCCGTCCACGTGGTCGATCCGCAGCCCCTCCACCACCCCGTCGCGGACCAGCTCCAGCACCTTGGCGTGGGTGGCCGCGAACACCTCCGGGTCCTCCACGCGGACCCCGATCAGCTCCGAAATGGTGAAGAAGCGGCGGTAGTTGAGCGAGGTCCTGGCCTCGCGCCACCACGCCGGGCGGTACCACTGGGCGGCCAGCAGCTCCGGAAGCTCCAGGCCGGCCGTGCCCTCCCGCAGCGGGAACTCCAGCTCCCCGTACCGCAGTACGTCACCGTCGGCCTTCAGCTCCTCCTGCACGAGGGGACCCGCGAGCAACGGCAGCAGCACCTGTCCGCCGCCCGCCTCCCAGTCGATGTCGAACCAGCGGGCGAAGGGCGAGCCCGGCCCGTCCCGCAGGACCTCCCACAGGGGCCGGTTCAGCCGCAGCGGCGAGGGCACCGCCATGTGGTTCGGCACGATGTCGAGGACCAGCCCGAGCCCGTGCGCGCGGGCGGTGCCCGCCAGGGCCCGCAGGCCCGGCTCGCCGCCCAGCTCCGCCCGCACCCGCGAGTGGTCGGTGACGTCGTAGCCGTGCGCCGAGCCGGGCACCGCCTCCAGCACGGGGGAGAGGTGCAGGTGCGAGACGCCGAGCGCGGCGAGGTACGGGACGGCTTCCGCGGCCGCCGCGAAGGGGAACTCCGGGCGCAGCTGGAGGCGGTAGGTCGACGCCGGAACGACAGCGGCCGGAACGTCAGATTCCAATTCATGACCTGCGTGCGACTGGCTCATGAGAACGTACGTACCCACCCTGTCGGATTCCGTGCCATTACCCAATGCATCCGAGTGACTGCGCCGGGTTAACGTCGATCAAGTGGTTGGAACCGTCAACACCTATCGAAAAGTCATCGCCCTGACCGGGCCCCTACTCCCGTTCGTCTCCTTCTTCGCCCGACTGCCCGTCGCGATGTCCCAGTTCGGAAGCGTGCTGCTGGTCGCCGAGACCAGCGGCTCGATCGCCACCGCCGCCGTCGTCGGCGGCACCCTCTCCTGCGGCCAGGTCCTCTTCGGGCCCGTCCTGGGCCGGCTCGCCGACCGGCACGGCCAGCGGCGCGTCGTCCTCACCGCCGCCGCGCTCAACTCCGTCGCGACCGCCGCTCTGGTGGCCGGGGCGCTCGGCCAGCTCGACACCGTGCCGCTCGCCGCCATCGGCGCCGTCACCGGAGCCTCCGTACCGCTCGTCGGGCCGCTCGCCCGGACCCGGTCCGTGGCGCTGGCGCACCGCGCGAGGGCCGAGGAGAGCGTGGTGGGCGCCGTCCACTCGCTCGAAGGAACCCTCGACGAGGTCTCCTTCGTCCTCGGCCCGGCCTTCGTCGGGATCGCCTCGATCCTCGCGCACCCCGCCGTCGCCCTCGGCGCCGCCGCCGTCCTCGTCGCCGTCTTCGGCACCGCCTTCGCGCTGCACCCGACCGCCGCCGTCTCGGCCGGGACCCCCGCGCGGCAGGCCGTCGACTCCCCGGTGCGCGTACGGCCGCCGGGCGTCGTGTACTCCGTGCGCGGCTCCCTCGCCCTCCAGGGCGCCATGTTCGGCGCCTGCCAGGCCGGAATAGCCGCCCTCACCATGGAGTTGGGCGTCCGCGAGCAGGCCGCCGTGGTGTACGCCGCCATGGGCGTCGTCAGCGCCGTCGTCGGGCTCGCCCTCGGTGCGCTGCCCGCCCGCTTCGGGCTGCGGCTGCGCTGGCGGGCGGCCACCGGCGCCGCGCTGGTGCTCTCCGTACCGCTGCTCTTCACCGAGAGCCTGTGGCCGCTGTACGCCGTCGTCACCGTCCTCGGCGCCGCCTACGCACCGCACCTGATCACCGCGTTCGCGCTCACCGAGCGGGCCGTGGAGCCCGCCCGGCTCTCCGAGTCGATGGCCTTCGCCGCCAGTTCGCTGGTCGCCGGGCAGGCCCTCGCGCTGCCGCTCTCGGGGCGGCTCGCCGAGTCCTACGGGCCGTCCGCCGCCTTCGCCGTGGCCGTGGGGGCGGCCGCGCTGTGTCTGGGCCTGGCCCTCTTCACACGGGTACCGGCCGCCCGTACGCACGCGCCCAAGGCCTTCGCCCCCGCCCTGCCGAGCGCATCCCCGGCCGTGGGGGACGGCGCCTACGCCGGACGCTGAAGCACCACCAGGCTCCGCCCCGTCAGCGCCACCCGGTCGCCGGCCGCGTACTGCGGCCCGGTGCCGGGTGGCATCACCTGGGCCCGGGCCGTGTCGACGACCATGTGCCACTGCGCCCCGTGCCCCGCCGGGACCGTGAAGTCCTGCGGTTCGGCTCCCGCGTTGAACATCAGCAGGAACGAGTCATCGGTGATCCGCTCCCCACGCGTGCCCGGCTCCGAGATCGCCTCCCCGTTGAGGAACACCGCGAGCGCCCGCGCGTGCTGCGCCTGCCAGTCGCGGGCCCGCATCTCCTCGCCGTGCGGGGTGAACCAGGCGATGTCCGAGAGCTCGTCGTGGGTCCCCTCCACCGGCCGCCCGTGGAAGAACCGGCGCCGCCGGAACACCGGGTGCTCGCGCCGCAGCCACACCATCCGCCGGGTGAACTCCAGCAGGGCGGGCGACGGCTTCCCCGGTTCCGGCCAGGTCACCCAGGACAGCTCGTTGTCCTGGCAGTAGGCGTTGTTGTTGCCGCCCTGGCTGCGGCCGAACTCATCGCCGTGGCTGATCATCGGCACACCCTGCGAAAGCATCAGCGTGGCCGTGAAGTTGCGCATCTGGCGCTCCCGCAGCTCCAGGATCTCCGGGTCCTCCGTCGGCCCCTCCACCCCGCAGTTCCAGGACCGGTTGTGGGTCTCGCCGTCCCGATTGCCCTCCCGGTTGGCCTCGTTGTGCTTCTCGTTGTACGAGACCAGGTCGTTCAGGGTGAAACCGTCGTGGCAAGTGGTGAAGTTGATGGAGGCGAGCGGCCGCCGCCCGTCGTCCTGGTAGAGGTCGGAGGACCCGGTCAGCCGGCCGGCGAACTCGGCGAGGGTCCGCGGCTGCCCGCGCCACAGGTCCCGTACCGTATCCCGGTACTTGCCGTTCCACTCGGTCCACAGCGGCGGGAAGTTGCCCACCTGGTAGCCGCCCTCGCCCAGGTCCCAGGGCTCGGCGATCAGCTTCACCTGGCTCACCACCGGATCCTGCTGGACCAGGTCGAAGAACGAGGACAGCCGGTCCACTTCGTGGAACTGGCGGGCGAGGGTGGCCGCGAGGTCGAAGCGGAAACCGTCCACGTGCATCTCGGTGACCCAGTAGCGCAGCGAGTCCATGATCAGCTGGAGCACGTGCGGCGAGCGCATGAGGAGCGAGTTGCCCGTGCCCGTGGTGTCCGTGTAGTGCCGCGGGTCCTCTGCCAGCCGGTAGTACGAGGCGTTGTCGAGCCCCCGGAAGGACAGCGTCGGACCCAGGTGGTTGCCCTCGGCCGTGTGGTTGTAGACCACGTCCAGGATCACCTCGATCCCCGCCTCGTGCAGCGCCCGGACCGCCGACTTGAACTCCAGCACCTGCTGGCCGCGGTCCCCGGAGGCGTAGCGGTTGTGCGGGGCGAAGAAGCCGATCGTGTTGTAGCCCCAGTAGTTGCTGAGCCCGTCGTCCACGAGACGGTGGTCGTTGACGAACTGGTGGACCGGCATCAGCTCCAGCGCCGTCACCCCGAGCTTGACCAGGTGCCCGATGACCGCCGGGTGCGCGAGCGCCCCGTAGGTGCCGCGCAACTCCTCGGGCAGGTCAGGATGGCGCATCGTGAGGCCCTTCACATGGGCCTCGTAGAGCACGGTGTGGTGGTACTCGTGGCGCGGCGGCCGGTCGTTGGCCCAGTCGAAGTACGGGTTGACCACGACGGAGCTCATGCTGTGCGGGGCCGAGTCCAGGTCGTTGCGCGAGTCGGGACGGCCGAAGTGGTAGCCGTAGACCTGC
Source organism: Streptomyces sp. NPDC051183 (assembly GCF_040682455.1). NCBI lineage: Bacteria > Bacillati > Actinomycetota > Actinomycetes > Kitasatosporales > Streptomycetaceae > Streptomyces > Streptomyces sp. NPDC051183. Next base: position 8,185 of record NZ_JBFBBA010000045.1, read on the forward strand.
TCGCCCCAGTCGACGCTGCCGGCGATGGCCCGCGCGTAGGGGTCCAGGAGCAGCTTCGCCGCGTTGCAGCGCTGCCCGCGCTCGGGCTCGTACGGGCCGTGCACCCGGAATCCGTAGCGCTGGCCCGGCATCACGCCCGGCAGATAGGCGTGCCGGACGAAGGCGTCGGTCTCGCGCAGTTCGACAGCGGTCTCCGAGCCGTCGTCGTGCAGCAGGCACAGCTCGATGCGTCGGGCGGCCTCCGAATAGACCGCGAAATTGGTGCCGGCGCCGTCGTAAGTGGCGCCGAGGGGATACGCCTGTCCCGGCCAGACCTGCATAGATAACGACTCTTCCCTTCGGTGCATCGGGCGTGCTCGGCTTTCGGGCCGATGATTCGGGCCGATCCGGGTGGACCACGTCACTGGCAGATCTTCCCCGAAAGAGGGGCCCGGCGCGGGGACTTGAGATGGTCCTACCGGGTGACCCGGAGAGCTGATATGCGGGTCAGTGGACAATGCGCGCATCGGATAATGGGTCAACGGACAGCCGGTGTACGGGCCATCGGGCTGCATCGGACGGCGCGCGCGGAGTACCCTTCCGTGATCACTGGAGACGGGCGTCCAGACGCAGAAGGCGGTGCACGGGTGACCTCGGGAGGTCTGGAGCTGCCCCCTGGTGACAGCAGTCACGAGGGCGGCCCGGCGGACGCCGTGGGCGGGGCCCCCGGCGGGGTGCCGGCCGGGGCGGTGTCGCTGGCCCCGCCGGCGGCCGGGAGCGTGCGGGCCGGGGCGGAGCTGGACTGGGGCGCCGACGCGTGGAGCGAGGTCCGTACGCGGGCCCAGCGCGCGGGTCGTGCGTACATCTGGCTGAATCTCATCGAGCAGCGGCTGCGGTCGGTGGTCGGCGCGGTGCTGCGGCCCATCTACCAGCCGGTGCACGGCGAGGACGACTGGGTGGTCGCGGCCGCCGGACCCGCCGGACAGGAGTGGGTGCAGCGGGCCGTCGCCGTGCGCGAGGTCAGCCGGCGCAAGGGCTACCTGCTGGACCCGGCCGACGACAACGTGCTGAGCTTCCTGACGCTGCCGCAGCTGCGCGAGCTCATGGTCCAGCACTGGCCGTGCTTCGAGCCGTACTTCGACGACCGGCGCGAGATCGAGCTGGCCCTCGACGAGCTGGAGGTCACGCGCAACGTCGTCTCCCGCAACCGGGCCCTGTCGCGCGCCGTGCTGGAACAGGCGGAGCGCGCCTCGGCGCGGCTGCTGGAGGTACTGGGCGGCGGCGGGGGCTCCCCGGCGGCGGACCGACTGCCGATCGACGCCGTCGAGGACCTGGTGGGCGACCGGTACGCGGACGTCATCTCCGTCCACCCGGACCGGGTACGGCTCCAGCGGCAGCTGCCGGCGGAGGACCTGTTCGGGGGCGCGCGCCGGCTCGACGCGATCGGCATAGGGCTGAACCTGCTCGTGCAGAACTTCTCCGGCCGAAGACTCGTGCGGCTCACGGAGGCCGGCTGCCGGGTGCGGCTGCTGTTCCTGAACCCGGCGAGCAGCGCGGTCAAGCGGCGCGAGCGGGAGCTCGGCCTGCGCAAGGGCGAGCTGAGCCGCTCGGTGGAGATGAACATCCTGCACGTGCGCCGGGTGCGGGCCGGGCTGCGGGACCCGTCGCGCTTCGACATCCACGTCTTCGACGAGACCCCCCGCTTCACGGCCTACCTGGTGGAGGGGGAGTCCTCCGGCATCGCGGTGGTCCAGTCGTACCTGCGCCGGGCGCGCGGCATGGAATCCCCCGTCCTGGTCCTGCGCGGCGGTGGGCGCGGGGTGCCGAAGGACGCGGACCACGGGCTCTTCACGACCTACCGGGAGGAGTTCGAGTCGGTGTGGGAGGACTCCCGACCGGTGTCCTGAGGGGCCCGCTGCCGGACTGTCAGTGCCCCGTGGCAGGCTGAAAGCCGTAGACCGAAGGCACGTGGACGCGGATGTGGACGTACGGGGGAGGGGCGAGGCATGGGGGACTGGCACGGCGGTGTGCTGATCGGGTTCGACCTTGAGACGACCGGCACGGAGCCGGGGGAGTCGCGGATCGTGACGGCCGCGTTGGTCGAGGTGCGGGGCGGCGAGGTGCGCGAGCGGCGCGGCTGGCTCGCGGATCCGGGGATACCGATCCCGGAGCAGGCGTCGGTGATCCACGGGATCAGCACCGAGCGGGCGGTGGCCGAGGGGCGGCCGGCCCGGGAGGTGGCGGAGGAGGTCGCGGCGGCGCTCGTGGAGCACTGGCGCGGCGGCGCGGTCGTCGTCGCGTACAACGCGGCCTTCGACCTGACCCTGCTGGCTGCGGAGCTCGCCCGGTACGGGCTGCCCTCGCTGGCCGAGCGGCTGGACGGCGCCGAGACCGGGCCGGTGGTGGACCCGTTGACCATAGACCGGGCCGTGGACCGCTACCGGCGGGGCAAGCGGACCCTGGAGGCGGTGTGCGGGGTGTACGGGGTCGTCCTCGACTCCGCGCACGACGCGGGTGCGGACGCCCTGGCCGCGGTCGGGGTCGCCCGGGCGATAGCCGCCCGGCACCCGGAGGTGGCCGGGCTCACCCCGGCGGACCTGCACCGCCGGCAGGGCACCTGGCACGCCCGCTGGGCCCGGGACTTCCAGGCCTACCTGCGGGGACAGGGCACCCCGGACGCGGTGATCGACACGGCGTGGCCGCTGCGCGGGCTCATACCAGCCTGAGGCTCCGCCCTCCCGGATTCAGAAGGGGTGCCAGCGCAGTTCCCGGTCCCCCTCGCGCAGGGACGCCACCCGGCGGCGGAATTCGGCCAGGGCCTTCGGGTTGGCGGGGGCGTGCTGGGAGACCCAGGCGCAGCTCGCCGTCTCGCGGGCGCCGCGCAGGACCGCGCAGCCCTCCCAGTCGCGCACGTCCCAGCCGTACGCCTCGGCGAAGGCCGCGTACTCCTCGGCCGGGAGGCCGTACCGGTCGCGGGCGAGTGCCATCACCACCAGGTCGTGCTCCCGCAGGTCGCCGGAGACCGTCTCCAGGTCGACCAGGACCGGGCCGTCCGGACCCACGTGGACGTTGCGGGGGAGCGCGTCGCCGTGGACCGGCCCCGGGGGCAGGTGCGGGGTGAGGGCGGCGACCTCGGCGGCGTACCCGTCGCGCCGGGCGCGCAGGTACGCGGCGTCCGCCGGGTCGATGGCCCCGCCGGCCAGTCGGAGCCAGCGCTCGACCCCGCCCAGCAGGTCGCGCGGGGGCAGGGCGAAGGGCGGTGCGGGCAGGGCGTGGAGCTGCCGCAGCAGTACCGCGAGGTCCTCCGGGCCGGCCGGGCGGACCGCTCGGGGGAGCCGGTGCCACAGGGTCACCGGGTGCCCGTCCACCAGGCGCGGCGCGGGCTCGGCCGCGCGGACCGCCCGTACCCCGGACTCGGCGAGCCAGCCCGCCACGGCGAGCTCCCGCTCGGCGCGGGGCAGCAGGGACGACTCCCGGCCGACCTTCGCCACCAGCTCGCCGAAGCCGAAGACGGCGTTCTCGCCGAAGGCGATCAGCTCGGGTGCCCGGGGATCGCCGGTCAGGCCCGCCGCCGTCAGTACGTCCCTGGCCTGTGCCTCGTCCATACCGTCCGCCCCGCCCTTCGCCCGATCGTCGTGAATCCGCCAAGTCTCGCATCCCGGTGCCGTGCCGCCGGAACTGGAGGAGGCGGCGGCGATGGACGGGGCCGGGCGGCTGCGCACGCTGGTCTCGGTCGTGGCGCCCCTGCTGGCGCCCGGGATCGTGGCCACCGCGCTCTTCTCGTTCATCACCGCGTGGAACGAGTTCTTCTTCGCCCTCGTCCTGCTCAAGACCCCCGACCGGCAGACCCTGCCGGTGGTCCTGACCCACTTCCTGGGCGCGGAGGGAGCCGCCGACCTCGGCCCGCTCGCCGCGGCCGCGTTCCTCGCGACCCTGCCGTCGCTGGTGATCTTCTCGGTCATCCAGAAGCGGATCGCCGGCGGGATGCTGGCCGGGGCGGTGAAGAGCTGATGGCCCGCTTCCGCAAGGCCCTCGCCGCCTCGGTCGCCGGGCTGCTCCTGCTCGTGGCCGGCTGCTCCGGCGGCGGGTCGGCCCGTACCGGGGGCGACGGGAAGATCAGGATCCGGTTCCAGTCGCTGGCCTGGCAGAAGGAGTCCGTCGAAGCCAACAAGGCCCTGGTCGCCGAATGGAACGCCGCCCACCCCGACATCCAGGTCCAGTACGTGCAGGGCAGCTGGAGCAGCGTCCACGACCAACTGCTGACCTCCTTCGAGGGCGGCGAGGCCCCCGACGTCATCCACGACGCCTCCGACGACCTGGCCGACTTCGCGTACGGCGGCTACCTCGCCGACCTGCGGCCGCTGCTCTCCGACCGGCTCAAGTCCGACATCCCGGCCGGAAGCTGGGAGTCCACCACCGTGGCGGGCGGGGTGTACGGGGTGCCCTTCCTCCAGGAGCCGCGGGTCCTGATGGCCAACACCGCGCTGCTGCGCGACTCCGGCGTCCGCATCCCGACCCCCGAAGCCCCCTGGAGCTGGGCGGAGTTCCGCGAGGCTGCGAAACGGCTCACGGCCGAAGGGCGGTACGGGGTGGCCTGGCCGCTCAAGGACCCCGTATCCGCCACCCTCAACCTCGGCCTGTCCGCGGGCGGCCGGCTCTTCGTGCGCGGGCCCGACGGGAAGGTCGACATCCGCTGGGCCGAGGGCGACGCCGTGGTCCCGGAGACGATCCGGGCCCAGGTCGACACCGACCACAGCGCCTCGCGCGCCACCCTCGGGATGGGCGGCTCCGACACGCTGCCCGGCTTCTTCGGCGGCAAGTACGCGATGGTGCCGCTCGGCTTCTCCTACCGCCAGCAGATCGTCCGGCAGGCCCCGCCCGGTTTCGCCTGGCAGGTGGTGCCGCCGCCCGCCGGTGTGGACGGGACGGCCCAGGGAGTGAGCCCGCAGACCCTCTCGATCGCGCAGGACAGCCCGTACAAGAAGGAGGCCGCCGCCTTCATCGACTTCCTGCTGCGCCCCGCGAACATGGTCCGCCTCGCGCGCGGCGACTGGATGCTGCCCACCGGTACGCAGGCCCTCGCCGACCCCGCCCTGCGCACCCCGGAGCTGGGCTGGGCGACCGGCGCGGCCCTGGCCGGCCGGCTGCGCCCGGCGCCCGCCCAGTCGGTGCGCGGCTACCCGGAATGGAAGGACAAGGTGGCGACCCCGGCGCTCCAGGAGTTCTACAGCGGCGCCATCGATCTCGGAGAACTGGAGAAACGCCTGGTCAAGGACGGCAATCGAGTGCTGGCCCGGTACCAGCGGTAGGGAGCTCCCGGCCGTCGCCGGGAAAGATGTTGCACGAGACGTCTCGTCTCGCTAAGATCGTGGCATGACCACAGCCCCTGCCAAGCCCGCGCACATCGCCATGTTCTCCATCGCCGCCCACGGGCACGTGAACCCGAGCATCGAAGTGATCCGGGAACTCGTCGCCCGCGGCCACCGGGTCAGCTACGCCATCCCCGCCGCCTTCGCCGAGAAGATCGCGGAGACCGGGGCCGAGCCGGTGATCTGGAACTCCACCCTCCCCACGGACGACGAGCCCGAGGCCTGGGGCACCGAGCTCATCGACCACCTCGAACCGTTCCTGAAGGACGCCCGCCAGGCGCTCCCGCAGCTCGCGGCCGCCTTCCAGGGCGACAAACCCGACCTCGTCATCCACGACATCACCTCCTACCCGGCTCCCGTGCTCGCCCACCGCTGGGGGGTCCCCGCCGTCTCCCTGTCCCCGAACCTGGTGGCCTGGGAGGGGTACGAGGAGGAGGTGGCCGGCCCGATGTTCGCCGAGCTGAAGGCGTCCGAGCGCGGGCAGGCGTACTACGCCGACTTCGCCGCCTGGCTCACCGCGAACGGCCTCGGCGACCAGGTCGACCGCTTCCAGTCCCGCCCGCGCCGCAGCATCGTCCTGATCCCCGAGGCGCTCCAGCCGAACGCCGATCGGGTCGACCGGTCCGTGTACACCTTCGTCGGGTCCTGCCAGGGCGACCGCAGCGCGACGCAGGGCACCTGGCAGCGCCCGGCGGCCGCCGAGGGCAGGAAGCTGCTGCTCGTCTCGCTCGGCTCCGCCTTCACCAAGCAGCCCGCCTTCTACCGGGCCTGCATGGACGCCTTCGCGGACCTCTCCGACTGGTACGTCGTCCTGCAGATCGGCAAGTTCACGGACGAGGCCGAGCTGGGCGCGGTCCCCGCCAACGTCGAGGTCCACCGCTGGGTTCCCCAGCTGGACATCCTCGGCCAGGCGGACGCCTTCATCACGCACGCGGGCGCCGGCGGCAGCCAGGAGGGGCTCGCCACCGGCACCCCGATGGTCGCCGTCCCGCAGGCCGTCGACCAGTTCGGCAACGCGGAGATGCTGGTCTCGCTGGGCGTGGCCCGGCAGGTCCCCATGGAGGAGGCCGACGCCGCGACTCTGCGGGCGGCGGTCCTTGAGCTCGTCGCCGACCCCGAGGCCGCGGCCCGCTCCGAAGCCGTCCGCGCGCAGATGGCCACCGAGGGCGGCACGCGCCAGGCCGCCGACCTCATCGAGGCCGAACTGCCGTAGCCGTGGCCTCGCCTAGGGTGCGGCCATGACGAAGAAGGCTGCGGCCAACACCGCGACGAAGAAATACGCAGCACTGCTGCGCGGGATCAACGTCGGCGGGCACAAGAAGGTCCCCATGGCGGAGCTGCGCTCCGTCCTGGCGGGACTCGGCCACGGCGACGTGCAGACGTACCTGCAGAGCGGCAACGCCGTCTTCAGCAGTGCGAATACCGACCCGACGGCGCTGGCCCGGGAGCTGGAAGCGGCCATCGAGGCGCACTTCGGCTTCCCGGTGCCGTGCCTGGTGGTGGACGGGGACCACCTGCGCGCCGTCGCCGACGCCTGCCCCTTTCCCGCCGCCGAGCTGGAGGGCAGGCAACTGCACGCCACGTTCTTCTCCGAGCCCCCCGGCGAGGACCGCTTCGCCGCCCTCGCCGCGGCGGACTTCCTCCCGGAGGAGTTCCGCCTCGGCGACCGTGTCCTCTACCTCTACGCCCCCGACGGCCTCGGCCGTTCCAAGCTGGGCGAGGCGCTGGCCAAACCGGCCTTGGTGAAGGGCCTCGACGTGACGACCCGCAACTGGAACACGGTCGTCAAGCTCGTCGAGCTGACGGGGGCCTGAGCGCCGCGCGCGGCCCCTCGCCCGGCCCGCGCCCCTGAGGCCCGCATTCCGGTCATCTTTCCGCCCCGCGGCCGGCCGGCGGCAGGCGTCCGGACCGCGGGCGGGCTGTTGAGAGGGCGGCGGGCCGGTAGCCGGCCTTGCGGGAACAGGCCAGGAAATGCGGCCGGGGGCCGTTGGCCGTATCGCGTCCTTACCGGTCCCACTCCGTTCGTGGTGGCATGTGCATGTTCAATTCGATGCCCGTCCGCACGAATGGAGAAAACGCGATGCTCCGCAGACTGACCGTCGGCGCGATGGTGGCGGCATTATCGGCGTTGGCCGCCGCGCCCGCCCAGGCCGATGCCGCGTATGTGCCGCCCGGGAGAATTACGGTCGACGTGGTCGGAATCAACGGCTCGGGGTGTCCGCAGGGGACCGCGAACGTGGTCGCGGCCTCCGACAACACCGCATTCACCGTCACGTACAGCAACTACCTGGCGCAGGCGGGTGCCGGCGCGGGCGGGGCCGAGTTCCGCAAGAACTGTCAGCTCGCGCTCCGGATCAACGTGCCCCAGGGGTACACCTACGCCATCGCCCGCGCCGACTACCGCGGCTTCGCGCACCTCCAGCGCGGGGCCTTCGGCCAGGAACGCGCGAACTACTACTTCCAGGGCTCCGCCCAGACGGCCCGCACGACCCACCAGTTCAACGGCCCGTACACGGACAACTGGCAGGCGACCGACCGGACGGAGTACGAGGACCTGGCCTGGGCGCCGTGCGGAGAGCAGCGCAACCTCAACGTCAACACCGAACTGCGCGTCTACGCGGGGACGTCGAACCCGCAGGCCCTGAGCCTCATGAGCATGGACTCCACGGACGGCAGCGTCAACACGGTCTACCACTTCGCATGGAGGGAATGCACCGCCGTCTGACACCGAGCGAGCGCAGGAACCCGACTCACGGTCAGGAGTGACAACGATGTCCCCTTCCCTGCCCCGTACCCTGCTCACCGCCGCGGCCGCCGCCGCCCTGATCGCCACGGCGACGCCGGCCGGAGCCGCCGGCCCCGGCCCGCAGATCACCGTGCCGCCGGACAAGATCGTGATCGAGCTCGCCACGGTGAACGGATCCGGCTGCCGCGAGGGCACCGCCCAGGTGGCCGTCGCCCCGGACAACACCGCCTTCACGGTCACCTACAGTGAATACCTCGCGCAGGTCGGCCCCGGCGCCCCGCCCACCGCGTTCCGAAAGAACTGCCAGCTCAATCTCCGCGTTCACGTACCCTCGGGCTTCACCTACGCCATCGTCCAGGCGGACTACCGCGGATTTGCGTTCCTCCAGCGGGGAGCGTGGGGCCAGGAACGGGCGAACTACTATTTCCAGGGAATGCCCCAGACCGCCCACCGGACCCACCAGTTCAACGGTCCGCTCAATGACAGCTGGCAATCGTCCGACAAGACGGAGTTCGCCGATCTCGTCTGGGCGCCCTGCGGAGAAAAGCGCAACTTCAACATCAATACAGAACTGCGCGTGAATGCGGGCACGTCCAACCCGGCGACCACCAGCTTCATGGCCATGGACTCCACCGACGCCAGCGTCAGCACCCTCTACCACATCGCCTGGCAGGTGTGCCCGACCCCTAGGTAGTGCCCAGCGCGTCCAGCAGGGCCAGCTCGCGCGGCGTGAGGCGGACCGTGGCCGCGTCCAGGTTCTCCGCCAGATGGGCGGGGGAGCCGGTGCCCGGGGTGGGGCACAGGGCCGGGGAGCGGTGGAGCAGCCAGGCCAGGGCGATCCGGCCCGGACCGACCCCGTGTTCCGCGGCCACGGCCGTCACGGCCGCCGCGCCTTCCCGGGTCAGGGCGCCGCTGCCCAGCGGGTAGTACGGGAGGAAGGCGATCCCGCGGGCCTCGCACAGCGCGAGCACCTCGTCCGACGAGCGGTCCAGCAGGTTGTACGGGTTCTGCACCGAGGCCACGGGTACGAGTTCCAGCGCCGCCCTCAGCACGTCCGCGGTGACCGTGTCGAGGCCGATGTGCCGGATCTTGCCCTCCGCCCGCAACTCGGCCAGCGCCCCCAGCTGTTCGGCCATCGGGACGGACCCGTCGAAGCGGTGCAGCTGGTACAGGTCGATCCGGTCCACCCGCAGCCGGCGCAGGCTCGCCTCGCACATGGCGCGCAACTGCTCCGGCCGGCCCGCGACGTGCCACTGGTCGGGGCCGGTGCGCACCACCCCGCCCTTGGTGGCGACCACGAGCCGGTCCCCGTACGGGTGCAGGTACTCGGCGATGAGCTCCTCGGCCAGGCCGGGGCCGTAGTTGTCGGCGGTGTCGATCAGGGTCACGCCCCGCTCGACCGCCGTGCGCAACACGGCCCCGGCCTCGGCGCGGCTGCCGCGAGGGCCCCAGTAGCCGGCGCCGACCAGGCCGCCCGTGCCGAGCCCGAGCCGCCGTACGGGCAGGTCGCCGCCGAGGACGTACATCTCGTTGAGATCAGCCATGGCCCGAAGATAACCCGGGACCGCGGATGTGCCAGGCTCCGGGGTATGCGTTACATCATCATCGGCGCCGGGGCGATCGGCGCGAGCATCGGCGGACGGCTCACGGAGACGGGCGCCGAGGTCGTCCTCGTCGCGCGCGGCGCCCACGCGCAGGCCCTGCGCTCCGACGGGCTGCGGCTCACGACCGCGCACGGGACGTCCGTACACCGGCTGCCCGTGGTGGCCGACCCGGCGGAGCTGGGCGAACTGCGGTCCGACGACGTGCTGTTGCTCGCGGTGAAGACCCAGGACGCCGTCGCCGCGCTCGACGCATGGGGCGACGCCGAGGTCGCGGGCGGCGGCACGGCCGCGCAGCGGCTGCCCGTGCTGTGCGTGCAGAACGGCGTGGAGAGCGAACGGCTCGCCCTGCGGCGCTTCGCTCGCGTGTACGGGCTCTGCGTCTGGCTGCCGGCGGACTTCCTGGAACCGGGGGTGGTCTCCGCGAGGTGCGCCCCCCTGACGGGCATCCTGCACATCGGACTGGCCGCCGGCGGCGCCGACGCACGGGCCCGGGCCATCGCGGCCGACCTGGAGAAGGCCGGGTTCGAGGCGCCGGTGGTCGAGGACGTCATGCGGTGGAAGCACGCGAAGCTGCTCGGCAACCTGAGCAACGCGATCCAGGCGACCACGGGCCTGGAGCCCGACCCTGCGAAGGCGGCGCTGCTGCTGCGGGCGATCCGGGAGGGCAAGGCCGCGTTCGAGGCCGCCGGGATCGACTACGTCTCCGAGGCCGAGCAGGCGGCGGCCCGCGGCGGCAAGGTCGAGCCGCCGCCGGGCATCCGGGGCGGCTCCTCGTGGCAGTCCCTGTACCGGGGCACGGGCTCGATCGAGGCGGACTACCTGAACGGGGAGATCTGCCTGCTGGGCCGCCTGCACGGGGTGGCGACCCCGGTGAACGACGTCCTGCGCCAGGCGGCGAACATCTTCGCCCGCGAGTCCCTGCCGCCGGGCGCGATGTCCATCGCCGACCTGACGGCCCTGGCCGACGAGGCCGAGGCCAGGGCGTAAGGGGTCGGAGCCCGGCACCGTCCGCCCCGGTGGCTACGCCGACAGGGCCGGGAGCCGGTGGTGCGAGGCGGGTACGGCGGCCGCGTCGTAGCGCTGGAGGAGCAGCCGGGCCAGTTCCGGGGAGGGCCCCAGCACGGCGGACACCACGTCGGCGCCCGCCTCGGCCGCGCCCGCCGCGATGCGGTCGGGCAGGCGGCCGGGTGCGATGACGTACGGGGCCACCGCCACGCGGCGGACACCCTCGGCGCGCAGGGCCCGTACGGCGTCCTCAGTACGGGGAAGGGCAGCGGAGGCGAACGCAGGCCGCACGGCGCACCAACCGGTGTGCCGCCACTCCCGCGCGATTTCAGCGATCACTGCGATCGCCTCCGGGTCTGTGGATCCGGCGGACGCGAGCACCACACCGGTGGTGGCGCGGTCCGCCGTTGTGATGCCCGCCTCGGCGAGGCGGCGCTCCAGGGCCGAGACCAGGAGCGGGGACGGGCCGAGTACGTCCGCCAGCGCGACGGACAGGCCCGGGAGGCGGGCGGCCGATTCGGCCAGCACCGCCGGGACGTCGGACTTCGCGTGGAACGCCCGGGTCAGCAGGAGCGGGAGGGCGACGACCTCCCGTACGCCCGACAGGTAGAGCGAGGACAGGGCCTGTCCCACCGTCGGGGTGCTGAAGTCGAGGAAGGCCGTCTCCACCCGCAGCCCCGGCCGCAGCGCCCGGACCCGCCGGGTGAGGGCGTGCACGGTCGCCGCGTGCCGCGGGTCGCGGCTGCCGTGGGCTATGACCAGAAGTGCGCGGGACACGGGGGACTCAGCTCTTGACCAGGAGGCCGCGGGTGCGCAGGACCCAGCGTTCGATGGGGCTGAAGATGAGGAGGTCGATGGCGATGCCGACGACGAGGATGAGGATGATGGCGAGGAAGACGCCGGGGAGGTCGATGTTGTTGCGGCCGTTCTCCAGGAGTTGGCCCAGTCCCAGGCCGAGGTCGGGGGAGGAGGCGATGATTTCGGCGGCCATGAGCGAGCGCCAGGAGAAGGCCCAGCCCTGCTTCAGGCCGGCGAGATAGCCGGGCAGCGCGGCTGGCATGACGATGTGTCGGGCGCCGCTGAGGCCGGTGGCGCCCAGGGTGCGGCCGGCCCGCAGGAACAGCGGCGGGATCTGGTCGATGCCGGAGACGAGGCCGTTGGCGATGGACGGGACCGCGCCCAGCAGGATCACCGTGAACATCATGGCGTCGTTGAGGCCGAACCAGAGCACGGCCGGCGGGACCCAGGCGACGGAGGGCAGGGACTGCAGGCCCTGGAGGATCGGTCCGATGGCGGCGCGGACGAACTTCACCCGGGCGACGATCAGGCCGAGGGGGGTGCCGATGGCCAGGGCGAGGAGGAAGCCGAGCAGGCCGCGGGAGACGCTGGTCCAGATGACGTCGAGGAGTGTGCCCTTGAGCCACATGTCGGTCAGGCTGTCCCAGACCGCGGACAGCGGGGGCAGTTTGGTCTCCTCGGTGACCTTCAGGGAGACGAGGATCTGCCAGACCGCCAGGACCAGGCCGACCGCCAGGAACGGCGGCAGGACCTTCTTGACGAGAACCTCACGGAGCGGGGTGCGGTGGGTCTGGACGGCGTCGAGGGCGTCGAGGCCGGCTTCGAGGCCTGCCAGGTCGTCCGTTTTCGCCTTCGTGTCAGTGCTGGCCATGGCGGCGGATCTCCCCACGCAGGTGTTCAGTGATCTCAAGGGACAGTTCCGCGACGTCCGCGTCTTCGATGCGGCGGGGCTGGGGGATGTCCACGGTCCATTCCTTCGCGATGCGGCCGGGGCGGGAGGAGAGCAGGACCACGCGCTGGGCGAGGCGCACGGCCTCGCGCACGTTGTGCGTGACGAAGAGGACGGAGAGGTTCGTCTCGGCCCAGATGCGGGTGAGTTCGCCGTGCAGGACGTCGCGGGTGATGGCGTCGAGGGCGGCGAACGGCTCGTCCATCAGGAGGAGTTGGCTGTCCTGGGCGAGTGCGCGGGCGAGGGCGACGCGTTGGCGCATGCCGCCGGAGAGTTCGTGGACGCGCTTGCCGTAGGCGCCGCCGAGGCGGACCAGTTCCAGGAGCCGCTCGGCTTCGGGCTTGCGGTCGGCTTTGGGTACTGCGCGCAGGCGCAGGGCGAGTTCGATGTTCTTGCCGGCGGTGAGCCAGGGGAAGAGGGCGTGTTCCTGGAACATGAGTGCCGGGCGTCCGCCGGGGGTCTGGATGGATCCGGCGGTGGGTTTGTCGAGTCCTGCGACGAGGTTCAGGAGGGTGGATTTGCCGCATCCTGAGGCTCCCAGGATGGTGACGAACTCTCCGGGGGCGACATCGAGGCTGATGTCGTCCAGGACGAGCTGCGATCCGGCCGGGCCGGTGAAGGACTTCGAGACGTGCTCGATCCGGGCGGCGTGCGTCTGCTCCGCTACGGTGCCCTCGGCAGCCTTGGCGAGTGTCGTGGCCATGGTCGTCACCTCCTGGGGTTGCTGGACTTGCGGGGTTACTTGGCGCCGAGACCGGCGTCGGAGACGGTGGGCTTCCCGGCGGCCTTGAGGACCTTGTTCAGCAGCGTCAGGTCATAGATCCCGGCCAGGTCGGGCTGCTCGATGAGCTTGGCCTTGACCGCCCAGTCGGACTGCTTCTTCAGCGTCGCGGCCAGCGGGTCGTCGGTGACCGAAATGCTCGGCCATGCCGGGTCGATGATCTTCGCGTCGAGCGGCTTGCCGCCTTCCGCCGCCAGCTTCGCGTTCGCGGAGGCCTTGGCCTTCTCGGGGTTGGCGTTGATCCACTCGTTGGTCTTCACCGTGCCGCGGAGCACGGCCTCGACGACGTCCGGGTGCTGCTTGAGGAATTTCTGCGACACGATGATGTTCGTGATCACGAACTTCTTGTCGGGCCACAGGGAGGTCTCGTCGAGGAGGACGGAGCCGCCGTCGGAGACGAGCTTGGAGGCGGTGGGCTCGGGCACCCAGGCGCCGTCGATGGAGCCCTGTTTGAAGGCGTCCGGGGTCACCTTGTTGTCCGTACGGACGACGGAGACGTCGCCCTTCCCGGACTCGGAGTCGACCGTCCAGCCCTTCTCGGAGATCCAGTTGAGGAACGCGACGTCCTGCGTGTTCCCCTTCTGGGGGGTGGCGATCTTCTTGCCCTTGAGGTCGTCCAGGGTCTTGATCTTGTCCGGGTTCACGACCAGCTTGACGCCGCCGGAGGCGGAGCCGGAGATGATCCGCAGGTTGGAGCCCTTGGACTTCACATAGCCGTTGATCGACGGGGAGGGGCCGATGAAACCGATGTCGAGAGAGCCGCCGTTGAGGGCTTCGATCTCGGACGGACCGGCGTTGAAGGACTGCGGCTTGACCTTGGTGCCGTTCAGTTCCTTCTCGATCAGGCCTTCCTGGAGGCCGACCAGGGCGGTCGCGTGCGTCAGGTTCGGGAAGTACCCGATGCGGACCTCGGAGGCGGAGAGCGGCTTGCCGGCGTCGGCGACGTTGGCGGCCTTGTCCTTGGGCTCGTCCTTCTTCGCCTCGGATCCGTAGCCGCAAGAGGCGAGCGCGCCGATCAGGAGCGGCAGGGCGGCGGCGGCGACAACGCCGCGGCGCAGGGTCTTACGGGCGGAGATACCGGTGGCAGGCACGGGAGGCTTCCTCTCGAAGCGCCGTGTGGTTACGACGCAGGTCTTCGTCGGTGCAGGTGGAGGTCGTGGGCGCGACTGCGGGATGCCGTCGGCAATTCGGTCATCGCGCACATCGCGCCACCCCTCCCTGGCCGCTGCCGAGGACGCCGCTGCCCACGCGGCCGCCCTCCTTGGCGAAGGTGGAGTAGATGTCGGAAACCATGATCTAGAAGTCCCAGCCTTCCTCGTCGGCCTGGACGGTGGTCTCGGCCTTGGAGGCGAAGGACTCGCCCGCCATGCCCGCCGCCAGGGTGGTTCCGTCAGCCGGGTCGATCAGCAGGAACGATCCGGTACGGCGCGAGTCGGCGTACGCGTCGAGCGCCAGCGGCTCGGCGGTACGGACGACCACGCGGCCGATGTCGTTGGCCACGAGCTGACCCGGGTTCGGGTGCTGGGAGAGGTCGTCCAGGGTCAGCCGCGAGGGGATCTCCTTGACGATGGCCTTGACCGTGCGCGTCGTGTGCTTGATCAGCACCCGGGCGCCGACGGCCAGCGGCTGGTCCGCGACGTGGCAGACCGTCGCCTCGACGTCCTGCGTGGTGGCCGGGGCACTCGCGGTCGGCGCGATCAGGTCGCCGCGCGAGATGTCGATGTCGTCCTTCAGCCGCACCGTCACCGACTGCGGGGCCCACGCGATGTCCACGGACTCACCCAGTGCGTCGATGCCCTCGATGACCGAGGTGCGCCCCGACGGCAGGACGGTCACGGCCTCGCCGACGCGCAGCACGCCCGAGGCGATCTGGCCCGCGTAGCCTCGGTAGTCGGGGTGTTCGGCGGTCTGCGGCCGGATCACGTACTGCACCGGGAAACGCGCCGGGCAGGCCGTGAGGTCGTGGCTGACCGGGACGGTCTCCAGGTGCTCCAGCACCGTCGGGCCGCCGTACCAGTCCATGTTCGCGGACGGGTCCACCACGTTGTCCCCGGCGAGGGCCGAGATCGGGATCGCGGTGATCTCCGGGACGCCGAGGTCGGAGGCGTACGCGGTGAACTCCTCGGCGATGGCCGCGAAGACGGACTCCTCGTAGCCCACCAGGTCCATCTTGTTCACGGCCAGGACCACGTGCGGGACCCGCAGCAGCGCGGCGACGGCCGCGTGCCGGCGGGTCTGCTCGATCACGCCGTTGCGGGCGTCGACGAGCACCACGGCCAGGTCGGCGGTGGAGGCCCCGGTGACCATGTTGCGGGTGTACTGCACGTGCCCGGGGGTGTCGGCGAGGATGAAGCGGCGGCGCGCGGTGGCGAAGTAGCGGTAGGCGACGTCGATGGTGATGCCCTGCTCGCGCTCGGCCCGCAGGCCGTCGGTGAGCAGCGCGAGGTCGGGGGCCTCCTGGCCACGGGCCTGGGAAACCGCCTCGACGGCCTCCATCTGGTCGGTCAGGACCGACTTGGAGTCGTGCAGCAGCCGCCCGACCAGGGTGGACTTGCCGTCGTCGACGGAACCGGCGGTCGCGAAGCGCAGCAGGGTGGTCGCCGAAAGATCGGCGAACTGCTCAGTGGTGCTGGTCATTTCTAGAAGTACCCTTCGCGCTTGCGGTCTTCCATCGCGGCCTCGGACATCTTGTCGTCGGCGCGGGTCGCGCCCCGCTCGGTGAGCCGGGAGACGGCGATCTCGGCGATCACGGCGTCCAGCGTGGCGGCGTCGGAGTCGACGGCGCCGGTGCAGGACATGTCGCCGACGGTGCGGTAGCGGATGAGACGCGTCTCGGGCGTCTCGTTCTCCTTCGGGCCGCCCCATTCGCCGGCGGTGAGCCACATGCCGTTGCGCTGGAAGACCTCGCGCTCGTGGGCGAAGTAGATCTCGGGCAGTTCGATGCCTTCGCGGGCGATGTACTGCCAGACGTCGAGCTCGGTCCAGTTGGAGAGGGGGAAGACGCGGACGTGCTCGCCGGGGGCGTGGCGGCCGTTGTAGAGCTGCCACAGTTCGGGGCGCTGGCGGCGGGGGTCCCACTGGGAGAACTCGTCGCGCAGGGAGAAGACGCGTTCCTTGGCGCGGGCCTTCTCCTCGTCGCGGCGGCCGCCGCCGAAGACGGCGTCGAACTTCAGCTGCTGGATCGCCTCGGTGAGGGGGACGGTCTGGAGGGGGTTGCGGGTGCCGTCGGGGCGTTCGCGCAGCTTGCCGGCGTCGATGTAGTCCTGGACGGACGCGATGTGCAGGCGCAGGCCGTGCTTCTCGACGGTGCGGTCGCGGTACTCCAGGACCTCGGGGAAGTTGTGCCCGGTGTCGACGTGCAGGAGCGTGAAGGGGACCGGCGCGGGCGCGAAGGCCTTGAGCGCCAGGTGCAGCATGACGATGGAGTCCTTGCCGCCGGAGAACAGGATCACCGGCTTCTCGAACTCGCCCGCCACCTCACGGAAGATGTGCACCGCCTCGGATTCGAGGGCGTCGAGGTGCGACAGCGCGTACGGCGCGTCGGTCTCGTCGTGCAGGTGGGCGACGGTGGTCGTCATGCCAGGCCCCTCTCGGTGAGCAGTGCGTGGAGGGCCGAGGCCGACTCCTGCACGGACTGCGTGTGCGACTCGATACGGAGGTCCGGGGCGTCCGGCGCCTCGTACGGGTCGTCGACCCCGGTCAGACCGGAGATCTCGCCCGCCGCCTGCTTGGCGTACAGGCCCTTCACGTCACGCTCCGAGCAGACCTCGACCGGGGTGGCCACGTGGACCTCCAGGTACGAGGTGCCCTCGGCGGCGTGCCGCTTGCGGACGGCCTCGCGGCTGTCCGCGAACGGCGCGATCACCGGCACGAGGGCCTTGACGCCGTTGCTGGCCAGCAGTTCGGCGACGAAGCCGATCCGCTGCACGTTGGTGTGCCGGTCCTCGCGGCTGAAACCGAGGCCGGCCGAGAGGAACTCGCGGATCTCGTCGCCGTCGAGGACCTCCACGCGGTGGCCCTCGGCGCGCAGCCGCTCGGCCAGCGCGTAGGCGATGGTGGTCTTGCCCGCGCTCGGCAGCCCGGTCAGCCACACGGTGGCGCCCTGGTCGCTCACGCTCATCTGCTGTGTCTCCGTAGATTCGTCGAGTTCGGTCATCAGCCGTGCAGTCCGCACTCGGTCTTGGCCCGCCCGGCCCAGCGGCCGGCCCGGGCGTCCTCGCCCTCCGCGACGCGGCGGGTGCAGGGCGCGCATCCGACGGAGGCGTAACCGTCCATCAGCAGCGGGTTGGTGAGCACCCCGTGCTCCAGCACGTAGGCGTCCACGTCGTCCTGGGTCCAGCGGGCGATCGGGGAGATCTTGACCTTCTGCCGCTTCTCGTCCCAGCCGACCACCGGGGTGTTCGCCCGGGTCGGGGACTCGTCGCGGCGCAGCCCCGTCGCCCACGCCTCGTACGCGGTCAGGCCCTCTTCCAGGGGCTTGACCTTGCGCAGTGCGCAGCACAGGTCGGGGTCGCGGTCGTGCAGCTTGGGGCCGTACTCGGCGTCCTGCTCGGCCACCGTCCGGCGCGGGGTGAGCGTGATGACGTTGACGTCCATCACGGCCTCGACCGCGTCGCGGGTGCCGATGGTCTCCTCGAAGTGGTAGCCCGTGTCGAGGAAGACCACGTCCACGCCGGGGAAGGCGCGGGAGGCCAGGTGGGCGACGACCGCGTCCTCCATGGAGGAGGTCACGGCGAACTTGCGGCCGAAGGTCTCGGCGGCCCAGGTGAGGATCTCCAGGGGGGAGGCGTCCTCCAGGTCCCGGCCCGCCTGCTCGGCCAGTGCCTTGAGGTCGCGCGTCCCGCGGCTCCCGTGAACCTCTTCCCGGGTTTCCTGAGTAGTCGTCATATCTCGTCCCCTCCAGCGGTGTTGGACTGAACGCCCCGGGCCAGCAGCCCGAGGTACTTCAGCTGGAAGGCTCGGTTGCAGGCTCGGCATTCCCACGCGCCGTGACCCGTTTCGTTGGGAAACAGGTCCTCGTCGCCGCAGTACGGGCAGTAGAACGGTGCGGCGCGCTCGCTCACGAGAGGCTCTTCTCGTCCGCGCGGGCGACCCACGCCGCGAAGCGCTCGCCGTCCTCGCGCTGCTCCTCGTAGCTCTTGACGACCCGCTCGACGTAGTCGGGCAGACCGGCCGAGGTCACCTTGAGGCCGCGGACCTTGCGGCCGAAGCCGGCCTCCAGGCCGAGGGCGCCGCCCAGGTGGACCTGGTAGCCCTCCACCTGGTTGCCGTCGTCGTCCAGGACCAGCTGGCCCTTGAGACCGATGTCCGCCACCTGGATACGTGCGCAGGCGTTCGGGCAGCCGTTGATGTTGATGGTGAGCGGCTCGGCGAAGTCCGGCAGGCGGCGCTCCAGCTCGTCGATCAGCGAGGCGCCGCGCGCCTTCGTCTCGACGATGGCCAGCTTGCAGAACTCGATGCCGGTGCAGGCCATCGTGCCGCGGCGGAACGGGGACGGGTTGACCCGCAGGTCCAGCGCCTCCAGGGCCGCGACGACCGAGTCGACGCGGTCCGCCTCGATGTCGAGGACGACCATCTTCTGCTCGGCCGTGGTGCGCAGGCGGCCGGAGCCGTGCTGCTCGGCCACGTCCGCGATCTTGGTCAGGGTGGCGCCGTCGACGCGGCCCACGCGGGGCGCGAAGCCGACGTAGAAGCGGCCGTCCTGCTGCTGGTGGACGCCGACGTGGTCGCGCCACTGGCCGCTGGGCTGCTCGGGCGCGGGGCCGTCGGTCAGCTTGCGCTTCAGGTACTCGTCCTCCAGGACCTGGCGGAACTTGGCCGGGCCCCAGTCGGCGACGAGGAACTTCAGGCGGGCGCGGGTGCGCAGCCGGCGGTAGCCGTAGTCGCGGAAGATCGAGATGACGCCCTCGTAGACGTCCGGGACCTCGTCGAGCGAGACCCAGGTGCCCAGGCGCACGCCGAGCTTGGGGTTGGTGGAGAGACCGCCGCCGACCCAGACGTCGAAGCCGGGGCCGTGCTCGGGGTGGTTCACGCCGACGAAGGCGATGTCGTTGATCTCGTGCGCCACGTCGAGCAGCGGCGAACCGGAGATGGCGGACTTGAACTTGCGGGGCAGGTTCGAGAAGTCCTTGTTGCCCACGATGCGGCGGTAGATCTCATCGATGGCGGGCGTGCCGTCGATGATCTCGTCCCGGGCGATGCCGGCCACGGGCGAACCGAGGATGACGCGGGGCGTGTCACCGCAGGCCTCGGTGGTGGAGAGGCCGACGGCCTCCAGACGGCGCCAGATCTCCGGGACGTCCTCGATCCGGATCCAGTGGTACTGCACGTTCTGGCGGTCGGTGAGGTCGGCGGTGCCGCGCGCGAACTCCTCGGAGATCTCGCCTATGACGCGCAGCTGCTCGGTGGTCAGCCGGCCGCCGTCGATGCGCACGCGCAGCATGAAGTACTTGTCGTCCAGCTCCTCCGGCTCCAGGATCGCGGTCTTGCCGCCGTCGATCCCGGGCTTGCGCTGGGTGTAGAGGCCCCACCAGCGCATGCGGCCGCGCAGGTCGTTGGGGTCGATCGAGTCGAAGCCGCGCTGGGAGTAGATCGTCTCAATGCGTGTCCGCACGTTGAGACCGTCGTCGTCCTTCTTGAACTGCTCGTTGCCGTTGAGGGGCGTGTGGTGTCCGACGGCCCACTGGCCCTCACCGCGGTGACGGCCGGTCTTGCGGCGCGCGGCGGCGGCTGCGGGCGCGGCTGCTGCGGTCGGTTCGGTGGTGGCGGCCATGGCGGTACGTCCTTCTTCGGCGGCTCGGGGCGGGGGCAGGGGAGGGCGGCGTGACCCCTGGGCGCGGAGCGGGTGTGGCTGATCGCCGCCGCTTTTTCCGGTTGTGCCGGTGCTCAGGGCGGTGTTCGGCCTACAGGGGACTTGCGAGTGGTGGCGCGTCCACGACGGCTGCGTGGAGGCGCTGTGCGGCGGTGGCTGGTTCCGTCAGCGCGCCGGACAGATGGCGCTGGACATGCGGCCGAGGTCGACGTGCCGCCGACTCACCAAGGCAATTCCAGCTCCGTTCATGGCGGAAGCGTGTCATGGGGCGATTGGAGGAGTCCACTACTGTCCATGATGCGGACGATGTCGTCTCGGATCATGGGATGGGGTGACGGGGGTCACCCTTGGTCCGCCCCCGTCACCCCTGCGGGGGAGCCGTTTTCCGCCGCCGCGCGGGCCGCGTGCCGAGTTCCCGGATACCTCCCCGGACGGGCTACGCGCCGGGCCAGGGGCCGGGGGTGGGAGCGTCCTCCTTGGTTTCCGTCTCGGTACGGAACAGCTTGAAGCCGCGGCGCAGGTAGTTGTCCATCGCCGTCGGGCCGTCCTGGCTGCATGTGTGGAGCCAGACCCGCCGGGTCGGCTCCAGCGCGGGCCAGCGCTCGGCGAGGGACCAGGCCCGGGCGATGCCCACCGACAGCAGGTGCCCGCCGATCCGGCGCCCCCGGAAGTCCGGCAGCAGGCCGAAGTACATGATCTCCACCACACCGTCCGGCTGCGGGTCGAATTCCACGTACCCGGCCGGCGTGCCCCGGTCGTATGCCACCCACGTCTCCACGCCGGGCCGCCCCAGCTGCTTCACCCACTGCGCCCGGGTCAGGGACAGCCGGTCCGTCCAGTGGATGTCGCCGCCCACCGAGGCGTAGAGGAAGCGGCTGAACTCGGGCGAGGGGACCGCCGCCCGGGCGATGGTGATCTCCGGGCCGGGAACGGCCGCCGGGACCAGGTCCTGCGGCGAGGTCATTTCCAGGGACCAGGTGGTGAGAGTGATGGTGCTCATGGTGCTCAGCGAATCATGCCCGGCCCCGTCCGGCCCAGGCGGGCCCTGATCACCGCGGGCGCCGTGGAGTGCGGCAGCAGGGCTGCGGGGTCCTCGGGGCGGATCAGCTCCACCTCCACGTCCTCCGCGAAGCGGTACGGCCGGTGCGTCAGCACCCCGGACAGGTGGCGGCGCACCCGCGACAGCTCCGCGCGCACCGTCACCGTGCGCGTCGGGTCGCCGAACAGCTCCGCCGAGAGCTCCGCCGCCGAACGCCCCCGCGGCGACTCCGCCAGCAGGAACAGCAGCTCGGCATGGCGTGGGCTCAGCTCCTGCGACCAGCTCCCGGCCGCCCCGTACACCGTCGCCGAGCAGGACCCGGCCCGGCTGAGGTCGAGCACCACCCGCGCGGCCGCCGCGTCCCGCCGCTCCTCCGTCACGCTCAGCAGCCAGCCGCCCGGCAGGGGCTCCACCAGGCAGTCACCGAGCTGCGGCACCCACACCCGGCCCGGCCCGAAGGACTTCGGCAGCGGGATCCGGTCCGCGGGCGCCAGCCCCGTCACGGCCGCGGTCCAGCCGTTCGGGTCCACCGCCATGGCCCGCCCCGGGAACCGGGCCAGCAGCGGGGCCGCCACGCACCGCAGCCGCTCCAGCGACTCCAGGTGCCGCACCCGCAGCTCCCGCTCGGCGAGCCGGGCCACCGAGCTCACCCACGCCAGCGTCGCCGGGTGCATGGTCGCCAGCGGCCCGCTGACGTCGATCACGCCCAGCAGCTGCCCGTCCCTGGGGTCCCGTACGGGAGCCCCCGCGCAGGTCCAGTCATGGTGGCTGGAGACGAAGTGCTCCGCCGAGAACACCTGGACCGGCCGCCGGGTCACCAGGGCGGTGCCCACCCCGTTCGTGCCGACCACGGCCTCGTCCCAGTCGGCGCCCACCGCGAAGCCGAGCCGGTCCGCCTTGCGCAGGATCGAGCTGTGCCCCTCCCGCCACAGCAGCCGGCCGTCCGCGTCGGCGACGACCATGATGTGCAGGGCCTCGTCCAGCTCGGGCAGCAGCCCCTCGCGCAGCACCGGCAGGAGCTCGCGCAGCGGCGAGGTCTGGCGCCGCTCCTCGGTCTCGGCGGCGGACAGCATCCGGGAGCGCTGGTCACGGTCCGGGTGCACCCCGCCGGCCAGCATGCGGCGCCAGGACTCGGCGATCTCCGGCCGTGGGGCCGCCGGCGGCCGGCAGCCCGCCAGCGCGGCCGCCCGTACTCCCTTGAGCAGACGCGCGGCCTCCCGCGCGTCCATGGCCGAGATGCGCGCCACATCGACCGCGCTGTGTGCGGTGTTGGCCACCGGAACCTCCCCGTGAGGAACAGAGCCCCTGCCGACGGATGCCGACGGATGCCGACGGATGCCGCCCGGGCGATCCGTTCGTGCCGCTTCCCCGGCACGAACGGCGGGTGGTTCCGACTCAAAGGTTGCAACGGTATGCAACTCTCGCCAAGTCCCGGTCGGTCGACCGAAACTGTCCGGACGTCGCTGAGCGGCGTGACAGCTCCTCCTCGGGGCTTCTCGGATCAGGGGTGGTGCCGAGTCGGCGCGGCGCCACCCCTGCTCCAGGTCAACGGGTCCGGATCCCGGCTCGCGGGGGTTTGGGGACTTCCGCTAGCCCGTGATCCGAGCCCGTTCCACCACCGCCCCCAGGTCGAGGCTGTGCGGCAGCGTGCCGAAGGCCGCGCCCCAGTCGCCGCCCAGCCGGGAGGCGCAGAACGCGTCCGCCACCTCGGGCGGGGCCCAGCGCACCAGCAGCGAGCCCTGCAGGACCAGCGCCATGCGCTCCACGACCCGGCGGGCCCGCGCCTCGATGCCGTCCAGGTCGGCGAGCTCGGTCAGCAGGTTCTTGATGGCCGAATCCAGCCGGTGGTCGGCGCCCCGGGCCAGCCCGACCTCCTGGAGGAACGCGTTCAGCGCCTGCGGCTCCCGCTGGAGGGCGCGCAGTACGTCCAGGGCCTGGACGTTGCCCGAACCCTCCCAGATGGAGTTCAGCGGGGATTCGCGCAGCAGTCTGGGCAGGCCGGACTCCTCTACGTAGCCGTTGCCGCCCAGACACTCCAGGGCCTCCGCGACCATCGGCGTACAGCGCTTGGTCACCCAGTACTTCGCGGCGGGCACCGCGAGCCGCAGGAAGGCCTTCTCCTGCTCGGTCCCGGCGTCGTACGCGGCCGCCAGGCGCAGCGTCAGCGTGGTGGCGGCCTCGGACTCCAGGGCGAGGTCGGCCAGCACGTTGCGCATCAGCGGCTGGTTGATGAGCGGTGCTCCGAAAGCAGAGCGGTGCTCCGCGTGGTGCACGGCCTGTGTCAGCGCCTGCCGCATCAGCGAGGCCGAACCGATCACACAGTCCAGCCGGGTCGCCGCGACCATCTCGATGATGGTCCGCACCCCGCGGCCCTCCTCGCCCACCCGCCGCGCCCACGTCCCGTCGAACTCCACCTCACTCGAAGCGTTCGACTTGTTGCCCAGCTTGTCCTTCAGCCGCTGGATCGCGAACACGTTCCGCGTCCCGTCCGGCAGCACCCGCGGCACCAGGAAGCACGTCAGGTTGTCCTTCCCGCCCCGCGCCACCTGCGCCAGCACCAGGAACCCGTCCGACATCGGCGCCGAGCAGAACCACTTGTGACCCGTCAGCAGGTACTCGCCCGGAGCGTCCAGCGGCACGGCCGCCGTCGTGTTCGCCCGTACGTCGCTGCCCCCCTGCTTCTCCGTCATCCCCATGCCGAACAGCACCCCGGCCTTCTGCCCGGCCGGCCGCAGGCCCTCCTCGTACACGTGCGAGGTCAGCCGCGGCTCCCATTCGGCGGCCAGCTCCGGATCGGTCCGCAGGGTGGGCACCGCCGCGTGCGTCATCGAGACCGGGCAGCCGTGCCCCGCCTCCGCCTGCGACCACACGAAGAACCCGGCCGCGCGGCGCAGATGACCGGCCGGCCGCCCCCACGCATCGGTCAGCCCCGCCGACACGGCGTGCCCCAGCAGCCGGTGCCAGGCCGGGTGGAACTCCACCTCGTCGATCCGGTTGCCGTAACGGTCGTGCGTCCGCAGCTTGGGCGGATTCTCGTTCGCCTGCGCACCCCAGAGCTGGGCCTGCGCGGAACCCGCGGCCCGCCCGAGGTCGGTGAGCTCTTGCCTTACCCCGCCGAGGAGTTCGGGGTCCGCGCCCGCGAGATGCCGCTCCACGCCCTCGCTGAGGGCACGGTCGCCTGCGTAGACGTCGTAGCCCACAAGGGGTGGGGCCTGGTTGGTGACTGTGTGGGTGGTGGCTGCCATGCCGATACCGTAAGGACGTGCAGCCAGCAAAAGAAACACCCGAGCGGATCCCAGGACGGCTCCATCGGGCCCGAGCCCTCTACCGCAACGTCTCGAAGCGGAAGATGGGCTGGCTGCTGCTGAAGGACACCGTCAATTCGTGCATCGAGTACCGGATCCTCGGGCTCGCCGCCGAGGCGGCCTTCTTCACGCTCCTCTCACTGCCCCCGCTCTTCCTCGGCCTGCTCGGCCTCCTGGGCTACGTGGACGGCTGGACGGGCAAGACGACGGTGGCCAGCATCGAGGAGAACATCCTCGGGGCGGTCGGCACGGTGCTGTCCGACCGGGGCGTCAACGACATCGCCAAGCCGATGCTCGACGACGTGACGGGGCGCGGGCGGCCCGACCTCATCTCGCTCGGCTTCGCCTTCGCCCTGTGGTCGGGCTCCCGCGCGGTGAACGTCTTCATCGACACCATCACCGTGATGTACGGGCTCGACGGCCAGCGCGGCATCGTCAAGACCCGGCTGCTGGCCTTCGTCCTCTACGTGGTCGCGCTGGTGATCGGCGCCGTCGTGCTGCCGCTGATGGTGGTGGGGCCGGACGCCGTCGTCCGCCTGGTGCCCTGGGGCACCAGCGTGATCGCGGTGCTCTACTGGCCGACCGTCACCCTGCTGTCCATCGTCTTCCTGACGACGCTCTACCACGTCTCCGTCCCCGTGCGCTCGCCGTGGATCGAGGACGTGCCCGGCGCGCTCGTGGCCCTCGCCATGTGGGTGCTCGGCTCGTTCCTGCTGCGGATCTACCTCACCAACACCGTCGAGGGGCCGACGATCTACGGCTCCCTCGCGGCGCCGGTGGCCGTCCTGCTGTGGATCGGCATCTCGGCCTTCGCGGTCCTCGTCGGCGCCGCCGTCAACGCCGCGATCGACCGGGTCTGGCCCTCGGTCGCCACGGCCGCGGCGCGCGAGGCCAACGAGCGCGCCCGCGAGGCCGAGGCCGCCCAGCTCGTCGCCCGGGCCGCCGCCTGGCGGGCCCTGGCCGAGGGCGAGTCGGAGGACGACGAGGACGGCGGCATGCCGTCGGAGTTCCCCGAACGCTGGTCGAACTTCCTGCCGCCCGAGGACTACCACTCGCGCCTGCGCAAGCACTGAGCCCGCCGCGTAACGTGAGGTCCGTGTACGAGGAACACCGCTCGCGCCTGGTCCCCGGGGCCGTGCTGTGGCGCGCCGGCGGCGCGGGCGGCGTGGTGCTGCCCGACGGGTGCATGGACCTGCTCTGGGCGGACGGGCGGCTGCTGGTCGCCGGACCCGACACCGGGCCGCACCCCGCCGGGGAGGTGCCCGGCTCCGCCTTCGCCGGGCTCCGCCTCGCCCCCGGGACCGCGCCCGCGCTGCTCGGCGTACCGGCCCGGGAACTGCGCGACCGGCGGGTGGAGCTGGCCGACCTGTGGCCCGGCCCCGAGGTACGGCGCCGCGCCGAGCGGATCGCCTCGTACGGGGACCCCCGCGCGGGACTGGAGGAGCTGGCCCGCGCCCGCACCGCGCTGAGCGGACCGCCCGACCCGCTGGCCGCGGAGGTGGCGGCCAGGCTCGGCGCGGGGGAGGCGGTCGCCGCCGTCGCCGCGGCGGTCGGCCTCGGGGAACGCCAGCTGCACCGGCGCTCGCTCGACGCGTTCGGGTACGGCCCGCGGACCCTGGGGCGGGTGCTGCGGCTCCAGCGGGCGCTGGCCCTGGCCCGCCGCGGGCTGCCCCCGGCGGAGGTCGCGCACCGCGCCGGGTACGCCGACCAGGCCCACTACACCCGTGAGGTGCGGGCGCTGGCCGGCACCACGCCGGCGGCCTACGCGGCGGCGAGCGCGGCGAACAGCGAGACCCCGCTGCCGTCCGGGTCCAGTACGACGGCGTAGCGCTGGCCCCAGAAGGCGTCCCAGGGCTTCAGGTGGCCCGGGTGGCCCGCGGCGGTGAGCTCGGCGTACAGGGCGTCCACCGCGGCGGGGGAGTCGCACAGGAAGGCCAGTCCCACCCGGCCGTCACCGGCGGGCCGGGTCCAGGACGGGTCGAAGGAGCGGATGACCTCCTCCGTGTCCCAGCCGATCCGCAGCCCGCCCGGCAGTACGGCCTCGACGTGCGGCTGGGCGTCGGCCTCGGCCGGGACGTCCAGCCCGAGGCGGCGGTAGAAGGCGAGCGAGGCGGCCATGTCGGTGACGACCAGGCCGATCATGTCGAGTCGGGGAGTCATGCCGCCAGGTTAGGAGCGGGGGCGGCCGGAGGTCTTGAAGGAATCGGACGCGGAAGGAAGGCCCCGGAAAAGGACGTGGAAAACGACGTGGAAAAAGAAGTGGCATCCGTCCGACGGGGCTTGTTACCGTGTGGTCGTTCCCGCCGGACGGCGTGGGACCGCATGTCGGCACATCGGTCGGCACGTCGTAGAACCCGGAGGTGAGTTCATTGATGACTGTCATGGCGCAGGGCGTTGCCCGCACTCAGAAGACCGTCAATGTCACTTCCGTGGTCTCCGGCTGACCTCTCTCTTCTCCCGCGCTCTGTAGCAGCGCACGCCGCCGGGGCCACCCTGTGAAGGGTTTCCCTTGTCTTTCTCTTCTTTCCCGCAGGCTTCCCTCTCGCACGCTCTGGCCCCCTTCGGCTGGGACGACGCCTGGGAGGCCGAGTTCACCCCGTACACCGAGCAGGGCCTCGTGCCCGGCCGGGTGGTACGGGTCGACCGCGGCCAGTGCGACGTCATGACGGCGGACGGCATCGTCCGCGCCGACACCGCCTTCGTCACCCCCCACGACCCGCTCCGGGTCATCTGCACCGGGGACTGGGCGGTGGTGGAGGCGCACGGCAATCCGCGCTACGTGAAGGTGTACCTGCCGCGCCGGACCGCCTTCGTGCGGTCCACCTCCTCCCAGCGGTCCGAGGGGCAGATCCTCGCCGCGAACGTCGACCACGCGATCATCGCGGTGTCGCTCGCCGTGGAACTGGACCTCGGCCGTATCGAGCGGTTCCTCGCGCTCGCCTGGGAATCGGGGGCGCAGCCGCTGGTCGTCCTGACCAAGGCGGACCTCGTCCCGGACCCGGTCACCCTCGGACACCTGGTCCAGGACGTCGAGGCGGCCGCGCCGGGCGTCCAGGTGCTCACCGTCTCCTCGCACACCGGGGAGGGCACGGACGTGCTCGCCGCGGTCGTCTCGGGCGGTACGAGCGTGCTCCTCGGCATCTCCGGCGCGGGCAAGTCCACGCTGGCCAACGCACTGCTCGGGGACGATGTGATGGAGGTCCAGGAGACGCGTGAGGTCGACGGCAAGGGCCGTCACACCACGACGACCCGCAACCTCCTGGTCCTGCCGGGCGGCGGCGTCCTGATCGACACCCCCGGGCTGCGCGGCGTCGGGCTCTACGACGCGGAGGCGGGCGTCGGGCAGGTCTTCTCGGAGATCGAGGACCTCGCGGAGCGGTGCCGCTTCCACGACTGCGCGCACGAGGCGGAGCCGGGCTGCGCGGTGCTGGCGGCCCTGGAATCGGGCGAACTGCCCGAACGGCGGCTGGAGAGCTACCGCAAGCTGCTCCGGGAGAACCAGCGGATCGTCGCGAAGACGGACGCGCGGCTGCGCGCGGAGATCGCCCGGGACTGGCGCATGAAGTCGGCGGAGGGCCGCGCGAACTACGCGGCCAAGCGCAACGGCCGCGCCTGACCCGTCCCGGGCGCCCGCCGGCGCGGCTCCGGCCGCCCCGGCGGGCGCCCCGGACACCGCCTTTCCCGAGGACGGGGCCCGCACGGGCACCGTCCTCACGGGCGCGAGGGCCCCGTCCTCACGGGCGCGACCGGCTCCGTACACCCGGAGGATCAGGTGTCGAGGCCCCAGGACAGGACGCGGTCGGGGTGGATGCGGATGACCTCCGGGCTGAAGTGCGGGCCCAGGGCGTGCGGGCCGACCTCCAGCGTGGCGTGTCCGCGGATCTCGATCCCGCGCACCCGCCACGGGCGGGTGCTGACCAGGTCGTCCACGACCAGTGACAGCCGCGGGTTCGCGGCCAGGTTGCGCCACTTCTTCGTCGTGCCCATCGCCATCCCGCCCACCAGGACCGTCCCGTCGTCCTGCGGGAAGAACCCCACCGGGTTCGCCTGCGGCTGCCCGGCCGCGTCCACCGTCGCCAGCCGCCCCAGGTGCTGGGAGCGCAGGTACGCCAGCTCCGTCTCGCTGAACCCCTTGAAGTCCGTCATGCCGCCCACCCTCGCAGGCGCCCCGGGCTCCCGCATCGGGCGCAGGCCCTAGGCCGATCGCCTAGGACGGTCTCCTGGCCCGGTCTCCCAGGGTGGTCGCCTGGGACGGTCGCCTAGGACCACACCACCGCGCCCACCCACGCCCCGACCACCAGCAGGCACGCGAACAGCTCCACCAGCACGCTCGTGCCCACCGCCCGCATCACCGTGCGGACCGAGGCCCGCGCCTCGCCGTGCGTGCCGAGGCGCAGGCGCTCGCACAGGTAGATGCCGCCGACGAAGCCCGGCACGGCCCCCACGACCGGCACCAGCACGAAGCCCAGGACCGCGCCCGCACCCGCGTACGCCGCCATCCGGGGGGTGACGCCGACGCCGCGCAGCCGCCTCGGCGGGAGTTGCCACTTAACCACCTGGACCACCAGCAGCAGGGCCGTCGCCGAGACCAGCAGGATCCACGCCACCCCCGACCGCTCGTGCAGCGCCCACCACATGAGCCCCGCCCAGACCAGCCAGGTCCCCGGCACACCCGGGACGAGGACCCCGAGCACCCCGAGCAGCAGCACCAGCCCCACCAGGAGCAGCTGAGGCAGACCCATCTGCCCAGCCTGCCCGACCAGGGGCTACCGGGCCACCCAGCCCTTCTCGTACGCGTGCCAGCCCAACTGGAGCCGCGTCGTCACCCCGGAGAGCTCCATCAGGCCCTTGACCCGCCGCTGTACTGTCCGCAGCCCCAGCTCCAGGTGCTTCGCCACGCTCGCGTCCGTCATCCCCGCCAGGAGCAGGGACAGGACCTCCAGGTCCGTCTCGTCGGGGCCGCCGTCGCCCTCCTCCGCGTGGCCCGTGGAACCCAGCCGCAGCGGCAGCGCCTCCCGCCACACCGCCTCGAACAGGCCCATCAGCGATTCCAGCAGCCCCGACGCGTGCACCACCAGCGCCGCCGGCTCCGCGCCCCGCGCGGTCAGCGGCACCATCGCCAGCGTCCGGTCCGCGATCACCAGCTTCGTCGGCACCTGGCCCGTCACCCTGATCCGCTCCCCCCGGGCGAGCGCCGTGGAAGCCTCCCGGATCCCGTTGGGCGTCGTCAGCACCTCGCGCTCGATGACCACCCGGTACGCGACGCCCCGTACGGCGGCCCGGTCCTCCGCCTCGTTGTCCGTACCCGTGACCACCTGCGGCCGGCCGCTGACCAGCGCGCACACCTCCTCCACCGCGCCGAGCTGGAGCTGGTGGAAGCGGTGCGCCACCGCGCTCGCGCCCGTCACGACCTCCACCAGGTCGTGCACGGCCGGCTCGGCCGCCTCCGCCCGGTACTCCTCCGCCAGGAGCACCGCCGCCAGTTCGGCCTGCTCCAGCTCGTGCCGCTGCTGGGTCAGGAGCGCGCCCAGCGCCACCGCGGGCGGGGCCGCCACCCAGCGGCCCGGCCGGGCCGAGGACTGCGCCGCGAGCCCGTGCCGCTCCAGGTGCCGCAGGGCCCGTTCCGTCTGCGGCACCGGCAGGGCCAGCCGGTGCGCGAGGTCGGGCACCTCCGCCGCCCCCAGTGCCACCAGCGCGCGGTACGCCGACTCCTGGCCCTCGTCGAGGCCTATCGCACCCAGCATCCGTCCACCCCACCTTTCGACCGTGCCTGGCGGGAAGCGGCCACGGCGCAAACCCGCCGCCGACATCATCGCCGCACCCCCCGGCTCTCTGCCAAGGTGACGCCACCGCAGCACCAACATCCGCTGGCCAGAAGCCATTTACGCGGCGCCTTTGCCGTGCAATGCAGTAGTTGGCCGGAATTCACCTGGGGAGAGCGATGCGTCCGATATCGCGTACGGCGTTGGGAGCGGCCGTCTCGGCCGTCCTGGCCGTCACCGCCATCGGCCCGTCCGCGGCACAGCCGCGCGACGGAGCGCCGGACGGAAGACCGGTCGTGGGCAGCGAGGCGGCCGGAAAGCAGCCCTCCGCGCCCGTCACCGTGACGCTGGTCACCGGTGACCGGATCCTGGTCTCCACCGACGCCGCGGGACGCACCGCCGCCACGGCGATGCCCCGCGAGGACGGCTCGCAGCCGCTGGTGCAGACCCGCCAGTCGGGCAAGGACCTCTACGTCTACCCGCAGAGCGCGGCCAAGGCCCTCGCCGCCGGCAAGGTGGACGAGGAACTCTTCAACGTCACCGGCCTGATTCGGCAGGGCTACGACGACGCGCACGCCAAGAAGCTCCCGCTCATCGCGGTCTACGACGGCTCGGTGAACCTCGCGCGCAGCACCCCGCCCGCGCCCCGCGGCGCCGAGCGCTCCCTCGTCCTCGGCTCCATCGGCGGTGTCGCGCTCGCCGCCGACAAGCAGCACGCCGCCGAGTTCTGGGCCGAGGTCACCGGCGCCGCCGTGGACGCCCGCTCCCGCTCCGCCGCGCCCGGCGGGCTGAAGAAGCTGTGGCTGGACGGCAAGGTGCGGGCGAACCTGGAGCGGTCCACCAAGCAGGTCAACGCCACTGCCGCCTGGGCCGCCGGATACGACGGCAAGGGCACCAAGGTCGCCGTCCTGGACACCGGCACCGACCTCGAACACCCCGACCTCAAGGGCCGGGTCGCCGGGTCGAAGAACTTCACCGACTCCGACACCGACGCCGACCGGCAGGGCCACGGCACCCACACCATCTCCACCGTCGGCGGCTCCGGCGCGGAGAGCGGCGGCGCCAGGAAGGGCGTCGCCCCCGGCGCCGAGCTGCTCAGCGGCAAGGTCCTGAACGACCAGGGCTACGGCCTGGACTCGTGGATCATCGCGGGCATGGAGTGGGCCGTCGAGTCCAAGGCCGACGTGGTCTCGATGAGCCTGGGAGACCCGTCCCAGACCGCCTGCGACGACCCGCTCGCCGCGGCCGCCGAGAAGCTGTCCCAACAGGGCCCGCTGTTCGTCATCGCCGCGGGCAACTCCGGCCCCGGCAACAACACGGTCTCCTCGCCCGGCTGCGCGCCCAGCGCGCTGACCGTGGGCGCCGTTGACCGGGACGACACCACGGCCGTCTTCTCAAGCCGGGGCCCGGCCGGCCTCCAGCACACCCTCAAGCCCGAGATCGCCGCCCCCGGCGTCGGCATCTCGGCCGCCGCCATGGGCGGCCGCGGGGTGTACGCCTACCAGGGCATGTCCGGCACCTCGATGGCCACCCCGCACGTCGCGGGCGCCGCCGCCGTCCTCAAGCAGCGCCACCCCGACTGGACCGGGCAGCAGGTCAAGGCCGCCCTGGTCGGCTCGGCGAACACCGCCGTCCCCGGTGACGTACGGGAGACCGGCGGCGGCCGCCTCGACGTCAAGGCCGCGCTCGACGCCACGGTCACCGGCGCCCCCGCCGTGCAGGGCGGCACGTACAACTGGCCGCAGGACCGCAGCGACCGCACGAGCGTCGAGGTCCCGTACACCAACACGGGCAAGGCGCCGGTCACGCTGAACCTCTCCGTGGAGAAGGTCACCGGCAACGACGGCTCGGCCGTCCGCGGCCAGGTCGCCCGGCTCGACAGGCGGACGGTCACCGTCCCGGCCGGCGCCACCGTCAGGGTGCCGCTCGCCCTCGACCCGTCCGCGAAGCTGGAGCGCTCCCAGTACGGGGACGTCACCGGCCGCGTCGTCGCGACGGCGAACGGCGTGCGCGTTTCCACCCCCTTCTCCCTCTACGTGGAGCCGGAGACGGTCACCCTGCGGGTCAAGCTCGTCGACCGCGCGGGCCGGCCGGCCGCCGGACCCTCGTCCCTGGACGTCATCGGCACCGACGACGCCAGCGGCGAGCGCCGCTTCAACGACGGCGCCGCGGACCAGGTCTACCGGGTGCGCCCGGGCTCGTACTTCCTCTCCGCCTTCGTCGGCACCCCGGACGCCGGTGAGACCGGCGACCACCCGATGTTCGACTCGATCACCTACCTGGGCCGACCGCAGGTGGAGGTGAAGAAGGACACCGTGATCGTGCTGGACGCCCGCAGGGCGGGGCGCCTGGGCATCGAGGGCGACAAGCCGCTGGAGGCCCGCAACACCACCCTCGGCTTCGCCCGCAGCTGGGACGGCGTGTGGCTGCACGCCGGGACCGCCATGGGCGGCCGGACCATCCGCGGCTACTACGCCTCGGTCGAAGGCCGCGCCAAGGAAGGCGAGTTCGAGTTCGGCAGCTACTGGCGGGCCGCGGCACCGGTGCTCACCGAGCTGAAGGCCGTCGGGGGCCCGGTCCTGCACCCGATCACCGCGACCACCGGCAGCGAGAACCTCGACGGAACCGGCACCGCGCCCCTGGTCGACGCCGGCGCGGGCACCCCCGAGGAACTGGCCGCGGCCGGCGCCGGGGGAGCGGTCGCCCTGGTCAAGGCCGCGGACGGGTCGCTCTACGAGGTGGCGCAGAACGCCAGGGAGGCCGGCGCCAAGGCGGTGCTCGCCTACCGCGAGACCCCGGGCCGCTGGGTCCCCTCCACCGGCTTCGCGAGCGTGCTGCCCGCGCTGGCCGTCGAGGCGGCCGAGGGCAAGGCCCTGCTGGACAGGCTGGCGGCGGGCAAGGTCTCGCTGTCCTGGAAGGGCACGGCGAAGAGCCCGTACGTCTACTCCCTCGCCTTCCCGGAGACCGGGCAGGTGCAGGGCGACCACACCTACAAGGTGCGCGACCGCGAGCTCGGACAGGTGGAGTCCACCTACAACTCCATGGGCGTGGCGGCGGACTTCATCGACCTGGCCGGCGCCTACCGGCCCATCGGCAGCGCGGTCTACTTCGGCAGCATCGAGACCGTCGCGGCCCCCGGCAGGCGGACCGAGTACTACACCGCCGGGGACACGGCCTGGGACCAGATCCTCTCCAGCAGCTTCCCCTGGGGCGAGTTCATGACCGGGGAGCAGCACACCTACACCAAGGGCCAGAAGAGCAAGGCAAGTTGGTACGACGGCGTGACCGGGCCGGTCGCCCCGCGCGACCGCACCGGCAAGGAGGCCCTGGCGGCCGAGCGGCAGGGCGGCCTGATCGGCTTCGCCCCCGCCATGTGGGGCGACTCGGGCCACTACGCGCAACCCGGCTCCTTCGGTGACATCGGCGGGCTCCAGCTCAAGCGGAACGGCGAGGTCATCGGGGACAGTTGGTACCCGTTCGGGGTCTTCGAGGTCCCGGCCGAGGAAAGCCGGTACGAACTGACCCAGTCCATCGAGAAGATCGGCCCGCCGTCGCGCGTCTGGCAGCGGTCCACCGCGGTCCGGACCACCTGGGGCTTCACCTCGAAGCTCGACGCGTCGGCGTACTCCCAGGGCCTGCCGATCCTCTTCCCGCGGTACGCGGCCCCCCTGGACGGCATGAAGACGGTGGCGGCTGCCGACGGCCAGAGCATCGGCCTGAGCGCCACCGGGCACGCGGGCTACGCGCCCGGCGCGCTGAAGTCCGCGAAGCTGTCGTACTCCTACGACGGCGAGAACTGGACCGAGGCCGAGGTGAGCGAGCGCGGCGGCAAGTGGACCGCGACCGTCGACCACGCCGGCGCCTCCGGAAAGCCGGTCACGCTCAAGGTCGAGCTGACCGACACGAACGGCGCTTCCGTCACCCAGACGGTAGCGCGGGCGTACGACATCCGTTAGGTCGTACGACTGGAGCGGGAAGGGTCCACCGGACGGCGGTCCGGTGGGCCCTTTTCGTGCATTCGGCGTTTTCCGCCCCGGCCGGAGGCCGACAATAGGGGCATGAGTCAGCAGGGCGCGGGCGCGGACGACTGGTGGCAGAAGCTCTACGAGGACCCGGACCCGGGGGCGGAAGCCGCCGCCGGGGATCCTGGCGACACCGACACCCTGGACCACCGCTTCCGCTCGGCGGCGGTGCTGGTGACGGACCCGGCGGCCGGTCCGGGGCCCGCACCCGCGCCGGACTCCGCGGAGGCCGGAACGGACGCCGCAGCGGCGACCGGGGCGGCGACCGGGGCGGCGTCCGGAGCGGGAGCCCGAACGGTGCCCGGAGCGGTGCCCGGAGCGGGAGCGCTGCCGGCGGCCGGAACGGGGGCCGCGGACCGCCGGCACGCCGGGTCCGTGGTGCCGGGGCCCCGGCAGGAGGCCGTACCGCCGCCCCCGCCCCCGCCGTCTCCGCTCCCGCCGCCCGGGCCGCTGCTGCCGCCGCCGCGCGACCCGCGCGAGGGCGGGCCGACGTGGTACGCCCTGGGGGACGTGGCGGTTCCGCCTGCGCCGCCCGCGGAGGAGCCCGAGCCGCCCGCCGCCCCCGCCGAACTGCCCGTGTGGAGCTGGGGGCCGCAGCCGCCGGCGTCCGCCGCCGCCCCCGAGGCCCCCGCTACCCGGCCCGAAGCCGAGACGGTCGTGGTGCCCGTACCGCCCGCGGCCGCCACCCCGACGGCCCCCGCCGCTCCCGCCGCCCCGGCCGAACCGCCGTCGCCGGACCCGCGCGAGCGCCCCGAGGTGCGCCACCTCGGCGACCGCGCCCCGACCTACGCCGCCGAGCCCGGGGCCCTGCCCGCCGCCGACCCGGCCGCGCTCGACGCGATGACCCCCGACACGGTCCTGGAGGGGGCCCGCTACGGGAGCTACACCCTGCGCGCCGCCTCCCTGCGCGGGGACTCCGCCCGCTTCCGGGGCGAGGCCCGCCGGGACTTCCTGCTCACCGCCCGCTTCGGCACCGGCCCCGACGCCCTGGTCCTGGTCGCGCTGGCCGGCGGCGACCGGGCCGCCCCCGGGGCAGCGGCGGCCGCCGCCGAGGTGTGCCGTACGGTCGCCGCGGCCGTCGGCCGGAGCCAGGAGCGGCTGGCCGACGACATCCGGGCCGGGCGGCGCGACGCCCTGCGCTCGGGGCTCCAGCGGCTCACCGACCGGGGCTACGGGCGGCTGCGGGCCCGCGCCGCCGAGCTGGGCCTGGAGGAGGCGGCGTACACCGCGGGGCTGCGCGGGCTGCTGCTCCCGGTGGACCCGCAGTGCCGCACCCGGGTCGCCTTCGGCGCCGGTGCGGGCGGGCTGTTCCGGCTGCGCGAAGGGCGCTGGCAGGACCTGGAGCCGGCCGGCCCGGACGAGGACCCGGGCAAGGAGGCCACCGGCGCGGAGGGCGGGATCCCGTTCCTCTTCCGGGCTTCGGTGGCCCGCCCCGGCGACACCGTGCTGCTCTGCTCGGGCGGTCTCGCGGACCCGATGCGCGAGGAGGGGCTGCTCGCCGCCGAGCTCGCGGCGCGCTGGTCCGAGGGGGAGCCGCCGGGCCTCGCGGCCTTCCTCGCGGACGCCCAGCTCCGGCTCAAGGGGTACGCCGACGACCGGACGGCCGCCGCGGTCTGGGAGGCGTAACCGCCCGGGGCATGCGTGGATGGGAGGCGCACACGGCAGAGGCAGCGGCAGAGCCGGACCGGAAAGGGCGCCCCCTCCATGGCCAGACAGAACGTGGCGGAGCAGTTCGTCGACATCCTCGTGCGCGCGGGTGTGCGGCGGATGTACGGAGTCGTCGGGGACAGCCTGAACCCGGTCGTCGACGCGATCCGCCGGACGGGCGGCATCGAGTGGATCCAGGTCCGGCACGAGGAGACCGCCGCCTTCGCGGCCGGCGCCGAGGCCCAGATCACCGGGAGCCTCGCCGCCTGCGCGGGCTCCTGCGGCCCCGGCAACCTCCACCTGATCAACGGCCTGTACGACGCCCACCGCTCCATGGCCCCCGTCCTCGCGCTCGCCTCGCACATCCCCTCCAGCGAGATCGGCCTCGGCTACTTCCAGGAGACCCACCCCGACCAGTTGTTCCGTGAGTGCAGCCACTACAGCGAGCTGATCTCCAACCCGAAGCAGATGCCCCGGCTGCTGCAGAGCGCCGTACAGCACGCCATCGGCCGCAGCGGGGTCAGCGTGGTCTCGCTGCCCGGCGACATCGCCTCCCTGCCGGCGCCGGAGAAGGCGGTCGAGCACGCGCTGGTGACCGCGCGGCCGACGGTGCGGCCCGGCGAGGGCGAGATCGAGAGGCTGACCCGGCTGATCGACGAAGCGGACAAGGTCACCCTGTTCTGCGGCAGCGGCACCGCCGGGGCGCACGCCGAGGTCATGGAGTTCGCCGGCCGGGTCAAGGCCCCGGTGGGGCACGCCCTGCGCGGCAAGGAGTGGATCCAGTACGACAATCTGTACGACGTCGGCATGAGCGGGCTGCTCGGCTACGGCGCGGCCTACGAGGCCACCCACGAGTGCGACCTGCTGATCCTGCTCGGCACAGACTTCCCCTACAACGCCTTCCTCCCCGACGACGTGAAGATCGTGCAGGTGGACATCCGGCCCGAGCACCTGGGCCGCCGCTCCAAGCTCGACCTCGCGGTCTGGGGCGACGTACGGGAGACCCTGCGCGCCCTGAACACCCGGGTGAAGGCCAAGACGGACCGCCGCTTCCTCGACCGGATGCTGAAGAAGCACGCGGACGCGCTGGAGGGGGTGGTGAAGGCGTACACGCGCAAGGTGGAGAAGCACACGCCGATCCATCCCGAGTACGTGGCTGCCGTGCTCGACGAACTGGCCGACGAGAACGCGGTGTTCACCGTGGATACAGGCATGTGCAACGTGTGGGCGGCGCGCTATCTTTCCCCGAACGGTAAGCGGCGCATCATCGGCTCCTTCAGCCATGGCTCCATGGCCAACGCCCTCCCGCAGGCCATCGGCGCACAGTTCACCGACCGCGGTCGTCAAGTGGTGTCGATGTCGGGCGACGGTGGTTTCTCGATGCTGATGGGAGATTTCCTCACCCTGGTGCAGTACGACCTGCCCGTCAAAGTGGTCCTCTTCAACAACTCATCGCTCGGCATGGTCGAGCTGGAGATGTTGGTTTCCGGCCTGCCTTCGTACGGAACGACGAATAAGAACCCCGACTTCGCCGCAATCGCGCGCGCGGCGGGGGCCTACGGGGTCCGCGTGGAGAAGCCCAAGCAGCTCACAGGGGCTTTGAAGGACGCGTTCAAGCACAAGGGGCCCGCCCTGGTGGACGTGGTGACGGACCCCAACGCGCTGTCCATCCCCCCGAGGATCAGTGCCGAGATGGTGACCGGTTTCGCACTGTCCGCGAGCAAGATCGTGCTGGACGGCGGGGTGGGCCGGATGATCCAGATGGCTCGATCCAACCTCCGCAACGTGCCGCGCCCATAAGCCCGCAGGAGTGCGGATTCCCCCGGCGGGCATGCATCCCGTAGGCCTGTTCGAGAGCAATGCACACGGGAGGTACATCGCCGTGCGGGTGGGGGCGAAGAGCGGGAAGCTGTGGGGAAGGGGGCGGCCGGTGCCGCGCGAACCGTCCGGAGGGGACGGCGGGCCGGTGGACGCGCTGGAGATCATCCGCAGCGTGCGCCGGGCCGACCTGAAGGCGGTGGGCGAAGTGCGCCGGGCCTTACGGGAGTTGATGCGACACCGCTGCCGGGCCGACGCCGCCGAGGTGGCGGAGCTGCTCATCACCGAACTCGTCACCAACGCCCTCGTCCACACCGACCAGGGTGCGGAAGTCTGCGCGAGGCTCGCCGCCGACCGGCTGAGGGTGGAGGTCCGGGACTACGCCGCACGCCGCCCCCGGCAGCACGTACCGTCCGCCGACGACGGTACGCACGGCCGGGGGCTGGTGCTGGTGCAGACGCTCGCCGACGCGTGGGGAGTGGACGCGCTCGCGATGGGCAGCGGCAAGGTGGTGTGGTTCGAGCTGGACGGCGCGTGCGACGCGGGGCCCGCCTGACTGGCAGGCGGGCCCCACGGGGTCGTTCCGGATCAGGGCCGGATCAGCGCTGGTTCAGCGCCGGTTCAGCCGAACTGCTGCTCCAGGTCCTTGAGTTTGCGCTCCAGCGAGTCCAGGCGGGGAAGCGTCTGCGTGTCGTCCTCGGCGGTGAGGTCCACCGTCCGGGGGCCCGTCACGTCAGCCGGTTCGGTTCCGGTCACGGCCTGGAGGGAGGGCCGGCGGCGAAGGGGCAGCTGTCCCGATTCCGCTATGGCCGGCTCCGCGCCGACCGGCGCGGAGCCCGCTCCGGGGGCCAGCCCCGGCATCTCGACCTGACGGCCCCGGCCCACGCGGCCGAACGCCCGGTTCTGCCGCCCCAGCGCCTTGATGCGCGCGCGGTCCAGGCGGTGCTGCTCGCGCCTGCGGTGGCGGTCCTGCTCCCTCTCCTTCTTGTCCTCGCGCACCTCGTCCACGGCCTCGTCGAGGGTGCGCACCCCCTCCAGCAGCATCAGTGACCACGCGCCGAAGGTCTCCCGGGGGGCGCGCAGCCAGCGGACCATCCGGATCTGCGGCAACGGCCGCGGGATCAGGCCCTGTTCGCGCAGCGCCGCCCGGCGGGTCTGCTTGAGGGCCCGGTCGAAGAGCACGGCGGCCGAGAGCGACATCCCGGAGAAGAACTGCGGGGCCCCGTCGTGTCCGATGCCGCGCGGCGCGTGCACCCAGTTGAACCACGCGGCCGCGCCCGCGAACAGCCAGACCAGCATGCGCGAGCCGAGGGCGGCGTCACCGTGGCTGGCCTCGCGGACGGCGAGCACCGAGCAGAACATGGCGGCGCCGTCGAGCCCGAAGGGGACGAGGTACTCCCAGCCCCCGGAGAGGTTGAGGTTCTGCCGGCCGAAGCCGACCAGTCCGTGGAAGGAGAGCGCGGCGGCGACCGCCGCACAGCAGAACAGCAGCACGTACGAGGCGGTTCCGTAGACGGCTTCCTTGCGCCGCCGCCGTTCCTCGCTGCGCTCCCAGCTGTCCTCGGCCACCGCGGCCTTCTCGCCTTCGCGCTTGCCCCGGGCCAGTACCGCCACTGCCGCAAGTACGCCCAGGATCAGCAGGCTGCCGGGCAGCAGCCAGTCCAGCGATATGTCGGTCAGTCTCATGCGGATGTCCCTGCCTCTGCCTCGCGTATGCGGCCTTCCGGGCGCCATATTGGCGCAGCCGGTCGCCGCCGCATGCGGGTTTCGGGTCAAGTGGACGCCATCGGGGGGCGGGGCCCGCCGGATAGGGTGTTGTGGTTCGAACTCCCGCTCGCAGGGGCCGGGTTGAGTTCGATTACGGTCAGCCGTACGGGTGGGTTCAGCCCGCGGCGGCCGTGAGGCGGGAGATCCGGTCCGCGTCACAGGTGCGCGGGCAGGTGACGCAGGTGTCCTCGGGTCGGATCGTGTAGAAGAGGCAGCAGGCGGCCCGGTCCCGGGTGGGCAGTCCGCGGCCGTCGGGGCCCGGCAGCGTACGGAAGCCCGCGCCGCCGGTGTACGGGGCCGTGGCGCCGGGGAGCAGCAGTTCCAGCTCCCGCACGGCGCGGGCCTCCTCGCGGTCGCCCATCAGGTGGCCGACGTACCAGAGGCCTTCGGCGACCTCGTCGGTCACCATGCCCCACAGTGCGCGCCGCCCGCGCCGCATGCGCGGGCCGAAACCTTCCAGCACGGGCCCGAGGTGCTCGGCCACCGCGGCCCGCACCTCGGCGCGCAGGGCCTCCTCGTCGGGTACGACCCGGGCCCCGGGGAGGCCGGCCGCCGGGTCGTCCGGGAGGCAGGCGAAGGAGCCGGGGCGGACCGCCATCCGGCCGTGGGTCCGGTGGAAGGAGACGTCGGCGACGGGCAGCCGCGGCACGCGCCGGGCCAGGAACCACGGGACGGTGACCAGCAGGCAGGCCGGCCACGCGTAGCGGTGCAGGCCGAAGCCCGCGACCACGTCGGGCCGGCCCCGGCTGCCGTAGTCCCGCAGGACCTGGGCGTCGTCCCAGTCGAGGAAGGCGTCCAGCGCCGCGCCGCCGGCCGCGAGCTCGTCCGCGCCGACCCACCCCGCACCGCGAGGGGAGGGTTCGTGCGCCGAGAGCTCCTCGACCCGCAGCCCGCTGTACGCCCGGGTCAGGCGCGCGTACGCGTCCGCCACCGGAGAGCCGGCCGGGGTGGACGTGCTGACGGCCATGACGGTCATGACGGACCACCGAATCACGCGATCGTTAACAGGTTAGCCTTACCTTACCCGATCTCGGTCGGGCCGTATCCTCGGAGCAGGTCGAGACCCGTTGGAGGACCGAGTGCACGACACGGCCCGAGCCCGGGTACCGGCACAGACGCGCAAGGTGGTGCGCCATTCGGTGCGCGGGCAGGTCCTCGACGCCCTGCGCACGGCGCTGGTCGACGGCGAACTGGTGCCGGGGGAGGTCTACTCGGGCCCGGCGCTCGGGGAGCGCTTCGGGGTCTCCGCGACGCCCGTGCGCGAGGCGATGCAGCAGCTGGCGCTGGAGGGGGCCGTGGAGTGCCTCCCGAACCGCGGTTTCCGCGTACTGGTCCGGACCGCGCGGGAGCTGGCGGAGCTGGCCGAGGTGCGGGCGCTGCTCGAAGTCCCGGTCATGCTCGGGCTGGCCCGTACGGTCGCCCCCGAGACCTGGGAGGACCTGCGTCCGGCGGCCGCCGCCACCGCCGAGGCGGCGGCGACGGGGGACATGGCGGGGTACGCGGAAGCGGACCGGGCCTTTCACCGGGCGGTGCTGGGCCTGGCGGGCAACCGGCAGCTGGTCCAGGTGGCGGAGGACCTCCACCGGCGGGCGCAGTGGCCCCTCCCGGGCGCTCCGCGGGTGCGGCGCGCGGATCTCGTCGCCGACGCGGCCGAGCACGCGGCGCTGCTGGAAGCCCTGGTCGCGCGCGACCTCCCGGTGGTCGAGTCCCTCGTACGGGAGCACTTCCAGGGCGCCCGCGCCTGAACCCTGCCGGGACCCGGGCCCGGGTTACGCCGCGGGGGACGGGGCCAGCTGGTCCGCCAGCCAGGTCGGGATGCCTCCCAGCAGGTGGAACAGACGGCGGGCCTCGGCGCGCAGCCGGGTCGCCTCCGGTTCCGGCTCGGCCTCGGCCAGGGCGGCCAGCGCCGGCGCCGTGCCGACCAGGAAGCCCAGGTCCTCCCGGATGCGGAGGGACTCCGCGAAGCCCTTGCGCGCCTCGGCGACCTCGCCGTCCCGCAGCGCGAGCGCGGCCAGGTGGCGCCAGGTGAAGGACAGCAGCAGGGTGTCGCCGTGCGCCGCCGCCCCCGCGTGCGCCCGCCGGTAGGCCGGCAGCGCCGACTGCGGGGCGTCGGCGAGGTGCTCCGCGACCAGGCCCCGGCGGAAGTCCAGCAGCGGCCTGGTGCGGGACCCGGGCGACAGCAGCGCCGCGGCCCTGCCCAGGGCCGAGCGGGCCTCGTCGGCCCGGTCCCGTACGCCGAGCACGGTGGCGGCGTACGCCAGGTGGCCCCGCTCGCAGGCGGCCGCACCGCGTTCGTCGTCGCTCGCGGCCACCGCTTCGGCGACCCGCAGGGCGTCCTCCGCCTCGGCCCAGCCCTGGCCGGTGAACAGGCACCGCTCGACCAGCAGCGCGGTGCGCTGGACCGCGGCGCCCGCGTCGGCGAGGTGCGGCGTCAGCAGAGCCGCCGCGTCGGTCCAACAGCCGCGGGAGCGCAGCCGCCATATCGCCCGCTGGAGGGGGTCGTCTCCCCCGGTAGTTCCGGCACCGGACATGGCGGTATCCGCCACATTGCCCTCCCCAAAGCAACCAAGCAGCACGTCGTTGAGCCCTGGGGCGAAATGAGAGCACGGATCGGCGGCTTCGGCCAAGGGGTCGGGTGAACTCTTTCACAAAGTCCGGACGGATCATCAGCCGCCCCGGCCCGACCCCCGTCCGCGCCGGAACGGGATCTTCTCAGCTCATGCGCAGTGCCAGGAAGAAGTCGAGCTTGTCCTCCAGCCTGGACAGGTCACGCCCCGTCAACTGCTCGATTCGCCCGACCCGGTAGCGCAGCGTGTTGACGTGCAGGTGCAGCCGCGTCGCACAGCGGGTCCACGAGCCGTCGCAGTCCAGGAACGCCTCCAGCGTCGGGATCAGCTCCGCCCGGTGGCGGCGGTCGTAGTCCCGCAGCGGGTCCAGCAGCCGGGCCGTGAACGCCCGGCGCACGTCGTCCGGCACGAAGGGCAGCAGCAGGACGTGCGAGGCCAGCTCGTGGTGCCCGGCCGCGCAGACCCGGCCCGGACGGGCCGCGGCGACCCGGCGGGCGTGCCGGGCCTCCTCCAGCGCCCCGCGCAGCCCCTCGGCCGAGTGCACCGCGGCGCTGACGCCCAGGGTGAGCCGGCCGTCGTCGGCCAGACCGGCCTGGAGGGGCTCCCGTACGGACGCGAGCAGCTCGTCGGCGTGCAGGGCCGAGTCCGGGCCCTTGTCCTCGCCGCCGTCCCCGGACAGGGAGGGCAGCGGCACCAGGGCGATGGCCTCGTCACCCGCATGGGCCACCGCGATCCGGTCGGACGGCTCCGGCCCCGAGACGGACGGGTCGACCAGGATCTCCTCCAGCAGCGACTGGGCCACCGGGCCGCCGGGGATGTCCCCGCCGTCCCAGTCCACCCGGGCCACCACGACCTGCCAGTGCGGGGCTGCGCCCAGCCCGGGCAGCAGCACCGGGGCGGCCACCCGCAGGCGGGCGGCGATCTCGGCGGGCGGGGCACCCGTCTGGACCAGCTCCAGCACCTCCTGGGCGAGCCGGCGGCGCACCGTACGGGCGGCGTCGCGCCGGTCCCGCTCGACGGCGATCAGCTGGGTCACGCCCTGCAGCAGGTCCAGCCGCTCCGCGGGCCAGTCCCCGGCGTCGGCCTCCACGGCCAGCAGCCAGTCCGACAGCACGCTCTCGCGCACGTCACGGGAGGCCGGAGCGGCCGGGCCGCGGCCATGTCCCCTGATCGGGAAGAGCGAGTAGGTAATACCCTGGATGGAGATCCTGTGCGGCCCCCTGCGGCCCGTCCGGACCGCCGCGAGGTGCTCACTGGCCAAGGCCGCGCACACGCCCGGCGCCAGCGGTTCACCCGCTCCGGCGATCTGGCGCCCGGTGGGGGACAGCACCCAGGCCCGCAGATCGAGGTCCGTGGTGAGCAGATCCAGCACGACGTCGGGTCCGCCACCGGCCGGACCGGAGGTCATCAGGCGCCGGTGGCGGTCCACGACGGCCGCGAGGTCGCCCGCGCGCTCCCCGGAGACCTGCCGCACCACGTACTCGGTGATCGTGGCGAATGCAACGTCTTCGTTGACGGCGAACAGGGGCAGCCGATTGCGCCG
The DNA here is from genome assembly GCF_040682455.1 of Streptomyces sp. NPDC051183. NCBI lineage: Bacteria > Bacillati > Actinomycetota > Actinomycetes > Kitasatosporales > Streptomycetaceae > Streptomyces > Streptomyces sp. NPDC051183. Next base: position 51,697 of record NZ_JBFBBA010000045.1, read on the forward strand.
ACAGGCTGATACCAGATCGTCCGGGATGTCTCCCAGCTCCGCCTCGCCGGCCGCCAGACCCGCGACGCCCGCGCTCGCGAGGATTCGTACGAACGGCTCGGAGTCGGCTGAATTCCGCCGCCAGGCCAGGCCGGTGAGGACGAGCTCGCCCCCGGTGAGGTATCGGCTGGGATCCCTCAGGTCGGTCGTCATGACCCCGCGGACCGTCCGGTCGAGTTCGTCCTCGCCGCCCAGCAGCCGCAGCCCCAGCGCCTCGGTTTCCAGCAGTGCGCGCAGCCGCATGATGTCGCCGCCGATCTGTCTCGAATGTTGCCGTTGGAAATCGGGCAGGTCGTTGCATCCTGCCTTTCATACGAATCTACAAGACGAGGGAGGTCGCCAGCCAACTCCTTCATGGTTTCGGTGACTGCACCCGGGGGACGCGCGGCTTGTGTACTGACTCCACACCGCGTTAACAGCACGTGAACGACCAGTCGAGGGCCTTCGGGCCCACTGGCTTGAAGTGAACGACCCGATTAAGAAGAAGAGAGCCGCACATGGACTTCCTTCGCCCCGCCAGCTGGGAGGAGGCGCTCGCCGCTAAGGCCGAGTTCCCCACAGCTGTGCCGATTGCGGGTGGCACCGACGTAATGGTCGAGATCAACTTCGACCACCGTCGGCCGGAGTACCTCCTGGACCTGAACCGCATCGGTCTGCTGCGGGAGTGGGAGGTCGGTGAGGACGTGGTCCGTCTGGGCGCCTCCGTCCCGTACACGCAGATCATGGAAAACCTCCGCACGGAGCTGCCCGGTCTCGCGCTCGCCTCGCACACGGTCGCGTCTCCGCAGATCCGCAACCGCGGCGGCGTCGGCGGCAACCTCGGTTGCGCGTCGCCGGCCGGCGACTCCCATCCGGCGCTGCTCGCGGCGGGTGCCGAGGTCGAGGTGGAGTCCGTACGCGGTTCTCGCCTGATCCCGATCGACGAGTTCTACACCGGCGTCAAGCGCAACGCGCTGGCCGCCGACGAGCTCATCAAGACCGTCCACATCAAGAAGGCGGACGGCCCGCAGCAGTACTCCAAGGTCGGCTCGCGCAACGCGATGGTCATCGCGGTCTGCGCCTTCGGCCTGGCGCTGCACCCCGAGACCCGGACGGTCCGCACCGGCATCGGTTCGGCCGCGCCGACCCCGATCCGTGCGAAGGCCGCCGAGGAGTTCCTCAACGCCGCGCTCGCAGAGGGCGGCTTCTGGGAGTCCGGCAAGGTCATCACCCCGTCGATCGCCAAGCAGTTCGGTGACCTCGCCTCCGGCGCGGCCAACCCGATCGACGACGTCCGCGGCACGGCGAAGTACCGCCGCCACGCGGTCGGCATCATGGCTCGCCGCCAGCTGGTCTGGACGTGGGAGCAGTACCGCGGTTCGAACAACGGCCGCTCGCTTGAAGGGGCTGCGTAATCATGCGCGTCAATTTCACTGTCAACGGTCGCCAGCAGGAAGCCGACGACGTGTGGGAGGGCGAGTCCCTTCTCTACGTCCTGCGCGAGCGCCTGGGCCTGCCGGGTTCGAAGAACGCCTGTGAGCAGGGCGAGTGCGGTTCCTGCACCGTCCGCCTCGACGGCGTGCCGGTCTGTTCCTGTCTGGTCGCGGCCGGTCAGGTCGAGGGTCGCGACGTCGTGACCGTCGAGGGCCTGGCGGAGTTCGCCAAGCAGCGCGAGGAGCACGGCCACGGCGGTGCCTGCGGCACCGGCGGCGGCTGCGGCAGCAAGGGCGTGTCCCTGGACGCGGCCAAGCAGTGGGAGGCCAAGCCGGGCGACTCGCAGACCGGCGAGGGCGTCGAGCTCTCCAACATCCAGCAGGCGTTCATCGACGCCGGCGCCGTCCAGTGCGGTTTCTGCACCCCGGGCCTCCTGGTCCAGGCCGACGCGCTGCTGGAGGAGAACTCCTCCCCGTCCGACCAGGACATCCGTGAGGCCCTCTCCGGCAACCTGTGCCGCTGCACGGGCTACGAGAAGATCCTCGACGCGGTCCGCCTCGCGGCCGCCCGTCAGGCAGAGGCGGTCTGACCATGGCCCAGAACACCCGCACCGTGCCCGCCGGCGCTCCCACGAACGTCAGCCAGAAGCACACCAAGGGCGGCATCGGCGAGTCCACGCTCCGCCCGGACGGCACCCTCAAGGTCACCGGTGAGTTCGCGTACTCCTCGGACATGTGGCACGAGGACATGCTGTGGGGCCAGACCCTGCGCAGCACCGTCGCCCACGCCGAGATCGTCTCCATCGACATCTCCGAGGCGCTCGCCATGCCCGGCGTGTACTCGGTCCTGACGTACGACGACCTGCCGGCCGAGATGAAGAACTACGGCCTGGAGATCCAGGACACCCCGGTTCTCGCCAACGGCCGGGTACGCCACCACGGTGAGCCGGTCGCCCTCGTGGCCGCCGACCACCCGGAGACCGCCCGCCGCGCGGCCGCCAAGATCAAGATCGACTACCGTGAGCTGCCGCTCGTCACGGACGAGGCCTCCGCCCTCGCCGCCGACGCGCCGCTGATCCACGAGGGCCGCGACGACCACCACATCGGTCACGTCCCGCACCCGAACATCGTGCACCGCCAGCCGATCATCCGCGGCAACGTGGAAGAGGCCCGCAAGCGCGCCGACGTCATCGTCGAGGGCGAGTACACCTTCGGCATGCAGGACCAGGCCTTCCTCGGCCCGGAGTCCGGCCTCGCCGTGCCGTCCGAGGACGGCGGTGTCGAGCTGTACGTCGCCACCCAGTGGCTGCACTCGGACCTCAAGCAGATCGCCCCCGTCCTCGGTCTCCCCGAGGAGAAGGTGCGCATGACGCTCTCCGGCGTCGGCGGTGCCTTCGGCGGTCGCGAGGACATCTCGATGCAGATCCACGCCTGCCTGCTGGCCCTGGCCACGAACAAGCCGGTCAAGATCGTCTACAACCGGTTCGAGTCCTTCTTCGGCCACGTGCACCGCCACCCGGCGAAGCTCTACTACGAGCACGGCGCGACCAAGGACGGCAAGCTCACGCACATGAAGTGCAAGATCGTCCTGGACGGCGGCGCGTACGCGTCCGCTTCCCCGGCGGTCGTGGGCAACGCCTCCTCCCTCTCGGTGGGTCCCTACGTCCTGGAGGACGTGGACATCGAGGCGATCGCGCTCTACACGAACAACCCGCCCTGTGGCGCGATGCGCGGCTTCGGCGCTGTCCAGGCCTGCTTCGCGTACGAGGCCCAGATGGACAAGCTCGCGGCGAAGCTGGGCATGGACCCGGTCGAGTTCCGCCAGCTCAACGCCATGGAGCAGGGCACGATCATGCCCACCGGCCAGGTCGTGGACGCCCCGGCGCCCGTCGCCGAGCTGCTGCGCCGGGTCAAGTCCCGCCCGCTGCCGCCGGAGCGCCAGTGGGAGTCGGCCGGCGAGGGCGCGGACGTCCGCGCGCTGCCGGGCGGTCTCTCCAACACCACCCACGGCGAGGGCGTCGTCCGCGGCGTCGGCTACGCGGTCGGCATCAAGAACGTCGGCTTCTCCGAGGGCTTCGACGACTACTCGACCGCCCGCGTGCGACTCGAGGTCATCAACGGCGAGCCCGTCGCGATGGTCCACACGGCCATGGCGGAGGTCGGCCAGGGCGGCATCACCGTCCACGCGCAGATCGCCCGTACCGAGCTGGGCGTCACGCAGGTGACCATCCACCCGGCCGACACCCAGGTCGGCTCCGCCGGTTCCACGTCCGCCTCGCGGCAGACGTACATGACCGGTGGCGCGGTGAAGAACACCTGTGAGGCGGTCCGCGAGGCCCTGCTGGAGATCGGCCGTCGCAAGAACGGCTCGTACCACCCGGCCTGGGCCACCGCCGAGCTGCTGCTCGAAGGCGGAAAGGTCGTCACCGACGGCGGCGAGGTCCTCGCGGACATCGCCGACATCCTGGAGGGCGAGGAGGCGATCGACCTCGAACTCGAGTTCCGCCACCACCCGACCGTCCCGTTCGACCTGGTCACCGGCCAGGGCAACGGCCACGTCCAGTACACCTTCGCCGCGCACCGGGCGGTCGTCGAGGTGGACACCGAGCTCGGCCTCGTCAAGGTCGTCGAGCTGGCGACCGCCCAGGACGTCGGCAAGGCGCTGAACATGCTCTCCGTGGTCGGCCAGATCCAGGGTGGTACCACCCAGGGCCTGGGCGTCGCGATCATGGAAGAGATCATCGTGGACCCGAAGACCGCGAAGGTGCGCAACCCCTCCTTCACGGACTACCTGATCCCGACCATCCTCGACACCCCGACCATCCCGGTCGACGTCCTGGAGCTCGCCGACCCGAAGGCGCCGTACGGCCTTCGCGGAATGGGCGAGGCTCCGACCCTCTCGTCCACCCCGGCCGTCCTCGCGGCGATCCGGCAGGCGACCGGTCTGGAGCTCAACAAGACGCCGATCCGTCCGGAAGCCCTCACCGGCACCCTCTAGGACGGCGCGGTCCGGGGGCCGAGAGGCCCCCGGACCCCCAAAGACTCTCCGGGCGGTGTGACACGGGAACGTCACACTTCCAGTCCCACCGCCCGGAGCACGAAGTCCGGAGTTCGAAGTACCGCACCGCTCGCGGTCCGTTTCACCGGCAGTACCCCCCGCAATACCCAGCAGTAGTCCACGTGGCACCCAACACCCCCGGTGTCGCCGGCAGTACCGCAAAACCCCCGCAGTACCCGCAGTACACGCAGTGAACATTCGCGTCGCCTCGGGCCGTCACCCCGGGTCGTGCAGCCAAACGCAGTTTCCCAAATCCCGCGTCTCCAATCTTTATGCGGGTGCCCCTTTGAACCTTGGGAGTTAGGCACCATGACCCAATCGTCTGTGGAGCCCAAGACCAGTGCGGAAGAGGCCGGCGACGGCTCTCGTACCCCCGCAGGCCGATCTTGGCTCGACCGGTACTTTCACATAACGCACAGAGGCTCCAACGTCGGCAACGAGGTCCGTGGCGGTATCACGACCTTCATGGCCATGGCGTACATCCTCCTGCTCAACCCCCTGCTCCTCTCGGGCAAGGACGTCGACGGTGCCACCATGGCCACCTCGGCGATCATCACCGCCACGGCGTTCGCCGCGGCCGTCTCGACGCTCCTCATGGGCTTCGTCGGCAAGGTGCCGCTCGCGCTCGCCGCCGGCCTCTCCGTGTCCGGCGTGCTGGCCTCGCAGGTCGCCCCCCAGATGACCTGGCCGCAGGCCATGGGCATGTGCGTGGTCTACGGCGTCGTGATCTGTCTCCTGGTCGTCACCGGCCTCCGAGAGATGATCATGAACGCGATTCCCCTCGCGCTCAAGCACGCCATCACCATGGGCATCGGCATGTTCGTCGCCCTCATCGGCCTCGTGAAGGCCGGCTTCGTGGGCAGGGGCCCGGAATTCGGCCCCCCCGTCCAGCTCGGTGCCGTCGGTGAGCTCGCCGGCTGGCCCGTCCTGATCTTCTGCCTGACCCTGCTCGCCATCTTCATGCTGCAGGCACGCAAGGTTCCCGGCGCGATCCTGATCGGCATCGTCGGCGGAACCGTCCTGGCGGCCATCGTCAACGCCGTCGCGGACATCGACCCGAAGGCCTGGCGCAGCGGCCCGCCGGAGCTCAGCGGCTCCGCGGTCTCGGCGCCGGACTTCTCGCTCTTCGGTGACGTCTCCTTCGGCGGCTGGGGCGACGTCGGCTACATGACGGTCGGCATGATCGTCTTCACCCTGGTCCTGGCCGGCTTCTTCGACGCGATGGCCACCATCATCGGCGTCGGCACCGAGGCCAAGCTCGCCGACGACAAGGGCCGCATGCCCGGCCTGTCCAAGGCCCTGTTCATCGACGGTGCCGGTGGCGCCATCGGTGGCATCTCGGGCGGCTCCGGCCAGACCGTCTTCGTCGAGTCCGCCACCGGCGTCGGTGAGGGAGCTCGTACCGGTCTCGCCTCCGTCGTCACCGGCCTGTTCTTCGCCGCCTGCCTCTTCTTCACCCCGATCACGCAGATCGTCCCGGGTGAGGTCGCCTCCGCGGCCCTGGTCGTCATCGGCGCGATGATGATGCAGAACGCCCGCCACGTGGACTGGGCCGACAGCGCGACCGCGATCCCGGTCTTCCTGACCGTCGTGATCATGCCGTTCACCTACTCGATCACCGCTGGTGTCGCCGCCGGTGTCATCGCGTACGTCGCCATCAAGATCGCTCAGGGCAAGGCCCGTGAGATCGGCGCCTTCATGTGGGGTCTGACCGCGATCTTCGTGGTCTTCTACGCCCTGCACCCGATCGAGGGCTGGCTCGGGGTCGGCTGACCCGGGCGGACCTGATCCGTACCAGAACCGCACCCTCCACGTATCCGATACTGGAGACCGAACCCCTCCGAGGAGGCCGCAATGCTGGACATCGCCGAGGAACTGAACCGGTGGGTCGAGCAGGGACGTGACTTCGCCGTCGCCACCGTCGTGGCGGTCGGCGGGAGCGCGCCCCGGCAGCCCGGAGCGGCGCTCGCCGTCGACGGCGAAGGCACCGCGATCGGTTCGGTCTCCGGCGGATGCGTGGAGGGTGCGGTGTACGAGCTGTGCCGGCAGGCGCTGGAGGACGGCGAGACCGTCCAGGAGCGCTTCGGCTACAGCGACGACGATGCCTTCGCCGTGGGCCTGACCTGCGGCGGGATCATCGACATCCTCGTCACCCCGATCCCCGTGGGCTCTCCCGAACGGGAGGTGTTCGCGGCGGGCATCGCCGCCGCCGCCCGGGGGGAGGCGGCGGCGGTCGCCCGGATCGCCGAGGGCCCGGCCGAGCTGCTGGGCCGCGCCGTGCTCGTCCGTACCGAAGGCGCCTTCGAGGGCGGATTCGGCGGACACCCCGAGCTCGACCGCACCATCGCCGAAGAGGCCCGCGCCATGCTCGACGCCGGCAGGACCGGTGTACTGGAGATCGGGGCCGACGGCAGGCTCTGCGGAGAGCCGCTCAAGGTGCTGGTCGAGTCCAGCGTCCCGCCGCCGCGGATGATCGTCTTCGGCGCCATCGACTTCGCCTCCGCCCTGGTGCGGATCGGCAAGTTCCTCGGCTACCGGGTGACCGTGTGCGACGCGCGGCCCGTGTTCGCCACGAAGAACCGTTTCCCCGAGGCGGACGAGATCGTGGTCGACTGGCCGCACCGCTACCTGGAGAGCACCGAGGTCGACGGCCGTACCGTCCTGTGCGTGCTCACCCACGACGCCAAGTTCGACGTCCCGCTCCTGGAACTGGCCCTCAAGCTGCCCGTCGCCTACGTAGGCGCCATGGGCTCCCGCCGCACCCACGAGGACCGCAACAAGCGGCTCCGCGAGGTCGGCGTGACCGAGCTGGAACTGGCCCGCCTGCGCTCCCCGATCGGCCTGGACCTCGGCGCCCGCTCCCCCGAGGAGACCGCGCTGTCCATCGCGGCCGAGATCGTCGCCAACCGGCGCGGCGGCAGCGGCGTCGCCCTGACCGGCGCGCACATCCCGATCCACCCGGACCCCGCGAAGACGGCCGTCAGCCGGATCGGCTCCGTCGCTTGAAGAGGTCCGCTGCTGTAGCGCGGTGAAGAAGTGAGCAAAGGGCGCACCCCGTGAGGGTTGCGCCCTTTCGCTGTCCCGTCTATTTTACCGGCCGGTAACAGCGCTTCCTGATAACGGAGTTGAGCGGATGTCCCGGACCGTACGCACCGCCCGCACCCCCTTGCGCCTGCTTCTCGCCGTCTGCGCGCTGGCCGCGGGCACCCTCGCGGCAGGCCCCGCGGCGGACGCCGCGCCGGGCGACGCCCCCGGCCTGCGCGAGGTGCTGTTCGTCGGCAACAACTGGGAGGGCACCGCGGACGTCGTGGCCTCCACGGGGAACCTCGCCAAGGTGGGCCGGATCAACGTCATCCCGGACAAGGAGGAGCGGCTGCGGGAGATCTACCTCAACCCCATCAAGCTCGGCTACTTCCTGGGCATCCGCGCCACCGCCGGCGAGGGCCACGACCAGTTCGTGGACGACATGTACACCACCCCGGACGGCTCCGCCGTCGTCGCCTCCCGCCCCAGCTTCGCCGACGTCGTCTCGATCGACGTACGGACGGGCCGCATCAACTGGCGCTTCCCGGTGGCCGGTTACCGCTCCGACCACATGGCGGTCTCCCCGGACGGCACCCGCGTCGCCGTCTCCGCCTCCACCGCCAACACCGTGCACGTCCTCGACATCGCCACCGGCCGCCAGGTCGGCTCCTTCGCCACCGGCGACAAGCCGCACGAGAACACCTTCACCCGGGACGGCCGCTTCCTGTGGAACAGCTCCATCGGTGACGTCACCTCCGCCCTCGACGCGCCCTGGCTGGACTGGACGAAGGGCGACCGGAAGATCACCGTCGTCGACGCGCAGACCTTCCGCACCGTCCGGGTGCTCGACATGCGCGAGCGGCTGAACGCCTTCGGCCGGTCCGACCTGTCCGACGCGGTGCGGCCCGTCTCCTTCAGCCCCGACGAGTCGAAGCTCTACTTCCAGGTGTCGTTCTTCAACGGGTTCGTCGAGTACGACGTCGCCACCGACCGGATCACCCGGATCAAGACCCTGCCCCAGAACCCCGCCACCAGCAGCGACCGCACCACCTGGGTCAACGACTCCCGCCACCACGGGATGTCCATGAGCCCGGACGGCGCCAAACTCTGCATCGCGGGCACCATGGACGACTACGTCACCGTCGTGGACCGCGCCACCCTCACCGAGGGGCCGCTGGTGCCCGCCTCGAAGCCGTACTGGGCCACCGTCGACGGCGACGGCACGGCCTGCGTGATCTCCGAGAGCGGCACCGACCAGATCACCGCCATCGACTTCGCCACCGGGACCAAGCGGGTCTCCGTGCCCGTCGGCGACCACCCGCAGCGGATCCGCATCGGTCACGTCCCGGCCGGCTGGACCGGCCCGGTGAGCGGGCGCTGAACGGACCACTCGGGCAGATCACGCCACTATGAGGTGACCAGTCCGCGATGACCGATTAGTCTGCCGATCATGGTGGACATCCGTGAGGTACCCGAGGCAGACATCGACCGCGCTCTGGAGCTCGCGTACCTGGTCTTCCACCATCGCCCCGAGAAGGAGGCGCGCGAGCGGCACCGTGCGATGCTCCGCACCTGCACGCGCATCGGCGCCTACGACGCGGACGCACTGGTCGGCTTCATGGCCGCGCACGACTTCCGGCTGTCGGTGCCCGGGGCGGACCTGTCCTGCCCCGGGGTCACCTTCGTCTCCGTCGCCCCCACGCACCGCCGCCGCGGCGTGCTGACCGGCCTGATGGGCGAACTGCTGCGCGGCGCCGGGGCCGCGGGCAGCCCCGTCGCCGCGCTGTGGGCCTCCGAGGCCGCCATCTACGGCCGCTTCGGCTACGGGTCGGCCACCCAGGGCGTCACCGTCGAGATCGACTCCACCCGGCCGCTGGCCCTGCGCATCGACCCGGACCGGCGGCCGCTGCGGCTGGTCGACCCCGAGGACGCGCTCGCGGTCATCGGCCCGTACCACGAGGCGGCCCGCTCGGTCCGGGCCGGCCGGCCCACCCGCGACGCCGAGCGCTGGACCGAGGCCTGGCTCTGCGAACAGGACGAGGAGGACGAGGAGTTGAGCCCGCCCCGGATCATCGCCCTGGGGGAGCCGGGCCGGCCGATCGCGGGCTACGCGCTGTACCGGACGAAGCCGGAGTCCGGGAGCGGGACGGGACCCGGGCACACCCCCGGCCTGGTGCGGGTCGAGGAACTGGAGGCGGACACCCCGCACGTGGCCGCCGCCCTCTGGGAGTGCCTGGCCTCCCTCGACCTCACCGGCACGGTCCGGGCGTGGGGCCGCCCGGCCGACGACCCGCTGCTGCACTTCGCCGCCGACCGGGACCAGGTCCGGGTCACCGGCGCGTATCCGGCGCTGTGGCTGCGCCTGGTCGACGTGCGGGCGGCGCTGATTGCGCGCTCGTGGGCCGCGCCGGTGGAACTCGTACTGGAGCTGACCGACGTACGGCTGCCCGCCAACGCGGGGCGCCACCGGCTGAAGGCGGGGCCCCACGGGGCGGTGTACGAGCCTGCCGGGCAGAGCCCGGACCTGTCCCTGGACGTACGGGAGCTCGCGGCCTGCTACCTCGGCGGGACCCGGGCCGCCGACCTGGTCGCGGCCGGGCTGGTGGCCGAGCACACGCCCGGCGCGGCGGCGGCGCTGGACGACGCCCTGGGCGGGGGTCCGCTGCCGCACACCTCGGACGAGTTCTAGCGCACCCGCCGTCGGGCGAGCTGCGGGATCCTGGCGGCCGACATGCCGAAGCCGGAGCTCCATACGGCCGTGGAGAGCCTGTCACCCGGCGGGTACAGGTCCTCCTGGCGGTAACGGCGGCACTTCTCGTGCCAGTTGAGGATCCCCGCGAGCCAGTCCCGCAACTCGCCGACGTACGCGTCGATTCCGGCCCGCGCCGCTGCGCCCAGCTCCCAGTCGTCGTAGAGCAGCGGCAGCTGGCCGGCGGCTATGTGCTCGAACTCCTCGATGCGCCGGGCCATCAGGGAGTGGCAGATGTGCAGGGCCTGCGGGTAGCCGATGTCGAAGAAGTTCCGGGTGACGAGCACGTGGTTGTGCACCTCGCCCTCGACCTCCACCTCCTTCTGGTAGGAGAAGATGTCGTTGATCAGGCAGGCGGCGTCGGCCGCCGCGTTCTCCAGGGAGCGGATGGTGCCGGAGGCGTAGATCTCCTCCGGGATGCCCCGGCCCGCCCTGCCGAGCCGGCACAGGTACATCGTGAGGTGGGAGCCGAAGGTGTGGCGGTGCATCTCGGCGTAGTCCACCGGGTCCGGGATGCGGTGGTGGATCTGGTTCTCCATCTCCCACACCCAGCTCTGCAGCATGCTCACGAGCGTGGCCCAACTCGGCGCGCACCGGCGGGGCCATGTCCCGGCTGGTGCGCACCCACAGGTCGGCGAGTGAACGTTCCAGCGCGGTGTGCGGGACCGCTTGTTCCGAGTGGTCGACGGGGGCCATCGAGATGAGCCGCGCGGTGGCCGCCCTGGCCATCGTGGCCGTCGATCCGGCCTACACCTCGATGTGGGGCGACGAGCACTGGCGCAAAGCCGCTCACCGCCCCGCGCCGCAAGATGTCCCGACACGATGCCGCGAGCATCGCGATCGGGCGACGCGCCCTCGGGCACCCGATCCGGCGACG
>NZ_JBFBBA010000046.1:0-61857 GCF_040682455.1 Streptomyces sp. NPDC051183
ACCCGGCTAGTGCTGATCTTGTAAGACCTGCCCGTCGCTGACGGTCAGGCGAAGTGAGCTAGGAATCCCCGTCCTTTAGGGCGGGGAGGAGTCAAGGTGCCAGCATGCCACTGCGGGGGCGGGCGGCGCGGGTGAATTACGGGGCGGCGACGGCCTCGTCGTAGCTGGCGCGGTGGGTGCTGACCTCGTCGAAGTGGTTCTCGGCCCACACCTTCACGGCGGAGAGCAGGCAGCCGAGGCTGCCGCCGAGTTCGGTGAGCCGGTAGTCGACGCGCACGGGCACGGTGGGGGTGACGGTGCGCGTGACGAGGCCGTCGCGTTCCAGGGAGCGCAGGGTCTGGGTGAGCATCTTCTGGCTGACTCCGGGGATCTTGCGGCCGAGGTCGCTGTAGCGCATGGAGCCGCCGTCGGCCTGGCCGAGGGCGCTGACGACGAGGCCGACCCACTTGTCGCTGATGCGGGCCAGGAGCTGGCTGGTGGGGCACTCCTTGAGGAAGGCGTCGTACGCGGCGCGGGCCTCTTCGCGGCGGGCGGCGGCGGTGCGGGTGGCCATGGGGAGCCCACTTCCGGGTCGGGTACGCACCTCGAAGTGCGTACTTTCGAAACGACAGTACCTCTCTCTAGGTTAGTGCTCACGAAGAACGAGCGAACGGGGAGAAGGAAAATGAGCAACGACATGCGTGCGGCGGTCGTGAACGGCTTCGGCGGTCCCGAGCGGGTGGAGATCGTACGGGTGCCGGTCCCGCGCCCCGGCGCCGGACAGGTCCTGGTCCGGGTCCGGGCGGCCGGGATCAACCCGGTGGACGGCGCGGTGCGAGCCGGGGTCTTCGGCGGGGAGGGGCAGCGGATCGGCTTCGGCTGGGACGTGGCCGGCGAGGTCGACGAGCTCGGCGCGGACGTCACCGGCTGGGCGGTCGGCGACCGGGTGGTCGGGCTGCACTACGGGCCCGTGAAGCCGCTCGGCACGCACGCCGAGTACGCGGTGCTCGACGCCTCGGCGCTGGCGGCGGCCCCGGCGGGCGTGGACGACGTGACCGCGGCCGGACTCCCGCTGAGCGGGCTGACCGCCGCCCGCGCGGTGGACCAGCTCGGGCTCGCTCCCGGCTCCACGGTGCTGGTCACGGGCGCGGCGGGCATGGTGGGCGGACTCGCGGTGCAGCTCGCGGCGCGGGCCGGGCTGGTGGTGACGGCGCTGGCCGGTGCCGAGGACGAGGCGTTCGTACGGGGGCTGGGCGCGGCCGGCTTCGTCCCGCGAGGTTCGGCTCCCGCCGGGCCGGTGGACGGGGTGCTCGACGCGGCGGTGCTGGGGGAGCCCGCGCTGGGCTTCGTCCGCGACGGCGGGGTCTACGTCGGGCTGCGCCCGCACGCGGCGCCGGCCGCGGAGCGGGGGATCCGGGTGGTGGAGCAGGAGGTCGCCGCGGACGGCGCCCGCCTGGCGCGGCTGGCGTCCCTGGTCGACGCGGGGGCACTGACGCTCCGCGTCGCGGAGACCTACCCCCTGGCGGAAGCGGCCGGCGCCCACGCCCACCTCACCAAGTCCGGCACCCGCGGCCGCATCGTCCTGACCCTGCCCTGACCGCCGGGGGGCGGTGGCCGGCGGGCGCAGGCCGGCGGGGCGGTGGGCCCGCGGGCGGTGGGAAAACCCCTTGCTCCGTGGTCCGCCTGCCTGGTGGGACGCAGGGCTTCGACGGTTTGAGGGGACGACTTGGCGGTGTTCGGGTGTGCGGGCTGCGGTGCGGTCCTGACGGCAGCGGTGTCGCAGGTGGCGTTGCCGATCCACCTGGCCGACACCCACTGGGAGACGCTGCACCGGCCTCCTCGCGCCTGGCGACATGCGTGGCATGGCGGTCCTCGAACGGGCCGGGGGCTACTGCATGGGGATGGACGGGCCGAACCTTGCCTGCCCGGGCTGTGATCTGCCGGTCGGTACGAGGATGGACGGCTGCGGGTGCTGGCAGGTCGTCCGGCTCGACCCGCGGGCGGTGGTGCGGCTGCCGGGCTCGCCGCCGGAGCGGCCGGTCATGGACGGGGCGGAGCTGCTGGCCACCGGCGCGCTGTCGCATCGGCTCCTCGCGAGTCATCTCGGGCGGATCAATGCGCCAAGATTCTCCCTTGCCGGCTCTCCGAGCGATATGGCCGCGGCCTTCACAGACGACGGCACCGAGGTGCGAGGCGCAGCCGGGGCACATTCCTCAGCCGTGTGCCCTCAATGTGCCCTGGCGGCCTGACGGCCGACCTCTGAGCGAGGCCGGGCAGCCCTCGTAGAGGGCCGCCGGCGATGGGAGAAAGGCCGGGTCACGGCCAGACCAGGCAGTACGGCTGGTGGCCGGCCTCGTGGAGGCGGTGGGAGAAGTCCTGCCACTCGTGGAGCAGCTGGTAGACGTTGAAGGCGTCGCGGGGGCCGCCGCGGTCGGGGACCGTGGACCAGATGAAGGCCGCCGCGCCGACGGACTCCTCGCCGATGCCGCGCAGCGGGTCGACCACCGTCATCGGGAGTTTGACCACCGCGTAGTCGGGGTGCAGGACGACCAGTTCCAGCGGGGGCACCTTGTGCAGAGGTATGCCCTCGATGCCGGTCAGGACCATCGCGGCGACCGTCTCCGGCTTGATCTTGGTGAACAGGCCGCCCATGCCGAGCTCGTCGCCGCCCAGCTCCTCGGGCCGCATCGTCACCGGGACGCGGGCGGCGGTCGCGCCGTCGGGGGCGCCGAAGTACTTGTACGTCACGCCCATGCCGCGCCCCTTGGGGAGGCCGTCGGGGTCCTGCGCGGGTCCCGGGACGTGCTCGGCCGCGTCCGTGGCCCGGCGGCGGTGCTTGCCGCGGCGACGGGATTCACGGGCGCGCTGCGGGTCCAGGCCGTCCGTGCCCTCGCCCGGTCCACCACCGCGTTGCATATCTCCACCCGACTGGTCTTGCCTGCCCCGGCCCCGCAGCGTCCCCCGCCACGCAGCCTGATCATCATGGCAGTGACCTCCCCCGGGGCGGCGCGGTGAAACGCCCGTCCGCAAGTCAGTCGCGGCCTCTGAGACCATGGCTGGTGTGAGCTACCCGTACCCGTATGAAGCCAAAGTCTCGCAGACTCTCTTTGACCGCGCGTCCCTCGTGACGCCTGGCGGCGTGAACTCTCCCGTGCGCGCGTTCCGCGCCGTGGGCGGAACGCCCAGGTTCATGGTGTCCGGTACCGGTCCGTACCTGACCGATGCCGACGGGCGCGAGTACGTCGACCTGGTCTGCTCGTGGGGGCCGATGATCCTCGGCCACGCCCACCCGGCCGTGGTGGAGGCCATCCAGGCCGCCGTCGCCCGCGGCACCTCCTTCGGCACTCCCGGCGAGGGCGAGGTGGCGCTCGCCGAGGAGATCGTGGCGCGCATCGAGCCCGTCGAGCAGGTCCGCCTGGTGTCCTCCGGCACCGAGGCGACCATGTCGGCGATCCGGCTGGCCCGCGGGTTCACCGGCCGCGCCAAGGTCGTGAAGTTCGCCGGCTGCTACCACGGCCACGTGGACGCGCTGCTGGCCGCCGCCGGGTCCGGGCTCGCGACCTTCGCGCTGCCGGACACCCCCGGTGTGACCGGCGCCCAGGCCGGGGACACGATCGTGCTCCCCTACAACGACCTCGACGCGGTACGGGCGGCGTTCGCCGCGCACCCCGGCGAGATCGCCTGTGTGATCACCGAGGCCGCGCCCGGCAACATGGGCGTCGTCACGCCGGCCGAGGGCTTCAACCAGGGGCTCGCCGACCTGTGCCGCGCCGACGGCGCGCTCTACATCTCCGACGAGGTGATGACGGGCTTCCGTACCTCCCGCGCCGGCTGGTACGGGGTCGACGGGGTCAAGCCCGACCTGATGACCTTCGGCAAGGTCATGGGCGGCGGCTTCCCGGCCGCGGCGTTCGGCGGCCGCGCCGACGTCATGGGCCACCTCGCCCCCGTCGGGCCGGTGTACCAGGCCGGCACCCTGTCCGGTAACCCGATCGCGACCGCCGCCGGTCTCGCGCAGCTGCGGCTGCTGGACGGGGCGGCGTACGAGAAGGTCGACGCGGTCTCGAAGGAGATCCAGGGCCTGGTCACCGCGGCGCTGAGCAAGGAGGGCGTCGCGCACCGGCTGCAGACCGCGTCCAACATGTTCTCCGTCTTCTTCACCGAGGACGAGGTGCGCAACTACGACGACGCCAAGAAGCAGGAGGCCTTCCGCTTCAACGGCTTCTTCCACTCGATGCTGTCGCAGGGCGTGTACCTTCCGCCGTCGGCCTTCGAGTCCTGGTTCGTGTCCACCGCCCACGACGAGCGGGCGATCGAGCGCATCGCGGCCGCCCTGCCCGCCGCCGCCCGAGCCGCCGCGGAGGCGACCGCATGAGCGACATCACCGTCGTGCACCTGGTGCGCCACGGCGAGGTGCACAACCCGGAGGGCGTCCTCTACGGCCGCCGTTCCGGCTACCACCTCTCCGAGCTGGGCCGGCAGATGGCCGACCGGGTCGCCGAGCACCTCCAGGGCCGGGACATCACTTACGTCGTGTCCTCCCCGCTGGAGCGCGCGCAGGAGACCGCGGCGCCGGTCGCCAAGGTGCACGGCCTGGAGCTGGCGACCGACGCTCGCCTGATCGAGGCGGGCAACGTGTTCGAGGGCAAGACCTTCGGCGTCGGCGACGGCGCGCTGCGCCGGCCGGAGAACTGGAAGCACCTGACGAACCCGTTCAAGCCGTCCTGGGGCGAGCCGTACGTCGAGCAGGTCGTGCGGATGATGAGCGCGCTGGACACGGCGCGCGACGCGGCCCGCGGGCACGAGGCGGTGGCGGTCAGCCACCAGCTGCCGATCTGGATCGTGCGCAGCTTCGCGGAGAAGCGGCGGCTGTGGCACGACCCGCGGCGCCGGCAGTGCACGCTGGCCTCGCTGACGTCGTTCACGTACCAGGGGGACAAGCTGGTGTCGGTGGGCTACAGCGAGCCGGCGCGCGATCTCGTCCCGGCGCACCTGCTGGCGGGTGCCAAGCCGGTGAAGGGCAAGTCGAAGGCCTTCGGGGCCTGACTCTGTTACGAACCGTTACAGCTTTACCTAAATAAATATAAGTTGCGCCGGGAATCACCGTCTCAGTGCCGCAAGTCGCGCCGAATTGTCCGTTTATATGGACTGCGACGCGGCCTTGCGAGTGACGATGGGGACGGTGACATGCGCGACTTCAGCAGAAGGGGTGTGCTGGGGCTCGGACTTGGGGCGGCCGCCGCGATGGGCATCGCGGGCTGCGGCTCCCCGGACAGGTCCGAGCCCGGCAACCCCGGGCCGATCAAGAACCCCAAGCCCGGCGAGAAGCCGGCGGTCAGGCCGATCGGTGACGGCTCCACCGCGGACACCGGCCCGCAGCCCCGCCAGCCGGCCCCTCCCGTGCCGCTCCAGCCGGGCGAGACCCCGCCCCAGTTCGTGGTCTTCAGCTGGGACGGCGCGGGCGAGATCGGCAACGGCCTCTTCCCGCGCTTCCTCAAGCTGGCCAGGGACCACGGCGCGGCCATGACCTTCTTCCTCTCCGGCATCTACCTGCTGCCCGAGTCGAAGAGGGGCCTCTACCGCCCGCCGAACAACCCCGTCGGCGCCTCCGACATCGGGTACCTGAAGGACGAGAACGTCCGCAACACCCTCAAGTGCGTGCGCGAGGCATGGCTGGACGGGCACGAGATAGGAACCCACTTCAACGGTCACTTCTGCGACGGCTCCGGCTCGGTGGGCAGGTGGACCCCGCAGGACTGGCAGGACGAGATCGACCAGGCCGTGTCCTTCGTCACCAACTGGCGGACCAACACCGGCTTCACCGACCTCGAACCGCTGCCCTTCGACTACCGCAAGGAACTGGTCGGCGCCCGCACGCCCTGCCTGCTCGGCCAGGACAACCTGCTGCCGACCGCGCAGAAGCTCGGCTGGCGCTACGACGCCTCCTCGCCCGGCGGCCTCCAGCAGTGGCCGTCGCGCAAGTCCGGGATCTGGGACCTGCCGCTCCAGTCGCTGCCCTTCCCCGGGCACTCCTTCGAGGTGCTGTCGATGGACTACAACATCCTCGCCAACCAGTCGAAGAAGACCACCCGGGGCGTCCCCTCCAACTACCCGGCCTGGCGCACCCAGGCCACGGCCGCCTACCTCGGCGGCTTCAAGCGGGCGTACGAGACCAACCGCGCACCGCTCTTCATCGGCAACCACTTCGAGGAATGGAACGGCGGCATCTACATGGACGCCGTCGAGGAAGCCGTCAAGGGCATGTCGGACAAAAAGGATGTACGACTCGTATCCTTCCGGCAGTTCGCCGACTGGCTCGACGTCCAGGACGGCAGGATCCTGACCAAGCTGCGCGCGCTCGGGCCCGGCCGGTCGCCGACCGGTGGCTGGCACACGTATCTCGTGTAGCGCTCGCGGCACCTGACCAGGGGCTTAACACACCGTCGGGGGGCGCGGAAGATCCGCAAATCGCTCATGCGAAACTTTTCACATGAGCCTTAGCCCCAGCGGCCGCGCCACCCTGCTGACCGCGGTGACCCTCGTGAGCGCCCTGACCCTCACGGCGTGCAGCGACTCGAACGGCGGCAGCAAGTCCTCCGGCTCCGCCGGCGGCAACTACGTGACGGGCCCCGGCGGCATCTCCACCGTCGCCAAGGGCAGCCGCGACCAGGCGCCCAAGCTCGACGGCGAGACCGTCGACGGCAAGACCCTCGACACCACCACCCTCAAGGGCAAGGTCGTCGTCCTCAACGTCTGGGGCTCCTGGTGCCCGCCGTGCCGCGCCGAGGCCCCGTACTTCGCGAAGGTGTCGAAGGACCTCGCCGACGCGGGCAAGGACGTGGCCTTCGTCGGCCTCAACACCCGCGACAACAGCAAGCAGAACGCGGCGTCCTTCGAAGAGAACTTCGGGATCACCTACCCGAGCCTCTACGACCCCGACGGCAAGCTGATGCTCCGCTTCCCCAAGGGCACGCTCAACGCGCAGTCCATCCCCTCCACGATCGTCCTCGACAAGGAGGGCAAGATCGCCGCCCGCACCCTTGCCGCGCTCAACGAGGAGCAGCTGCGCAAGATGATC
Organism: Streptomyces sp. NPDC051183; assembly: GCF_040682455.1. NCBI lineage: Bacteria > Bacillati > Actinomycetota > Actinomycetes > Kitasatosporales > Streptomycetaceae > Streptomyces > Streptomyces sp. NPDC051183. The sequence goes on from NZ_JBFBBA010000046.1 coordinate 7,058, forward strand.
GACCCGCTCCTCGCGGAGCAGTGACCTCGTGGTCGGGTACGTCCTCGCCGCCGAGGCGACCGGTGTGAACGAGACCGTCCTCAATGGGGCACTGCTCATCTCGCTGCCGATCGCGCTGCTCGCCGGGCTGGTCTCGTTCTTCTCCCCGTGCGTGCTGCCGCTGGTCCCGGGATACATCTCGTACGTGACCGGCGTCGGCGGGGCCGACCTCGCCGAGGCGAAGCGCGGCCGGATGCTGGCCGGCGCGAGCCTGTTCGTCGCGGGATTCACGGCCGTCTTCGTCTCGACCGGGGCGCTGTTCGGGCAGTTCGGGAACACCCTCGCCGTGCACAAGGAGATCATCTCCCAGGTCATGGGCGGGCTGGTGATCCTGCTCGGCCTGTTCTTCATGGGCGCGATCCCCGGGCTGACGATGCGCGAGTTCCGCTTCCACCGGAAGCCGACGGCGGGCCTGATCGGCGCGCCGCTGCTCGGCGTGCTCTTCGGCGTCGGCTGGACCCCCTGCATGGGCCCGACCCTCGCCGCCGTCAACACGCTCTCCCTGGACCAGGCCAGCGCCGGCCGGGGCGCCCTGCTGATGCTCGTCTACTGCGCCGGGCTGGGCCTGCCCTTCATCCTCACCGCGATCGCCTTCCGCAAGGCGCTCGGCGCGTTCGGCTGGGTGAAGAGGCACTATGCGTGGGTCATGCGCATCGGTGGAGGCATGCTGATCCTGACCGGTCTGCTGCTCGTCACAGGTTGGTGGGGGACCCTCATCAGCGAGACGCAGAGCTGGACCCAGGACTTCACGGTGGGGATCTGAGGAATTGACGCAATGAGTACGACCGACAAGGCGTCCCCCGAGGCGCCGCACGACTCCGTCCAGGCGGACCCCGCCGACGCCTCGGCCGCCGCCGCTTCGGCCGGCGATGCCGCCGACGCCGCGGCCGGCGCGCAGCTGTCCACCGCCCCGCTGGACGACGGCCCCGCCGCGCCGGCCGTCGGGATCGGCGTGATCGGCTGGGCCCGCTGGTTCTGGCGCCAGCTCACCTCCATGCGGGTGGCGCTGATCCTGCTCTTCCTGCTGTCCCTGGCGTCCATCCCGGGTTCGCTGATCCCGCAGACCCAGGTCGACGCGATGAAGGTCGCCGTCTGGAAGAAGGACAACCCCTCCTGGGTGTCCCTCGCCGAGAAGCTCCAGCTCTTCGACGTCTACAGCTCGGTGTGGTTCTCCGCGATCTACCTGCTGCTGTTCATCTCCCTGATCGGCTGCATCCTGCCGCGCTCCTGGCAGTTCGTCGGCCAGCTCCGCGGCCGCCCGCCGGCCGCCCCCCGGCGCCTGGACCGGCTGCCCGCGTACACGACGTGGCGTACGGAGAAGTCCCCGGACGAGGTCCTCTCGTACGCGGGGACCCTGCTCGCCGGACGCCGCTTCCGCACCGCGGCGGGCGGCGGGAGCACGAACTCCGTCGCCGCCGAGAAGGGCTACCTGCGCGAGGCCGGGAACCTGGTCTTCCACGTGGCGCTGATCGTGATGCTGGTGGCCTTCGCCTGGGGCCAGTACTTCAAGTCCGAGGGCGGCAAGCTCGTCCTGCGCGGCAAGGGCTTCTCGAACACGCTCACCCAGTACGACGACTTCAAGTCCGGCGCCCTCTTCGACGCCGACGACCTGCCGCCCTTCTCCTTCACCCTGGACAAGTTCGACGCGTCGTACGAGACGAGCGGCCCGCAGAAGGGCACCCCGCGCGACTTCAAGGCGTACGTCACCTTCAGCAACGGCGCGCACGGCGAGCCGCAGAAGCGCGAGATCCAGGTCAACAAGCCCCTGGAAGTCGACGGCTCCAAGGTCTACCTGCTCGGCCACGGCTACGCGCCGGTCGTCTCGGTGACCGACTCCACCGGCAAGGTGATCTTCAAGGACGCCGTGCCGATGCTCCCGCAGGACGCCAACCTCACCTCCAGCGGGGCCGTCAAGGTCACCGACGGCTACAAGGACAAGGACGGCAAGAAGGAGCAGCTCGGCTTCAACGCCATGTTCGTGCCGACGTACGCCGGCGAGGGCAAGGGCATGATGTTCTCGCAGTTCCCCGAGCTGAACTATCCGGCGCTGATGCTCAGCGCCTACCACGGCAGCCTCGGCGTGGACGCGGGCCTGCCGCAGAACGTGTACCAGCTGAACACCTCCAAGATGGAGTCGTTCAAGGACGAGTCGGGCCAGCTCTTCAAGCAGAAGATGCTGCCCGGCGAATCGATGGTCCTGCCGAACGGCGCGGGCACCGTGAAGTTCGAGGGCATCGAGCGCTGGGCCACCTTCTCGATCACCCACCAGCCGGGCAGCGGTCTCGCGCTCGCGGGCGCCGTCGCCGCCATCGCGGGGCTGGCCGGCTCCCTCTTCATCCAGCGCCGCCGGATCTGGGTCCGGGCGGTGGCCGGCAAGGACGGCGTGACCGTCGTCGAGATGGCAGGCCTCGGCCGCAGCGAGTCCGCCAGTCTCCCGCAGGAGCTGACGGTGCTCGCCACCGAGCTGCACCGGCAGGCGCCGACGGCGCCCGCAGCCCCGTCCGCCCCATCCGAACCTGTCGAATCTGTAGAACCTGAAGGGGAGCGCGGATGATGTCGCTCGCGGCAGCCGCCAATGAGAATCTGGCGCACATCAGCAACAACCTGGTCTATTCGTCGATGGCGGTCTACACGCTCGCCTTCCTCGCGCACATCGCCGAGTGGATCTTCGGCAGCCGCAGCAAGGTGGGCCGGACGGCGGCCGCGCTGACCGGCGCCACGACCGCCGACGCCCCCGCCGTGCAGGTGCGGGCGAAGGGCGGGAGCACCGCCGTACTCGACAAGCCCAAGGTCGTCACCCGCTCCGCCTCCGGCACCCGCGACGTCCCGGACGGCCCCGGCGCGGCCGGCGGCACCGTCCAGGGCGACCTGTACGGGCGGATCGCGGTCTCGCTGACCGCGCTCGCCTTCATCATCGAGGCGGGCGGCGTCGTCGCCCGCGCGATGTCGGTGGAGCGGGCCCCCTGGGGCAACATGTACGAGTTCTCGCTCACCTTCTCCACGGTGGCCGTCGGCGCGTACCTGCTCCTGCTGGCGCTGAAGAAGAACGTCCGCTGGATGGGCCTGATCCTGGTCACCACCGTCCTGCTGGACCTCGGCATCGCCACCACCTGGCTCTACACCGACAGCGACCAGCTGGTGCCGGCCCTGCACTCGTACTGGCTGTGGATCCATGTCTCCACCGCGATCATCTGCGGCGCCGTCTTCTACATCGGGGCGACCGGCACGGTCCTGTACCTGTTCCGCGACTCCTACGAGTCCAAGCTCGCCCGCGGCGAGCAGCCCGGCCGCTTCTCGACCTCGGTCATGGAGCGGCTCCCGGCCGCGGCCACGCTGGACAAGTTCTCGTACCGGATCAACGCGGCCTTCTTCCCGCTGTGGACCTTCACGATCATCGCGGGCGCGATCTGGGCCGGCGACGCGTGGGGCCGCTACTGGGGCTGGGACCCCAAGGAGGTCTGGTCCTTCGTGACGTGGGTGGCGTACGCCGCCTACCTGCACGCGCGGGCCACCGCCGGCTGGAAGGGCCGCAAGGCCGCGTACCTCGCGCTCTTCGCCTTCGCCTGCTGGATCTGGAACTACTACGGCGTGAACATCCTGCTCAACGGCAAGCACTCGTACGCGGGCGTCTGACCGGCGGGAGTGGGACGCTGGTGTCATGCCTCCTGTGAGCCATGGCACCAGCGAGAGCCGCGTCGGCAGTCGCGGCGAGAGCCGCTGGCTGCTGCGTTTCGCGCTGCACGTGCCGTACGCCTACGAGGCCCTGTGGCCCGCCCTGTCCACGGCGGACGGGCTGCGCGGCTGGCTGGCGGCGGCCGACGTACTGCAACGGCGCCTCGGCGGGGCCGTCACGCTGCGCTGGCTGAACACCGGCACCTCGGTGAGCGGGCGCATCACGGCCTGGGACATCGAGCGGGTCGTGGAGTACACGGTGGCCGAGCACGGGCGGATCCGCTTCCACCTGGAGCCGGTGGGGACGGATTCGACGGTCCTGCGGTTCGTCAACGAGCGCGGCGGGACGGAGGCGGAGCGCCTCGACTGCCTCGCCGGCTGGCACCACCACTTCGAGCTGCTGGAATCCGCGCTGGCGGGCAGTCCGGCCGACTGGTCCGCCTGGACGGACGCCCGCTGGGCCGAGCTGCGCGGCTCCTACGCGGCGACCGCGGCGGCCGCGGCCCCTTAGTCCTTGTCCTTGCCCTTGTTGTCCTTGTCGTTCTCTTCCCGCAAGTACTTCAGGAACTCCGGGTTGTCGTCGGGCGCCACCCACTGGGTGCGGCGCGGGCGCCCGCCGCCACCGGTCGCCGCCCGCTTCTTGCCCGCGAACAGCCACACCACCGGGCCGACGATCGAGAAGAGCAGGATGATGATCACCCACACCACCTTGGGAAGGTGCTTGACCTCCTCCTCCGGCGTGTTCAGGCAGTCGATGAACGCGAAGATGGTCAGCGCGATGATCAGCAGGAACGGCAGATAGCGCAGCACGGTGTGGGACCGACCCCCAGTGGAAATGCGCGGCCCTGGACGGGCCGAGGATGACTCCTCCAGGGTAGAGGGGACCGGCCGCCGGTGACGATCCATCCGGCGCAGCGGGTCGGACCCCCGCAGCGGTCCGGCCCCGGAGCGGGGATGCCACAATTGCCCGCATGGCTTACGACGATCTCCGCTCGCTGCTCCGGGCCCTCGAACGGGAGGGCGACCTCAAGCGCATCAAGGCCGAGGTGGACCCGTACCTGGAGGTCGGGGAGATCGTCGACAGAGTGAACAAGGCGGGCGGCCCCGCGCTGCTCTTCGAGAACGTCAAGGGCTCGGCGATGCCGCTGGCCATGAACGTCTTCGGCACCGACCGCCGCCTGCTGAAGGCGCTGGGTCTGAAGTCCTACGCCGAGATCAGCGAGAAGATCGGCGGCCTGCTCAAGCCGGAGCTGCCGCAGGGCTTCATCGGCGTCCGCGAGGCCTTCGGCAAGCTCGGCTCGATGGTGCACGTGCCGCCGAAGAAGGTGAAGGGCGACGCCGCGCCCGTCCAGGAGGTCGTCCTCACCGGCGACGACGTGGACCTGGACCAGCTGCCGGCCCTCTTCACCTGGCCCAAGGACGGCGGATCCTTCTTCAACCTCGGCCTCACGCACACCAAGCACCCGGAGACGGGCGTGCGCAACCTCGGCCTGTACCGCCTCCAGCGCCACGACAAGCGCACCATCGGCATGCACTGGCAGATCCACAAGGACAGCCGCAACCACTACGCGGTCGCCGCCAAGCGCGGCGAGCGGCTGCCCGTCGCCATCGCCTTCGGCTGCCCGCCGGCCGTGACGTACGCGTCCACCGCGCCGCTGCCCGGTGACATCGACGAGTACCTGTTCGCCGGTTTCGTCGCCGGCAAGCGGATCGAGATGGTCGACTGCAAGACGGTCCCGCTCCAGGTCCCGGCCAATGCCGAGGTCGTCATCGAGGGCTGGCTGGAGCCGGGGGAGACGCTCCCGGAGGGGCCCTTCGGCGACCACACCGGCTTCTACACGCCGCAGGAGCCGTTCCCGGCGCTGAAGATCGACTGCGTGACGATGCGCAAGCGTCCGCTGATCCAGTCGATCGTGGTCGGCCGGCCGCCGACCGAGGACGGCCCGCTGGGGCGTGCGACGGAACGCTTCTTCCTCCCCCTGCTCAAGATCATCGTGCCGGACATCGTGGACTACCACCTCCCCGAATCGGGCGGCTTCCACAACTGCGCGATCGTCTCGATCGACAAGAAGTACCCGAAGCACGCGCAGAAGGTCATGCACGCCATCTGGGGCGCGCACATGATGTCGCTGACCAAGCTGATCATCGTGGTGGACTCCGACTGCGACGTCCACGACCTGCACGAGGTGTCCTGGCGGGCGCTCGGCAACACGGACTACGCCCGCGACCTCACGGTCGTAGAGGGCCCGGTCGACCACCTGGACCACGCCTCGTACCAGCAGTTCTGGGGTGGCAAGGCGGGCATCGACGCGACGAAGAAGCTCCCCGAGGAGGGCTACACCCGCGACGGCGGCTGGCCCGACATGGTCGAGTCCGACCCGGCGACCGCCGCGCTCGTGGACCGCCGCTGGAAGGAGTACGGGCTGTGAGCCCGATCGCAGTGGGAGGCCCCGAGCTCGTCCTCGGCGGCGAGACCTATGTGGCCCTGATGCGCCCGGAGATCGACCCGGCGGACCCGGGCGTCCGCGCGGCCGCCGAGGAGGCCGGCGTATCGCCGGAGGAGTTCGCCGGGCCAGGCAACATCTGGGCGCTGATGCTCGACGACGCGGACGGCGACGGCGACGGCTTCGAGCTGCCCGGCGCGCGGGACATCGAGGCCGACGACTTCGCGGAGCAGCTCCAGCGGGCGCTGGCGGCGGGCGAGCCGTTCACCGCCGAGGCGGGCAACTTCCTGCGCCTGGACGCGCGGCCGGTTGCCGACACCTGGCAGCTCACCGCGCACGTCACCCCGCCGGAGGGCCACGACGGCGCCCCCCGCACCCTGGAGCTCGGCCCGCTGCCCACCGCGGAGCTCCTGGCCGACCTCGAAGAGTTCCGCGGGAGCCTGGCGTGACCGGCACCGTTGCCCCGGGCGGCCGGACGGCCCGCCCCGAAGCCCCCGGAGGGACTGCGCATGATGACCACCGCCGATGAGGTCGTGGGGCGCGGGCCCGCGCCCGAGGCCAGCAACAAGGTCAAGGCCTTCCTGCGGCTCGTGATGATCGAGCACTCGGTCTTCGCGCTGCCCTTCGCCTACATCGCCGCCCTCACCGCCATGTTCCGGCTCGACGGGACCATGCACTGGGGCACGCTGCTGCTCGTCACCATCTGCATGGTGGGGCTGCGGACCTTCGCGATGGCCGCCAACCGGATCATCGACCGCGAGATCGACTCCCGGAACCCCCGCACCGCCACGCGCGAGCTCGTGACCGGCGCGGTCTCGGTGCGGTCCGCGTGGACCGGGGCCGGGGTCGCGCTCGTGGTGTTCCTGGGGTCGGCCGCGCTGCTGAACCCGCTGTGCCTGGCGCTGGCGCCGGTCGCCGTGGTGCCGATGGTGGTGTACCCGTACGGCAAGCGCTTCACGAACTTCCCGCACGCCATCCTGGGCCTGGCCCAGGCCATGGGCCCGGTCGGGGCCTGGCTCGCCGTCACCGGCGAGTGGTCCTGGGACGCGGTGATCCTCGGCCTCGCGGTGGGCGTGTGGATCGGCGGCTTCGACCTGATCTTCGGCTGCCAGGACGTCGCCGCGGACCGCGCGGAGGGCGTCAAGTCCGTCCCGGCCCGCTTCGGCATCCCGGCCGCCCTGTGGGGCGCCCGCGGCGCGCACGTCGTGACGACCGCCCTGCTGGCCTGGTACGCCGTCGCCACCGACGCCGGACCGCTGTTCTGGGCGGGCCTGGCCATCGTCGTCGGCGCCTTCCTCTACGAGCACACCATCGTCAAGCCGAACGACCTGTCCCGCCTGAACCGGGCCTTCTTCACGGTCAACGGCTTCATCGGGATCGCCCTCTTCGTGTGCGCCCTGCTGGACCTGGTGGTGCGCGGCCTGTCCCTGTAACTCGATCGTGTGTGCTCCGCCGGATCCGGCGGTTCGCGGTCTGCCCCGGTGGCTACCGTGCGGCATACCATCGAGTGCATGGACAGGGAGGCCGACGTGACCGTCTCGGAGAGCGACCGCCTGCACTCACAGCTCAGCCGGTTCGAGGACATGTTCCCCGGTTACCGGATGGAGATTGTCGAGGGCGCCATCGTGATGAGTGCGCTGAAGCCGCACCACAACGCCACCATCTGGGCTTTGTGGACCGCGCTCAGGGCCCAGTTGCCGGACGACTGGGGATTCCTCAGCGATGTCGCGGTCCCCTTCGACGGCGACAACGAGTTCTGCCCGGACCTCGCTGTCATTCCTCAGCCCGAGGTGGCCAAGAACCTCAGCGCCTACTCGCCCGACCTGATCGAGCTGGCCGTCGAGGTCGTCTCCCCGAGCAGCGTGCGCAACGACTACGAGGTCAAGGACCGGGCCTACGCCCGGCGCGGCATTCCGCACTACCTGATCTTCGACCCGTACAAGGCGCAGTGCACGACCCTCTGGAACCCCGGGCCGGACGGCTACCGGGGCCGGGACGTGATCCCGTACGGGGAGACGGTGACCGTGGAGACCGGTCTCGGCAAGTTGACGGTCGATACCGCCGGGCTGCCCGTGGACCCCTCGGTCGTCAGCTGAGTGCCGGGGCGGGACGGCGGAAGCAGAAGGCCGCGGCCGCGCCCGCCGCCAGGCCGAAGAGGTGGGCCTGCCAGCTGATGCCGGAGTCGGTCGGCAGGATGCCGAGGAAGACCGTGCCGCCCCAGACGGCGGCGATCGCCACGCCCACCGCCACGCCCAGGACCCTGCGCTCGACGAAGCCGCGGACCACCAGGTAGCCGAACAGCCCGAAGACCAGGCCCGAGGCGCCGATCGTGATGCTGTCCGACGGGGAGAGCAGCCAGACGCCGAGCCCGTCCGCGGCGATGATCATCGCGCAGACGGCCAGGAAGCGGCGGATGCCGCCGAGCGCGGCGGCGATGAACCCGAGGACCAGCAGCGGCGTGCCGTTGGCCGCGACGTGGTCGAAGCCGAAGTGCAGGAACGGCGCCAGGGGTATCCCGGTGAGGCCGTCCGCCTCGCGCGCGGCGATCCCGTACGAGTCCAGCGCGTGGCCCGTGGCGTAGTCGACGGCCTCGATCACCCACAGCAGGGCGACCCATCCCAGCATCAGCCCGGCCGCCGCCTTGGCGCGGTCGGCCGGTGTCCAGTTCTGGTCCGTCGTGCTCATGGTGTCCCCGTGCTCCCGGCGCTGACCGTCCCACCCCCTGGAACGTCCGGTCACCTTACCGAGTGCCCGTGCCCCGTGGCCGGATAGTCTCGGAGGTATGACTGAGCGCAAGCGCACCCCGTGGGTGGTCGGGGTTTCCGGGGCGTCCGGGACGCCGTACGCGGCGGCGGTGCTCCGCGGACTGCTGGCTGCGGGCGAGAGTGTGGACCTGGTGGTGAGCCGGGCCTCGCGGCTGACCCTGCTGGACGAGACCGGGATCGCCTTCCGGGACGCGCACTGGCGGGAGGACCTCGGCGAGTGGCTGGAGCGCGGGGCCGACGGGAAGCCCGCGACCTTCGCGCGCCCGGAGCTGGGGGACGTCCGCCACTGGGGCGCCGGGGACCTGGCCGCCGGACCGAGCTCGGGCTCGTACCCCGTCAAGGGGATGCTGATCGTGCCGGCGTCCACGGCCTGCGTGGCCGGGGTGGCGCTCGGGCTGTCGAAGGACCTGCTCCAGCGCGTCGCGAGCGTGACGCTCAAGGAGCGGCGCCGACTGGTGGTCGCGGTGCGGGAGACCCCGCTGAACGGGCAGACGCTGAAGCATCTGGTGGCGCTGGACGAGGCGGGCGCGGTCGTGCTGCCCGCCTCTCCGGCGTTCTACGCGGGCGCGACGCACATCCAGGATCTGGTGGACTTCGTCGCGGGGCGGGTGCTGGACGCGGCAGGGGTGCCGCACCGGCTGTACCGCCGTTGGGAGGGGGAGCTGGGAGGCTCCCGCCCCCGTGACTAGGGCAGCGAGCGCGACTAGCGCTTCTTCGCGGTGCGCGGCTTGCGGGTCTTGTCGACGCGGTGCGCGGCGGCGGGCTGGTGGGCACGGGATCGGTTGGCCAGCTCCTGGAGCTGTCGCATGTGCGCGTAGGCCATCTCGATCGTGTACACGGTGAACCACTCCTGAAGATCGTCATTGATCTGTTGAAAGATTCACAGGGTGTTGACCCTGTGTGCCTTTGATTCTATACGTAAACTTGCGGGATCGCCGAATAATGGAAGGCTCCAGGTATATGGACGCGGTGGACAGGCAGCTCATCCAGGCACTCCGGGAAAACGGACGTGCCTCGTACGCGGAGCTGGGCCGGCTCGTGGGCCTCTCCGGCCCCAGCGTCACCGACCGGATCAACCGGCTGGAGACCGCCGGCGTGATCACCGGCTACCGCGCGACGGTGGCCGCGGCCGAGCTCGGCCTCGGCGTCACGGCGCTCATCGGCATCTCCCTCTCGGACGCTGCCGACCACGAGGACGTGGCCCGGCGGCTGCGCGACCTCGCCGAGATCGAGGACTGCTGGTTCATCGCCGGCGACGACTCCTTCATGCTGAAGGTGCGGGCCAGCGACGTGGACGGTCTGGAGAAGATCATCCGCAAGCTCTCCGGCACCAAGGGCGTCTCCCGCACGCGCACCACCATCGTGCTCTCCACGAAGTGGGAGAACCGGGTCGGGGATCTGCCCGAGGAGCGCTGAGAGTACGGTTGGTGGCGGTTGCAGGCAGGGCAGGACGGCACAGAGGAGAAGACCGCGCATGGATGCTGGGCTCAAGCGCGAGCTGGAGGAGAAGGTCCGCTCCGGCGAGCGGCTGACGCGTGAGGACGGCATCGCCCTCTACGGGTCGGACGACCTGGCCTGGCTCGGTGGCCTCGCCCACGAGGTGCGCACGCGCAAGAACGGCGACGTCGTGCACTTCAACGTCAACCGCCACCTCAACATGACGAACGTGTGCACCGCGTCGTGCGCGTACTGCTCGTTCCAGCGCAAGCCGGGCGAGAAGGACGCGTACACGATGCGCATCGAAGAGGCCGTGCGCCTGGCCCAGGCCATGGAGAACGAGAACCTCACCGAGCTGCACATCGTCAACGGTCTGCACCCGAGCCTGCCGTGGCGCTACTACCCGCGCTCGCTCTCCGCGCTCAAGGAGGTCCTGCCGAACGTCTCGCTGAAGGCGTTCACGGCGACCGAGATCCACCACTTCGAGACGATCTCCGGGCTGTCGGCCTCCGAGATCCTCGACGAGCTGATCGAGGCGGGCCTGGAGTCGCTCACCGGCGGCGGCGCGGAGATCTTCGACTGGGAGGTCCGCCAGCACATCGTCGACCACCGCACCCACTGGGAGGACTGGTCGCGCATCCACCGGCTCGCGCACGAGAAGGGTCTCAAGACCCCCTCGACGATGCTCTACGGGCACATCGAGGAGCCGCGCCACCGCGTGGACCACGTGCTGCGGCTGCGCGAGCTCCAGGACGAGACCGGCGGCTTCCAGGTCTTCATCCCGCTGCGCTACCAGCACGACTTCGTGGACATGAAGGACGGCAAGATCCGCAACAAGCTCCAGGCGCGGACGACGATGGCGACGGGCGCCGAGGCGCTGAAGACCTTCGCGGTCTCGCGCCTGCTCTTCGACAACGTGCCGCACGTCAAGGTCTTCTGGGTGATGCACGGCGTCCAGACCGCCCAGCTCGCGCTCCAGCACGGCGCGGACGACATGGACGGGTCGGTCGTCGAGTACAAGATCACGCACGACGCGGACAACTACGGCACCCCGAACAAGCTGGGCCGCGAGGACCTGCTGGAGCTGATCCGGGAGGCCGGCTTCCGCCCGGTCGAGCGCAACACGCGCTACGAGATCATCCGCGAGTACCCGGGACCGGACGCGGGGCTGCGCGAGACCCCGCAGGCGATGCGCGTCTGAGGTTTCCAGCGTTTGTCGCGGCGTTGAGCCCCGGTCCCCTAGAGGACCGGGGCTTTTCCGTTGCCCGAGGGTCTCGGTAATGACTAGGATTCGGTAATGACCCTTACTTTCACCCTCGATCCGGTCGTCGACCCCGCCCTGCGCGACGGGATCACCGAGCTCTGGGCCGAGGTGTCCAACGCCGGCGGCGCGGTCGGTTTCGTACCGCCCGTCACCGTGGACGACATCCGCCCCGAACTGGTCAAGCACCTCGCGGCGATGGCCGAGGGCCGCCACCGCCTGGTCGTCGGGCGCGACGCGGACGGGCGGGTCCTGGGCACCGCCTTCATCGCGCTCAACACGCACCGGCTCCAGACGCACTGGGTCTGGGTCTACACGGTCATGGTCAGCCCCGCCCTCCAGGGCCGCGGCGCGGGACGCGAGCTGATGGCCGCCGTCGCCGACGCCGCCCGCACGATCGACGGCATCGAGGCCGTCCGCCTCAGCTGCCGCGGCGGGCTGGGCCTGGAGCACTTCTACGCGGCCTGCGGCTACAAGGAGGTCGGCCGCGTCCCCGAAGCCATCCGCGTGGCCCCCGGCGACGACCGCGACGACATCACGATGCTCCTGCCCCTGCACTAGCTTTCGGGGGCCCACCCGGGCCGTACCCCGTCCCGGCCCCTGCGCTGTGGTCCACACTGGGGGTGAAAGCTGCTACAGCCTCAGCAACGGCGGTACGTCGAGACGCTGATCGCCCTGCCCGGGGCCACCACCCGTGTCGAGGCGCCGTTCCCGTTCGAGATCGACCCGGCCGGGCTCGCGCGGGCCGGCCGGGCGGGCTGAGGGCCGGGGGCGGGGCTCGGGCCCGCCGGTGACCCCGGGGGGCTTGCGCAGGGGCCCGGCGTGCTTCACTGGACGGGCACAAACCGACGTAGGACGACGAGAGAGAAGGGGTCACCGTGTCCCTCAAGCCGAGCGCGACGATCCGTTACACCGCGATGCGCCTGGGCATCTTCGTCGGATGCCTCGTCGCCGTCGCCGCGCTGGTGCGCGTGGGCTGGGTGCCCTCCGGACTGGGCGACGCCAACCCCGCCTGGGTCGTGCTGCTCGCCCTCGTTCTGTCCGCGCCGCTCTCCTTCGTCCTGCTGCGCAAGCAGCGCGACGAGATGTCCGTGCAGATCTCCGGACGCGTCGAGGGTGCCAAGGAGAAGCTCGCCGCGAACCGCAGCCAGGAGGACGCGGTGGACGACGCGTCGCGCGCGGCGTAGCGCGGGCCCTCGCACGCGCAGTTGGTTTCATCACACACCGAACCGCCCCAGCAACGGGATCACCGCCCGTAGCGCTGGGGCGTTCCGCGTTTTCGGGGCGCCCTCAACCCAAAGCCTCCCTTTGGGGTTCTCAAAGGTGAAGTGTTAGCGTGTTCAACATGTTGACCGCAGCCGCTGCGCCTTCCGCGCACCCGATGACCCCGAGCGTCCCGCTCGTGGCGCGCCTGCACGTCGACCTCTGCCGCCGCGTGTCCGCGGCCTGTTGCTGTCCGTCGAGCTGAATCGATACAGCAGCGGTCCCGCCCGCCCGGCTCCCTCCGGGTGCTGCCGCACCGCACCACCACCCCACCGCAGAACACCCGGAGAGTGTCCGTGTCCGCGTCACCGCAGGCCCCTGCCGCCAAGGCCAAGGCCTCGTTCAAATTCCCCTTCTGGGCCCAGATAGTCACCGGCCTCGTGCTCGGCGTCCTGCTCGGCTGGCTGTCGCGCAGCCAGGACGTCAGCTGGCTCAAGACCACGCTGGAGCAGATCGGCGACATCTTCGTCCAGCTGCTGAAGCTGGCCGTCGCCCCGCTCGTCTTCTTCGCGATCCTGGTGTCGATCACCAACCTGCGGAAGGTGAACAACGCCGCGCGCCTCGCCTCGCGCACCCTGCTCTGGTTCATGATCACGTCGCTCATCGCGGTCGGCATCGGCCTCGCGATCGGCCTGCTCACCAACCCGGGCTCCGGCACCGGCCTCACCCCGCAGGACGGCAAGCTCCCCAAGCGCACCGGGTCCTGGCTGGACTTCCTGACCGGCATCGTGCCGAAGGACATCATCACGCCCTTCACCGAGCTGAACGTCCTCCAGATCGTCTTCCTCGCCGCCGTCGCCGGCATCGCCGCCCTCCAGCTCGGCGCCAAGGCGCAGCCGGTGCTGAGCCTGGCCGAGTCCGTCCTGGAGCTGCTCCAGAAGGCCCTGTGGTGGGTCATCCGCCTGGCCCCGCTCGGCACCGTCGGCCTCATCGGCACCGCCATCGCCTCGTACGGCTGGGACCTGATCGGCAAGTACGCCACCTTCACCGCGGACGTGTACATCGGCTCCGCGCTCGTGATGTTCGGCGTCTACCCGCTGCTGCTCGCCACGGTCGCCAAGGTCAACCCGGTGCAGTTCTTCAAGGGCGCCTGGCCGGCCATCCAGCTGGCCTTCGTGTCCCGCTCCTCGGTCGGCACCATGCCGGTCACCCAGAAGGTCACCGAGCGCCTGGGCGTTCCGAAGGAGTACGCCTCCTTCGCCGTCCCGTTCGGCGCGACGACCAAGATGGACGGCTGCGCCGCGATCTACCCGGCGCTCGCCGCGATCTTCATCGCGCAGATCTTCGACGTGCAGCTCGGCCTCACAGACTACCTGTTGATCGCCTTCGTCTCCGTCGTGGGCTCCGCCGCGACGGCCGGTCTGACCGGCGCCACGGTCATGCTGACGCTGACCCTCTCCACGCTGGGCCTGCCCCTGGAGGGCGTCGGCCTGCTGATGGCGATCGACCCGATCCTGGACATGATGCGCACCGCGACGAACGTCGCGGGCCAGGCGCTGGTCCCGGTCGTGGTCGCGGCCCGAGAGGGGATCCTGGACAAGGAGGCCTACGCCGCCGCCTCGTCCTCCCCGCTGGACGAGCAGCCCGTCGCCGTCGAGGTCACGCCGGAACCGGTGAAGGTCCCGGTCGGCGTCTGACCGTTCCACGCTCGCCGCAGCCCCTGCCCCCGTCCGGGCGGGGGCTGTGACGTGTCATCCCGCCGTGCGCGCCACGAAGTCGGCCCAGGCGTGGGGGCCGACGGCCAGGTGGGGCCGCCGGATGTCCTTGGAGTCCCGGACCAGGACGGAGGTCGGCGTGTTCGCCACCTCGATGCAGTCTTCGCCATCGCTGCTGTCGCTGTAGCTGCTCTTGAACCAGGCGACCTCTACGCAGGAGTCGCCCTCGCTACCGCTGCTGTAGCTGCTCTTGAACCATGTCGGCTCGGTGTCGTGGATCATGTTTCTCCCAGCACTTGCTCGATGAAAGCCAGCGATTCCTGTGGCGTGAGGGCTTGGGCCCGGATCATGCCATAGCGCAGTTCGAGGATCTGGAGCTGCCTGGGATCGGAGACTGTGCGTCCCCCGTAGGCTCCCTCGGAGCGCCCTACTGCCGTGCCGTCGGCGAACTTGAGGAACTCGATGCCGCCGTCCATCCCGGCATGAGCTTCGCGGTTGTTCGGCATCACCTGGAGGGACGCGTTACGCAACTGGCCCACCTCCAGGAGACGTTCTAGCTGGGCTCGCCACACCATTGTGCCTCCGACAGGACGGCGCAGCGGAGCCTCTTCCTGGACGAAGGTGAGCGCTGGGCCGGGCTCCCGTTCGAAAATGGATCGTCGGGCCATGCGGGCGGCCACGTACTGCTCTACCTGATCCGCTGAGTACGCCGGCTGCCGCATCTCGAACAGTGCCCGCGCGTGCTCTGGGGTTTGCAGGAGGCCGTGTATGGCATGGGTGGCATACACGCCGATCTCGACGGCCTTCGCCTCCATCTTGGCCAGAGCCCGGATCTTCTTCGGGTAGCGGACCTGTTCCAGGTCCACCTTCATTGCCGAGATCCGGCCGCCCGCGTTCAGGACGTCGTCCGCCTTGTCCAGGTACTCGGGGCGGGGGATCCGCTTGCCCGCCTCGACTTTGCGGACCTGGTCCTCGCCGTACTGGATGGCCGCGCCGAACTCGGCCGTCCGCATGCCCGCGGCCTCGCGCCAGGCTTTGAGCTGGCGGCCCAGCGCGGCCACCACCGCAACGCCCTGTTCGTCCTCCGGGTCCACGTCCCAGCCGGGCTCTTCCGTACCGTCACTGTCCACGCTCATGCGCGCCCACCTCCGACGAGCCGATGTCCTCCGCGCCCCGTACCCGTCAGGCCGTTCCGGACAGCCGGGACAGTGCCGGACAACCTCCGGACAAACACGGGACGTACGGGCGGTTCTGCTTCTCACGGTAGGCAGCGACGGCCACGCTCAGTGACGTGAATACTGAAATCCGTGACTCCGGGGGCCGGTTCACGGCCCGGCTCGCCGCCACGCCCCTCGGGGCCCGCCAGGCCCGGCGGCTCGCCGTCGAGAAGCTCGATTCGTGGGGGCTGTCCTCCGAGGACCCCGCGCTCATCGTGGCCGAGCTGGCCGCGAACGCCGTGACCCACGGCCGCGTGCCCGGGCGGGACTTCCGGATGGAACTGGCCCTCGCCGACGGGGTCCTGCGCATCGAGGTGGCGGACACGCGGCGCGACCGTGACCCCGGTATCCGCGACCCGGACGCGGGGGAGGAGGTGGGGCGGGGGCTGCTGCTGGTGAACGCGCTCGCCGACCGCTGGGGCGTGGACCGGGGGCTGCCTCCGTGCAAGGTGGTGTGGGCGGAGGTGGCTCTCGCGGCCGGGTCGCGGGGGGCCGGGATCCGGCGTGCCCAGACGTAAAAAGACCAAAGAACCAGGGGAAAAAACCTACCCACCCAACCCGACCGGCCCTCGTCGCTCGGTTGGGTGAACCGTGCCAACTCGGCTGGATTTCGGACTGATTGGCAGGCATATGCTCGCCCCGACAGCAACAGACATGAGACGGCCCCCGGCGGGACTGGCATCCCGGTCGAGGGCCTGACCAAGCAGGAAGTTCACCCTTCCCCATGGCTCTTGAGCACCCTAGCGCGCCCTCGTGCGCCACGCCCGGAGTTCGATCCGGGACCCCTCGATCCGGTGTCATCCACGTCAACACGTGGCACACGAGTCACTACACCGTGGTCGGCAACCACCTCCTCCAGCACCGGGAGCTGTCGGCGACGGCGATCGGGGTCGCGGCCTACATCCAGTCGCTGCCCGACGGCGCTCCCGTCGGCATCAAGGCGCTCGCCGACCGGTTCCCGGAGGGGGAGATCCGGCTCGGGTCGGCCCTGCGGGAGCTGGAGCGGTACGGCTACCTGGAGCGGCGGCGCGAGCGGCTGGAGGGCGGGCGGGTGGTGACGCGGACGTACTCGTACAACAAGCCTGGGGCCACCCCTGGCGGCCCGCCCCCGCCCCCACCGCCTCCGACGCCTCCTCCTGCACCGCCGCCACGGGACGAGGAACCCCCGCCGCTGCCGCCGGAGCCGGAGCCGCCGACGGAGCCCGCGCCCGTGTCGCAGCGGGTGCACCCCCGGGCCGTCGAGGTGCTCACCGGGCTGCGGCGGTACGATCCGCGGCTGCTGCTGTCCGAGCGGGACGTGGCGCGGCTCGCGCCCGCGATGTCGGCCTGGCTGGAGCGCGGGGTCGATGCGGAGGCCGTCGGGCAGGTGCTGTCGGCCAACCTGCCCGAGCCACTGCGCAGCGCGGCCTCCGTCCTCGGCTACCGGCTCACCGCACTGCTCCCGCCGCCGCTGCCACCGGTCCGGGCAGTCGCTGAGCCGATCAGACGGCGGCCGGACCCGTTCCAGACCTGCGACGGCTGCGAACGGGCCTTCCGCGCCCCGCAGCCGGGAGGCCGCTGTGGCGACTGCCCGCCCGTGGCGTCCGAGGCGGCCTGAGGTGGCGTCAGGGGAGCTTCCACAGGCGGACGGCCTTGTCCATGCCGCCACTGGCGAGGGTGGTGCCGTCCGGGCTGAACGCCACCGAGCGCACGGCGGCGGTGTGGGCGCTGAGAGTGGCGGTGCAGGCGTGGTCGGCGACCCTCCACAGGCGGACGGTGTTGTCGTTGCCGCCGCTGGCGACGGTCCTGCCGTCGGGGCTGAACGCCACCGAGGACAGGGCGCCCGTATGGCCGGGGAGGGTGACGCCGGTGCCGTCGGCGAGGTTCCACAGGCGGACGGTGGAGTCGTTGCCGCCGGTCGCGACGGACTTGCCGTCCGGGCCGAACGCCACCGCGACCACGCCGCCGCTGTGGCCGGTGAGGGTGGTGACGCCGCCGCTCACGATGTTCCACAGCCGGACGGTGCCGTCGTCGCCCGCGCCGGCGACCGTGTCGCCATCGGGGCTGAACGCCACCGACCAGACGCTGGCGGTGTGGCCGGTGAGCGTGTTGACGATGGCGCCGTCGGAGACCCGCCACAGGCGGACCGTGTGGTCCCAGCTGCCGCTGGCGACGCTCTTGCCGTCGGGGCTGAACGCGACCGACCACACGCTGCTGGTGTGGCCTCTGAGGGTGGTGACGCGGGTGGGGTCGGCGAAGGCGACCAGCTGGACGGTGTTGTCCAGGCTGCCGCTGGCGAGGGTCTTGCCGTCGGGACTGAAGGCCACCGAGGAGACGGTGTTGGCGTGCCCGGGGATCGGGAAGACGGCGGACGCGGCGGCGGCCGTCTGCCACAAGGGGAGGGTGCCGTTGCTGGTGCCGCCGGCGAGCATCCTGCCGTCCGGGGCGAACGCCACCGACTCCACCGAGCCGGTGATGTCGGTGAACGAGACCAGGGGGGTGACGCCGCCCGCGCTGCTCCCGCCGCCCGATTCCCGGGCCTTGCCGTCGTCCTTGTCCCCGGCGAAGTGCAGCGCCGCGTACGTGCCGCCCGAGGCCAGGGCCAGCGTGCCCAGACCGGCGAGCAGGATGCTGCGGCGGTTCGGCCCGGGAGCCGAGGGCAGTGCGTCCGGCCGAGTCGAGGGGACGGGCGGGACCTCGGCCGGTGCGGCGGGCGGCGTGGCGGGCGGAGGTGTACGGGGCGCGGCGGCGGGCGGCGTGGCGGGCGGAGGTGTACGGGGCGCGGCGGCGGGTGGCGTGGCGGGCGGAGGAGTCCCCGGCGCGGTCGGGGGCGGCGGCGGGGTCGGCCTTGGCGGCAGGGCGGTCGCGGTGGGCAGGTCGGGCAGCTCGGGCAAGTCGGGCAGGTCCGCGGCCGCCGGAGCGCGCAGCGCGAGCAAGCGCCGGGCAGTGGTCGCCGCATCCGGACGCTCGGCGGGGTCCTTGGCCAGCAGCGCGGAGACGAGCTCCTCGACGCCGGCCGGTACGTCGGCCCGTACCGAGCGCAGCGGCGGCGGGACCTCGTCCAGGTGCCGGCGCATCAGCACCCACGGCTGCTCGGTGGCGGGGAACGGCGCGTCGCCGGTCAGCAGTGCGTGCAGCACGCACCCCAGGGCGTACAGATCGCACCGCGCGTCGACGTGCTCGCCGCGCCACTGCTCGGGGGCCATGTAGGGCGGGGTTCCGAACGGGCGGCCGGTGACCGTCAGCCCGCCCGTGGCGTCGGCGGTGCGGGCGATGCCGAAGTCGCAGATCTTCAGGCGGCCTTCGGTCAGCAGGAAGAGGTTGGCGGGCTTGAGGTCCCGGTGCACCACCTGCTGGGCGTGCGCCGCGGCCAGCGCCTCCGCTGCCTGCACCGCGAGGTCCACCGCCTCGGGCACCGGCAGACCGCCGGGCGAGCGGCGCAGCACCTGCGCGAGGTCCCGGCCCTCCAGCAGCTCCATCACGATGAACAGCCGGTTCTCGTGCTGCCCGATGTCGTGGACGACCGTGATCCCGGGGTGCCGCAGCCGTGCGCCGATCGCCGCCTCGCGCCGGAAGCGCCGCAGCAGTTCCTCCGCCGCGTCGAACTCCAGCAGCACCTTCAGGGCTACGGGGCGTTCGAGCTCGGTGTCGTACGCCTCCCACACCTCGCCGATGCCGCCGTGACCCAGCCGGACGACCAGCCGGTACCTGCCGGAGAACCGCTCTCCCGTCCGCATCCCCGCCCCCTGACGTGCGCCCTACGGCCCGTGGAGGGGCGTCGTGGCGGGCGTGATCCTAACGTGCCCCCGGGCGACCCGTACCACCATCGAGCGGAACCGCCCGGTCCGGGTGCGCGCGACGGATGTCCGCTGCCCGAACAGTGGACCAGCGCCTAGGAGTTGCCGCGGATACGGCGGTAGCGTCCTACAGTGCACTGCATGCCGGTCGCGCTACCCGCGCCGGCGGGCGAGCGCGCTGTGTGGGGGTGCATGGATGGACGGTACGACGCTGGCGGGCCGCTACCGGCTCGGTGGGCGCATCGGCGCGGGCGGCATGGGCGAGGTCTGGCGCGGCCGGGACCTGGAACTGGCGAGAGAGGTGGCCATCAAGGTCATCGCGCAGCCCGGGGACGACAAACTCGCCCAGCGGCTGCGCGCCGAGGCCCGGGCGGCCGCGGCGCTGTCGGACCCGCACGTGGTCTCCGTACACGACGTCGGCGAGACCGTCATCGACAGCCGGACGGTCGTCTACCTGGTCATGGAGCTGGTCGACGGCGCGCCGCTCGGCACCGCCCGCGGCCCGGCGGCCGTCGAGGACGTCGTGCGGTGGGCCGTCCAGATCTGCGAGGGGCTGGCGGCCGCGCACGCCGCGGGCGTGATCCACCGCGACATCAAGCCCGGCAACGTCCTGCTCACCCGGGCGGGCCGCATCAAGATCTGCGACTTCGGGATCGCCCGGCAGAGCGGTTTCCAGGGCCTGACCACGACCGGCTCGGTCACCGGAACGCCCGCGTACATGTCCCCCGAGCAGGCGCGCGGCGAGACGATCGATGCGCGCAGCGACCTGTACGGGCTGGGCTGCCTGCTGTACGAACTGCTCACCGGGACCCCGCCGTTCGTCGGTACGGGCTGGGAGATCCTCGCCCAGCACGCCAACAAGAGCCCGGTGCCCGTGCGGGACCGCCGGCCCGAGGTGCCCGTCGACCTCGACTCGCTGGTCCTGCAGCTGCTGAGCAAGGAGGCCCGCCGGCGGCCCGTCGGCGCGGCCGAGGTCGCCGACCGGCTCCGGGACATCGAGCGGGTGCTGGAGGGGCCGCCGCCCGTCCGAACGGGCCGACCGGTACAGCCCGTTCAGCCCGCCGGGCCGGTGCCCGCGACCCTGACCGCGCCCGTCCCGGAACCCCGCCCGGAGCCCCGGCCGGTGCCGCCCCGTCCCGAGCCGGTCGTACAGCCGCCGTCGGACGGCAGGGCGCCGGCGCTGATCCCCGCGCGGGGTGCGGTCTGGACGGGCTCCGTGGCCGTCGGGGGTGCGTTCGGCGGGGAGTTGGCCTTCTTCACGGTCATCGCCCCCGGTTGGGCCGTCGTGTCGGGCGTCGTCGCCGCACTGCTGTTCTTCGCCTTCGAGGCCGCCGAGGCGAAGAGTCCGCCCGCTGCGAACGAGCTGTCGAACTTCGCGGGTGTGTTCTCGATCGCCGCCGCCGTGGCGATGGGGACGACCCTGATCCTCTACGACGCCCTCCCGTGGTGGGGCGCCGTCCCGATCGCCGTGGCCGCGGCGCCGAGCCTCATGTTCCTCGCCGCCCTCGCCCCGGAGTGGATCACCGGAGGGTCCGGCGCCCATGAGGCCGCCTTCATCGCGGGCAACGCGGCCCTGGTCGGCGGAGTCCTCACCGGGTGGATGCTGCTCGCCACCACCAGGGCCTCGATCTGGATGGCGCTCGGCTGCGGCTTCCTCGTCTGGCTCCTCGGCGGGATCGGCCTGGGCAGGCTGATGCCCCGCCGCCGGCCGGCCGCGCAGGACTTCGGTGACATGATCTAAGGCGGCGGGGGCCGCTGGTTGCCCGCCGCCTTCGTCGCGGCCGCCACCTGCTTCATGTCGTCGGCGTCGCTGCGGTGCAGCGCGAAGATCTTCACCAGGGCGAGCAGGGTCGGCCCGAAGAAGGTGACGGCGAGCACCGGGTGGTCGTTCATGCCGAAGTGCACGGACGCGCCGAGCGTGGCCAGCGCCACCGTCAGGGCGGCGGAAATGCCCAGGACGTGCCTGCGGTGGGCCCGCTGCTGTTCGGCCTGCTCGTTGCGGACGCGTTCCATCTCGGCCCGACCGTTGGCCCGCTCGGCCAGCATCCGCAGCTCGTGCTCGCGCGCCGGCTGCGGGTCCAGCGCGCTCAGCGCGATCGTCAGGTGCTCCGCCGGCAACTGTGCCCACTGCGCGGCGATGTCCAGCGCGCTCGGCCGGTGGGCCGGCTCCGTGCCGATTTCCTCAGCCATCGCTGGCGCCTCCGTCTCCCTGGGGCGTGGGGCCCGCCTCGGCGAGCCGGAGCGACTCGGGGGGCGGGCCGAGTGCGCGGAACAGTGCGTCGAGGCCGGTGGCCATGGTTTCCACGGCGGCCGGGGTGTCGGGTGACTCGGCCACGGCCAGCAGGTCGGGGTGGGCCGGGGGATCCGGTTCGGGTGCGGCCCGGAGCAGCAGCTCCAACTCCTCGGTGCGGCTGTCCCCGTCCCAGCCGCCGGAGATCCGCAGCAGGTCGGTCCGGACGAAGTACGCGGCGCTCGGCGTGAGGTGGAAACGCTTGGTCACGCGCACCGGCCGGCTGCCCCGGACGCACACCATGCCGTCCATCAGCCAGTACAGGTGCGGGGCGGTGGAATCGTCGGCGACGTCCATGGCGACCCTGACGATGTCGGCGCCGGATGCCCGGTAGGCGCCGTCGACCCGGTCCAGGAGGCTTGCGCGCACTGTGTCCCCGCCCTCGATGACTCCGACCACGTCGCCGTTGCAGTACCGGATCGCCGTGTTGAGGGCGGCGGCCATGGTCGGGGCCGTGTTCTCCACGACGCGCACCCGGTCGGGGAACGCCTGGGCCAGATGTGCGCACGTGTCTCCGGTGTTCGGGTCGTCCACGCCCACGAGCAGCAGGATCTCGAAATCCCGCCGCGGGGAGACGAGCAGGTCCCTGAGCGTTACGTCGACGTCCGGTTCGTACCGCAATGGCACGAGCAGCGAGAACTTCACCGGGACCGGACCGGTGCCCGGCGGGTCCGGGACCGGGTCCGGGAGGTCGTACTCCTTGTGCGCCTTGACGAACCTCGGGTGCGGCAGCAGGAGTTGGATGAGCAGTGCGGCGGCGACGAGCGTGATCACGACGGAAATGTCCATGCGCCCCCCTCGGCCACCGCTATGGCGCAGCATCCGCAGGCTCGGGGGAGATTCGGTGTGAAGGGGCTCCGGAGGGGTGTTCAGGTCGGTTACCCGTACGTACATTACCGGCGGTAACCCCTTCGACCCGAGGAGCGCACCCCGTGGATGCCGAGCCCAAGCTCGTGGAGCCCGTCCGGACCGTGGTCGACGGCGTGGTGCGGGAGGTGGCCGTGCCCGCGCTCGCCGCGGCGCCCGCGAGCGGGTCGCTCGGCGACATCCCCTTCCACAACGCCCGCGAGGCGCCCGGCGAAGCCGTGCTCGCCCGCAAGCAGCGCGACGGGAGCTGGCGGGACGTCACCGCCGCCGAGTTCGCGGCCGAGGTCCTCGCCGTCGCCAAGGGGCTGATCGCCGAGGGGCTGCGGGAGGGCGACCGGCTGGCCATCATGGCGCGGACCACCTACGAGTGGACCCTGCTGGACTTCGCCGCCTGGGCCGCCGGGCTCGTCACCGTGCCGATCTACCCCACCTCCTCGGCGCTCCAGGCGCGCTGGATCATCCACGACTCGGGCGCGGTCGCCTGCGCCGTCGAGGACACCGCCCAGGCCCGGATCATCAGCGCCGAGCGCGCCAACCTGCCCTGGCTGACCCACCTCTGGGAGTTCGACACCGGAGCCGTGGACCGGCTGGTCAAGGCCGGGGAGCAGGTGCCCGACGCCGTCGTGCAGGCGCGCAGGGCCGCCCGTACGCCGGACTCCGTCGCCACGCTCGTCTATACCTCCGGGACCACCGGGCAGCCCAAGGGGTGCGTGCTGACCCACGCCAACTTCTTCGCCGAGGTGGACAACGCGGTGGAACTGCTCCACCCCGTCTTCCGGGCGGCGAGCAAGGACGAGGCCTCGACGCTGCTGTTCCTGCCGCTGTCGCACGTGTTCGGGCGGATGGTCGCCGTCGGCTGCCTGCGGGCCCGCGTCAAGCTCGGGCACGCGCCGAGCATCAGTACGCAGGACCTGCTCGCGGACCTGGCGGGCTTCCGGCCGACGTTCCTGCTGGCGATCCCGTACGTGCTGGAGAAGGTCTACAACACCGCCCGGGCGACCGCCGAGAAGATGGGCCGGGCCTCCTCCTTCGACCGGGCGTCCCGGATCGCGCAGAGCTACGGCGAGATCGTCGAGGGCAAGCGCCCCGGGCTGGGCCTGCGGGCGGCGCGAGCGGTGTACGACCCGCTCGTCTACCGGCGGATCCGCGCCGCGCTCGGCGGCCGCGTGCGGTACGTACTGAGCGGCGGATCCCCCCTGGGCCGACGCCTCGCCGCCTTCTACACGGGCGCGGGCATCGACGTCTTCGAGGGCTACGGCCTGACGGAGACGACCGCCGCCTCGACCGTCACCCCGCCGCTGAGGCCCCGGCTCGGCACCGTCGGCTGGCCGCTGCCGGGGACCGCCGTACGCATCGCCGACGACGGGGAGGTGCTGCTGCGCGGGGCGCACGTCTTCGCCGGCTACTGGAACAGCCCCGCGCAGAGCGGCGGCGGCGCGGGCTGGCTGGCGACCGGGGACATCGGCGAGCTCGACGCCGACGGCTACCTCACCATCACCGGCCGCAAGAAGGACCTGATCATCACCTCCGGGGGCAAGAACGTCGCCCCCGCCCCGCTGGAGGACTGGCTGCGGGCGCATCCCCTGGTCGGCCAGTGCATGGTGGTCGGCGACAACCGGCCGTACATCACCGCGCTGGTCACCCTGGAGCCGGAGGGCCTCGCCCACTGGCGCCAGATGCACAAGAAGCGGGACGTTCCCATAGCCCAGCTGGCCCGGGACGAGGAACTGCGGGCAGACCTCCAGCGGGCGGTGGACGAGGCGAACCGGCTGGTCTCGCGCGCGGAGTCGATCCGCCGCTTCGTCGTCCTGCCGGGGGACTTCACCGAGGAGCGGGGCCACCTGACCCCGTCCCTGAAGCTCAAGCGCGGCGCCATCGCCCGCGACTACGACCGGGAGATCCAGGAGCTGTACCGCCAGGAGCGCTGACTGGGCAGGCGGGGGCGCGGGAGCCCGCTTATGGTGGGCTGACCGGTTCGGGGGGCCACCCGAGGAGGGTGCAGTGCACCGTTCCCGTTCCCGCACCCCTTCCCGGACCCCTTCCCGCGCCCGGGCGGCCGGCGCGCGTGCCCGTACGGCCGGCTCCCGTGCCCGTGCCCGTACGGTCGGGGCCGCTGCCTGCGTGCTCCTGGCCGCCTCGCTCGGCGGAGCCCCGGCCCCCGGCCCCACCCCGTCTCCGACGCCCCCCGCCGGCGGCCAGCGCATCCGGTGGGGGGAGTGCCCCGAGCAGCCCGTACCCGCCGGGATGCGGTGCGGCACCGTCAGCGTGCCGCTCGACCACGCCGCCCCCGCCAAGGGCACCGTCAAGGTGGCCCTGGCCCGGCTCCCGGCCACCGGCGGCGGCAAGCGCCTCGGCTCGCTGCTGCTGAACTACGGCGGGCCCGGCGGCCCCGGGATCTCCTCCCTCGCGGGCGATCCGGGCCTCTTCGCGGAGCTGAACAAGCGCTACGACCTGATCGCCTTCGACCCCCGCGGGGTCGGCCTCAGCGAGCCCGTCAGCTGCGGCGGATCCCAGGCGGTGGAAGAGCAGGTGCCCGACGACGCGGCCTCGCAGCTCGCCGCCCTGCGCGCGGTGGCCAAACGATGCGAGCTGGCCTCGGGCCCGGTCCTCCCGTACATAGGCACCGTGAACGTCGCCCGCGACATGGACGTCATGCGCCGGGCCCTCGGCGACAAGAAGCTGAACTACCTCGGCTTCTCCTACGGCACCCGGCTCGGCGCGGTCTACGCGGCGCTGTTCCCGCGCACGACCGGCCGCATGGTCCTCGACGGCGTCGACACCCTCACCGAACCGCTGGCCGAGCAGGCGCTCGTCTCCGCGCGCGGCCAGCAGCGGGCGCTGGACAACTTCCTCGCCTGGTGCACCCACCGCAAGGACTGCGTCTACGGCACGAACACCCGCAGCGCCAAGGAGAAGGTCAAGGCCCTCGTGGAGCGGCTCGACCAGGAGCCGCTGACCGGCGAGGACGGCTCGTACTTCACCGGGCAGGACGTGGCCGCGACCATCGGGACCGCGCTGTACTCCAAGCGCCTGTGGCCCCACCTCGCACAGGCGCTGGCGATGGTCGAGCGGGACCGCGACCCGGCGGGACTGCTTGAGCTCGGCGGCCTCTCGGAGCCGCCGGAGCCGGCCGACGACGGGGAGCCCAGCAAGGTGCCCGCGGACAACGCCGATGCCGCGCTGGTGGCGGTGAACTGCGCCGACGACCCGGACCGCGGCAACGACAAGGCCACCCCGGCGGCCGTCCAGCGGGAGATCGAGGCCCTGGAGCCGCAGTTCCTGGCGGCGTCCCCGATCTTCGGGCCGGGGCAGCTGATGACGGTGCTGTCCTGCTACGGGCGCCCCGCCGGCACCGACTTCATCCGGAAGATCGACCGCCCGGCCGGCGCCCCGCGGATGCTGCTCGTCGGCACCCGGGGGGACCCGGCGACCCCGTACGAGTGGACGGAGGAGACGGCCGGCCGGCTCGGCTCGGCGGTGGTCCTGGACTACAAGGGCGACGGCCACACCGGCTACGGGTCCTCGGCGTGCGTGCGCGGGTACGTGGACCACTTCCTGGTCGACGGACGGCTGCCCGGCGGGACGCGGTCCTGCCCCGCCGGAGAGTGAACGCACCGGCGGGGCGGGGTGTTGGGTGGCGCTGGGCGCTGCCTAGCAGTTGGGGCGCGCGGAGCGGCCGGCGAAGCGGTCCGCGAGCCAGTTCCCGGCCGCCAGGGACTGGGTGATCACGCCGCTGACGTGCTCACCGATCCAGATGGTGTCGAACTCGACGTTCGCGCCCCTCGCGCACCAGTCGGAGCGCAGCTGGCGGCCGACGGCGTACGGGATGAGCTCGTCGCCGAGCGCGTGGTACTGGAACACCGGCGCGGCCGGGGCGGTGCGCCCGAGCCTGCTCTGGTTCAGGCGGGCCTGCCAGTCCGGCTGGGCGAGCGGATCGCGCGTCGTCAGGTCGGAGATCCGCTTGAAGGAGCCGGCGATGGCGTCGATGGCGACGCAGTTGTCCTTCATGCCGTCGACCAGGGCCTTGCCGGCCGGGTTGAGGTAGGAGTCGAGCTTCAGCTCGGGGAAGGCCGCGTCCTGCCCGGCGGCCGCCATGAAGATGAGGCCGGAGCCGTAGGAGCCGTTGTTGAACTCGGCCACCTTCAGCAGGTCGGCCGGGACGCCGCCCGTCGCGGTGCCCTTGACCTGCAACTCCGGTGCGTACGAGCCCTGCAGCTCGGCCGCCCAGCTGCTGGCCTGGCCGCCCTGGGAGTAGCCCATGATGCCGACCGGGGTGTTCGCGGAGAGCCCGGTCTCCGGGAGGCGGGTCGCGGCGCGGGCCGCGTCGAGCACGGCGTGGCCGGCGGAGGGGCCGACGGTGTAGGTGTGCACGCCCGGGGTGCCGAGGCCCTCGTAGTCGGTGACGACGACGGCCCAGCCGCGCAGGGTGAGCTGCTGGATGAGATTGGCCTCCATGGCGGTGCCGTACGGGAGGTTGTTGCTCGGCGCGCAGGAGTCGCCCATGCCGACGGTGCCGACGGCGTACGTGATGAGCGGGCGCGGGCCGGTGCGGCCGTCCTGCGGGACGACGACGGTGCCGGAGACGACGTTCGGGGCGCCGTCGGCGGTGGTCGAGCGGTAGTGGATCTTCCAGGCCTTGGTGTTGGTGGGCTGGCCGGGCAACGGGTGGAAGGCGGACGGGGCGCTGCTGACGATGTCGCCGGGGCGGGCGGCGCCCGTGGTGGATGCGGCGTCGGTGGCTGCGGCGTCGGTGGCGTGGGCGGTGGCGGCGGGGATCCAGGCCGAGAGGGCCAGGGCGGCCATGGCGGCGAGGGCGGTGCTTCGGAAACGCATGGGCGGCTCTCCCAAGGGTCCGTGCGGGGGTAGTGAGGAGAAAGTAGTGACCGACCGGTAGGAAGGTCGCTGACCGTGCAGCTCACCTTTCCTGACCCGGGATCCCATACGGGGCGTGCGACCGCGTCGTGCGAACCGCGTCGTGCGAACCGCGTCGTGCGACCGCGTAGTGCCGTCAGCGCTCCGACGCGATGTGGTCGATGCGGTACGCGCCCGGGGTCGTGCCCGTCCAGCGGCGGAAGGCGCGGTGGAAGGCCGTGTCCTCCGAGAAGCCGAGCCGGGCCGCCAGCTCCGCGATCGGCTCGCCGCTCTCCGCCAGGCCCGCGATCGCCGCGTCCCGCCGGACGTGGTCCTTGAGCTCCTGGAAGGACGTGCCCTCCTGCCGGAGCCGGCGCCGCAGCGTCGCCGGGGACACCGCGAGGCGCGCCGCGACCTCCCCCAGCTCGGGCAGCCGCGGCGAACTGCGCAGGTGCCGCGTCAGGGTCCGGCGTACCTGCTCCGCCACGGTGGTCCCGTACTCCGGCCGCGACAGCAGGTCGAAGGGGGCCCGGCGCAGCATCGCGTCGAGCGCGGGCTCGTCCCGTACGAGCGGCGCGGTCAGCCAGTGCGCGTCGAAGGCGGCGCCCGTCAGGTCCTCCCCGAAGCGGACCGGGCAGTCGAACAGGACCTCGTACTCGTCCTTGTGCGGCGGCGGGGGATAGGCGAAGGCCGCGTACGCGAGGGGGATGCGCCGCCCGACCAGCCAGCTGCTCAGCCGGTGCCAGATCGCCACCACGCACTCGGCCAGGAAGCGCTCCTCGTCGCGCGCGAAGTCGTTGCGTACGGTGAACCGCGCCCGGTCGCCCGACACTTCGAGCGAGAGCTCGGGCCCGCCGGGGAAGAGCCCGTAGAACGCGGCCGCGCGCTGGGTGGCCGCGCCGAGGTCGCGGCAGCCGAGCGCGGCGTAACACATCATCGCGAAGGTCCCGGGCCTGCTCGGGACGGACGACAGCCCCAGGAACTCGTCCTGGGTGGTCCGGTACAGCGCCCGGAACAGGCGGGCGAACTGCGCGGGCGTGATCCGCGCCCGGTCGTCGCCGAGCAGCAGCGGCGGTATCTGCGCCTCCTGGAGCAGCGGCACGGTGTCGATGCCGCCGCCGCTCGCACCCGCGAGCACGGCGCGCACGTGGTGCACGGTGATCGTCCGCCTCCCCATGGCTCCGACGGTAGCCGCAATGAGCGCTGGGGTCAGCGGGGGTGACGCTTCCGGTCATGCCGGATGCCGTACGGGGGTGCCTAGCGTCAGTGGGGACGACGATCCCGTTCCTACGACCGGTACCACCCCAGGGAGGCGAAGCCGATGGACGCTGTGCGACCGCAGACACTGGCGGTGTTCACGGAGTGGACGGGCGAACGGTACGGCGGGGAGACAGCCCTGCGCTTCCGGGAGGGCGAGGGCTGGAGCACCCTCACGTACGGGGAACTGCGCGCCCGGGTACGGGAGGTCGGGCGCGCGCTGCTCGGCCTCGGCGTCGCCGCGGGGGAGCGTGTCGCGGTGCTGGCGGAGACCCGCCCGGCGTGGACCTGGACCCACTTCGGGGTGATGGCGGCGGGCGCGGTCCTGGTGCCGGTCTACCCGACGGCGGGGGACGAGGAACTGGCCTGGGTGCTGTCGGACTCCGAGGCGGCGGTGGTCGTCTGCGACGACGCGGCGCAGGCGGCCCGGGTGGAGGCGCTGCGGGGGCAACTGCCGAAGCTGCGGCGGGTGGTGGGGATGGACGGGTTGGGGGACCGGGACGGGTTGGGGGGTCGGGACGGGGACCTGGACCTGGACCGGGACCCGGTATTCGCGTCCGAGGCCGAACTCCTCGCCCGGGCCCGCTCGGTGAGCGCCTCCGCCGACGCCTCGATCGTCTACACCTCCGGCACGACGGGCCTGCCCAAGGGGTGCCGCCTCACGCACGGCAACCTGGGCGCGATCCAGGACGCGACGCTCCCGCTGATAGCGGGAGGGCCGGGGGACTCCACGTACCTCTATCTGCCCCTGGCCCACCTGCTGGCGCAGCTGATCCAGTTCACCACGCTGCTGGAGGGCGGGGAGCTCTGCTACTTCGGGGGGCGGATCGAGGACGTCATCGCGGAGCTGGCGGTCGCCCGGCCCACGCACCTGCCGTCGGTGCCGAGGCTGTTCGAGAAGCTCCACTCGGTGGTGCTGTCGCTGGCGGAGTCCCGGGAGGGCGGCCGGGAACGCTTCGAGGAGGCGGTGCGCCTGGGGGTCCTGGCGGCGGAGGGCCGCCTGCCGGCCGCCGACCGCGAGGCGCACGAGGCGGCGGAGGAGTCGCTGTACTCCCTCGTACGGGCGGCGTTCGGAGGTCGCCTGAAATGGGCGCTGACCGGCGGCGCCCCGATCGCCCCGGCGACGCTCGACTTCCTGCGGGCGTGCGGGATCTCGGTCTTCGAGGGGTACGGGATGACGGAGTCGGCCGGCGTCATCAGCCTCAACCACCCGGCCGGGGTCCGCTACGGCACGGTGGGGCGCCCGATCGCGGGCTGCGAGGTCCGCATCGCGCAGGACGGGGAGATCCTGGCCCGGGGCCCGATGATCTTCCCGGGCTATCACGGCAACGAGGAGGCGACGGCGCAGACGCTGGACCCCGAGGGCTGGCTCCGCACGGGGGACCTGGGCGAACTGGACGCCGACGGCTACCTCACCATCACCGGGCGCAAGAAGGAGCTGATCATCACCTCGGCCGGCAAGAACATCACCCCCACCGAGGTCGAGTTCGCGATCCAGCGCTCCCGCTACGTGTCCCGGGCGGTCATGATCGGCGACAACCGCCCCCACCCGGTGGCCCTGATCACCCTGGACGCGGAGGAGATCGCCGCCTGGGCCACCCGCGAGGGCCTCGCCCTCACCCCCGCCGAGGCCCCGACCCACCCGGCGGTCCGAGCCCTCATCGAGGAGGCGGTCACGACGGCCAACGCCACGGTCTCGCGCCCGGCCCGCATCCGAGCCTTCGCGATCCTCCGGGAGGACTTCACCATCGAGGCGGGCACCCTGACCCCGACGCTGAAACTCCGCCGCGCGGCGGTGGCGAAGCGGTACGCGGGGGAGATCGCGGGGTTGTACGGGGGTGGCGGGTCGGGGGTGTGAGGGCCGGGGCGGGAGCGGGGTTTTGCGGTGCTGCTCCTGAGCGGGGGCGTTGACGGGTTTGGGGGGTTCCCGTCAGTCCCAGCGTCTCTCCGCGTCGGTCCACCCTGTCAAGGGCGCTCCTTCGTCGCGTCGCTGCGCGATGTCGCTGCGCTCCACCCTTGACAGGCCGGCCCGCCACGGAAAGACAGGACTGACGGGAACCCCCCAAACCCGTCAACGCCCCTACACACCCCCCGCCCCCCTCAGTTCTTCAGCTTGTCCGCGATCAGCTTGTCGAAGGCGTCCGGGGTGATCGAGTCGATGCCCACCCCCGAGTTCAGGGTGATCTTCGTGCCGTTGATCAGGACGTTGGGGGTGCCGTTGATGTTCTCGTCGTAGAACGCCTTGCCGACCTTTTCGACCCAGGGCATGTACGTGAGCTCCTTGACCGCCTGGTTGAAGGCGGGCGTCCGCAGGCCGGGGACCTGGTCGGCCAGTTCCAACAGGGTCGCGGTCGAGCCGAACTTGTCGTCCGACTCCTTCGCCGGGTGGTTCTTGTAGAGCACCTGGAGGTACTCCATGAACTTCTCCGGGCTCTCGTTCACCGCCGCGCCCAGGGCGTTCACGGCGCGCTTGGAGCCCTTGCCGCCCAGGGAGCCGTCGAGGAACGTCGCGAGGTGGTACTCGACGCGGTACTTGCCCGCGTCCGCCTGTTCCTTGAAGGTCTTGCCGAGGCCGGTCTCCACGCCCGCGCAGTACGGGCAGCGCGGGTCCAGCCAGACCGTCAGTACGTTCTTCGCGTCGGCCTTGCCGTACGGGACGACGATGCCGTCCTTGCCGGTGGTGTTGGCAGGCCGGACGAACGGCTTGCCGGTCGCCTCGTCGGATCCGGAGGACCGGTTCGACGCGTAGAGGCCGGCGCCGACCGCGATGGCGAGCACGGCGACCAGCGCACCCCCGACCATCAGGCGTCCGCGCAGCTTCGCACGCCTGACCTCGGCCTCCCGCTCCGCGCGCAGCCGCTCGCGGGCTTCGCGCCGCTGGTCGTTCTTCTTGCTCGTAGCCATAACGACCAGGGTAAGGAGGTGAAATCGGAGAAACCGGGGGTCATTGGGGTGTTTCGGGCAGGGACTTAGGGCCTGAACCCCTCCGGACTTCCGTCCCGGACCGGAAGGAGGGTGAAGTCGAGACGAATGGTGCGTCACAACTGCCGGGGGGACGGCGAGTCGCTTCCGAATACCTGATAGACAGGGAATATGAGCGGCCCGATCGGCCGCTCAAGTTTGCGTTTGTACGCATGACGGCAGCCTTGGGGGGATCGCCGCACTGTGAAGCCTCTTCACCGTCACCTCGTCAACACCTCGCGCAAGGTCCTGTGCACCGCCGCGCTCGCGGCCAGCCTGACCACCGCCGCGGTCGTGACCAACACACCGACCGCCGATGCCGGGGAGGCCGAGCCGACTCCGGACAGCCCGCAGGCCACCGACCGCGGTGACGCCCGGCTGGAACTGCCCGACCTGGTGGCGGACCCGCCGCTGCCGCCGGGTGCCACGACCCCCGAGGGGGCGGCCAGCGGCATACCCGCGACCGCCCTCGACGCCTACCGCAGAGCCGAGATCTCGGTGGCCGCTGCCCTTCCCGGCTGCAAGCTGCCCTGGCAACTCCTCGCGGGCATAGGCAGGGTCGAGTCCGTTCACGCTTCCGGTTACGGGCTCAAGGCCGACGGGTACACCGAGAAGCCGATCCGCGGACCGCGCCTGGACGGCAACGGGTTCGCCGAGATCCGGGACACCGACAAGGGCGAGTGGGACGCGGACGCGGTGTACGACCGCGCGGTCGGCCCGATGCAGT
The DNA here is from genome assembly GCF_040682455.1 of Streptomyces sp. NPDC051183. Lineage (NCBI taxonomy): Bacteria > Bacillati > Actinomycetota > Actinomycetes > Kitasatosporales > Streptomycetaceae > Streptomyces > Streptomyces sp. NPDC051183. The sequence goes on from NZ_JBFBBA010000046.1 coordinate 39,540, forward strand.
TCATCCCCTCCACCTGGCTCACCTGGAAGGCGGACGGGAACGGGGACGGGCAGCGCGACCCGAACAACATCTACGACGCCGCGCTCGGCGCCGGCCTCTACCTCTGCGCGGGAGGCCGCAACCTCTCGGACGCGAGCCAGCTCGACCGCGCGGTCCTGAGCTACAACTACTCCCGCGAGTACGTGAACACCGTGCTCGGGTACATGCGCCAGTACCAGGCCGGGGCGGCTCAGGTGCCGAACCCGCCCGCGGGCAACTACCCGACCCCGACGCCGCCGGGCACCCTGCCGACCCCGCTGCCGCCGATCTCCAAGCAGCCTGTCACGCCCCCGGTCACCCCGCCCGTGACGCCTCCGGTGACGCCGCCGACCGTACCGCCGGAGAAGCCGACCCCGGCCGCGCACCTGGACAAGCTGGAGCTGTTCGACGCCGCCGAGCTCAAGGCCGAGGCCGAGTCCGCCTTCGCGCAGGCCCCGAAGGCCAGGGCGCTGCTGAGCGACGGCAAGCCGGCCGTCGGCCAGACCGTCGTGTTCGCCGTCGAGGAGGACACCACCGGCGGCACCGTCTTCACGGCCGACGGCAAGGACTTCGCGGTGGTCACCACCGACGCCCAGGGCGTCGCCGCGGTCCCCGCGCTGAAGGCGGGCTTCAAGGCGGGCGGCTTCACCCTGCGGGCCACGGCGTACGACGCCTCGCGCCAGCTCACCACGAAGCTCACCGGCTCCGTCACGCCGAAGCCGGTCCCGGTCGCGGACCTGCTGGCCCGTACCGACGACGGTCCGAAGGTGCCGGAGGCGGAGACCGGCAAGAGCTTCACGGGCCTGCAGTTCCTGGCCACGGCCAAGGGCGAGCCGGTCCCGCTGGCGAAGGCCACCGCGGGCCTGGTCGAGAAGAACGCGGCCGAGGAGTGGGTCCCGGTGGACCCGGCGACCGCGAAGGGCCCGTTCTTCAAGGGCAAGGACGGCGAGAAGCTGACCACCCTGGAGCTGCCCGCGACCGGCGACGACGGCAGGATCGCCCTGCCGGAGCTGTTCACCACGGACGTGGCCCCGGGCACGTACACGCTCCGCGTGAGCATCTCGGACAAGGTCTTCGCGATCGTGGAGCTCAAGGTCACGGCCAAGCCGGAGACGACCCCGACGCCGAGCCCGTCGCCGAGCGCGAGCCCGTCGCCGAGCGCGAGCGCGACGGCGAGCGCCTCGAAGGCCGCCCAGTAGTCCTGTCGGCAACGGCCGAGGGCCCCCGCACCGTCTGCACGGTGCGGGGGCCCTCGCCGTTCGTCCCGCCCCCTCCCGGGAGTCCCGGGAGGGGGCGGGAGGGGGAATGGCAGGAGCCCCGTCTCTCCGCTCGCACGGAGGAGACAGGGCTCCTTGGGTACTGCTTATCCAACCGCGATTAGGTTGGCCCAGGCGACTAGGCCGGGGTGACGTTCTCCGCCTGCGGGCCCTTCGGACCCTGCGTGACGTCGAAGTTCACCGTCTGGTTCTCCTCCAGGGAGCGGAAGCCAGAGGCGTTGATCGCGGAGTAGTGGACGAAGACATCCGGGCCGCCGCCGTCCTGGGCGATGAAGCCGAAGCCCTTTTCAGCGTTGAACCACTTCACGGTTCCGGTAGCCATGAGCCCTCCTATGGGCCAAAGGGTCGCCCTGCTCCAGAACCTGCTAAGAAGTCTGAAAACTACAAAAGCCTGCGGGTCACATGCTCCGCAGGCCTCGTACTGCAAGGGAAACCAAACTGCAACTTGCGTCGAGCCTAGCACGCACCCAGCGGGCTCGACCAGAGGGAAAGATCACGTCACTCGGACGTTTGAGACCCGGCAGAGGGCTGACGTGGATGCGGGGGCTAGTCTCGCGATGTGGACGTCTCTCACAGCCGGCCCCGCGTCGGCCACATTCAGTTCCTGAACTGCCTGCCCCTTTACTGGGGACTGGCCAGAACCGGCACGCTGCTGGACCTGGAGCTGACCAAGGACACCCCCGAGAAGCTCAGCGAGCGGCTGGTCGCGGGGGAGCTCGACATCGCCCCCATCACGCTCGTGGAGTTCCTCCGCAACGCGGACGAGCTCGTCGCCTTCCCCGACCTCGCGGTCGGCTGCGACGGCCCCGTCATGTCCTGCGTGATCGTCTCCCAGGTCCCGCTGGAGCAGCTCGACGGGGCCCGGGTGGCCCTCGGCTCGACCTCCCGTACGTCCGTACGCCTCGCCCAGCTGCTGCTCGCCGAGCAGTACGGGGTGCGGCCCGACTACTACACGTGCCCCCCTGACCTGGGGCTGATGATGCAGGAGGCGGATGCGGCGGTGCTGATCGGCGACGCCGCGCTGCGGGCCTCGCTGCACGACGCGCCCCGGCTCGGCCTCGCCGTGCACGACCTCGGGCACATGTGGAAGCAGTGGACCGGGCTGCCCTTCGTCTTCGCCGTCTGGGCGACCCGCAAGGACTACCTGGCCCGTGAGCCGCAGGTCGTGGAGAAGGTCCACGAGGCCTTCCTCGCCTCCCGTGACGTGTCCCTGGAGGAGGTCGCCAAGGTCGCCGAGCAGGCGGCCCGCTGGGAGGCCTTCGACGCCGAACTGCTGGAGCGGTACTTCACCACGCTCGACTTCCGCTTCGGTCCCGATCAGCTGGCCGGCGTACGGGAATTCGCGCGACGTACCGGTCCTACGACGGGATACCCGGCGGACGTCTCCGTGGAGCTCCTGAAGGCACCCCGCCCGAGCCATTAACGCGGCTTATGCCCAGGCGTCCCCGCGGTCACTCCCGCCCCGTTCCCTGATCGATTTCCGCATCCCGGAAATCGGAATGTTCCGGTTACCGGGAATTCGTTCCCTTTCGCATTCCGGGGCCGTCCGCGGGGGAATACCGGCATTCCCGTGCGCGCGTGCGGCGGGGCCCGGGCGGGGCCACGATGGAGCGAGGGACGGCAGTCCCGGCGGCCGCGAGCGTGCCCACCCAGGGGGCCTTGGGAGTCCGCCATGCCCACTCGCAGAGTCAGCCGGGACGTCAGCGTCCTGGGCGACGCGCTCGAAGTGCCCGGCGTCGGCTTCATCCCGGTCAACGCGTTCGTCCTGTACGCCCGTGAGCCAGTCGTCGTCGACACCGGGCTGGGCCTGCCCGACCGGGACTTCCTCAGGACGCTGGCCGAGGCCATCGACCCCGCCGACGTGCGGTGGATCTGGCTGACCCACCCCGACCGCGACCACACCGGCGGGATCTTCGCCCTGCTGGAGGCCGCCCCGCAGGCCCGCGTGGTGACCACCTTCCTCGGCGCGGGCGAGATGTCCACGGAGCGGCCGCTGCCGATGGACCGCGTCCACCTGCTCAACCCGGGCCAGGCCCTGGACGTGGGAGACCGCTCGCTGACCGCCTTCCGGCCGCCGCTCTTCGACAACCCCGCGACCGTGGGCTTCTACGACGACCGCGCGCGGGCCTGTTTCAGCTCCGACTGCTTCGGCTCACCGCTGCCGGACGCGGAACTCGCGGCCGACGGGGAGGCCGGCGCGGTCGGCCCCGAGGAACTGCGTGCCGGGCAGCTGTTCTGGGCGTCGGTGGACAGCCCCTGGGCGTGCATCGTCGACCGGGAGAAGTTCCTGGCGACCGTCCGGCCGATCAAGGAGATGGATCCCGAGTACGTCTTCTCCACGCACCTGCCGCCGGCCTCCGGGCTCGGGCTCATCGCCCGGATGCTCGACACGGTGGGCCTCGCCCCGGGACTCGAACCGTTCGTCGGCCCGGACCAGCAGGCACTGGAGCAGATGCTCGCCGGCTTCGAGCCCGCCGGAGCGGCTGCCGCCGGCCGCTGACCGTCACACGGGGTGCGCGGCGGATCACGCCCCGGACGCGCCCGGCGGCGCCGGGACGACCCGGCGCCGGGCGGCGGTTCCCGCCGCTCCGTGCAGGCACTAGCCTCGGTTGATCAGCGAGAACCGAGTGGGTGGGCGGCGCAGCACGCGCTGACGGTGAGGGGACGGGGCATGCGAGTCCGGGTGACGGTCGTAGAGGGGGGAATACCCCCGCAGGACGTCGTGGTCGATGCGGACGAGTCGGCGACGGCCGGCGATGTGGCGCAGACGCTGGCCTCGGCCTTCGGTGGCGCCCGGTTCGCTCCGGGCGCCGGGGTGCGCGAGGTGGTGGTGCCGCTGCACGGCGGTCATGCGCGGCAGGCGCCCGCCGGGCCGACCCTGTGGGCCGACGGGCGGCGCTTCGAGCCGGGGACCCCGGCCGCGGGGATCCTGCGCGACGGCATGCGGGTCTCCGTGGACGACGCGATCGGGCCGCTGCTGCGCCGGGGCGAGCCCGCCGGCCGCTACGAGCTGCGGATCGCCGCCGGCCCGGCGGCCGGCCGGGTGGTCCGCCTCGGCGTGGGCACGGCCACCATCGGCTCCGCCCCCACCTGCACGGTGCCGGTGGCGGACGGGGCGCTGGCCCCGCTCGCCGCGCGCGTGACGATCGACGTCAAGGGCAACGCGACCCTCCAGGCCCAGGAGGGCGCGGGGATCCTGCTGGACGGGGAAGAGGCCGAGGGCACCCAGGCCTGGCCGCCGGGGGCCTTCGTACGGGCCGGGGACTCGCTGCTCGTGCTCGACGCCGTCAGCGAGCCGGACGCGCACCTGTCCGCGACGGGCGAGGGCGGGCTCGCCTACAACCGTCCGCCCCGGCTGTCGCCGCTGCGGCCGCGGCCCCGGGTGGTCGTGCCCGTACTGCCGTCCAAGTCGGAGAAGGCCCGCTTCCAGATGATCGCGGCCTTCACCCCGATGATCTTCGGCCTGGTCATGTTCGCCGTCACCAAGCAGATCTACATGCTGCTCTTCTGCGCGATGACCCCGATCATGATGCTCGGGCAGTGGATCAGCGAGAACCGCGAGGGCAAGAAGAAGAACAAGACCTCGCTCAAGCAGTACAAGAAGGACGTCGCCGCCTACGAGGCGGAGCTGGACCGGCTCGGCAAGCAGGACCAGGCCCACCGGCGGGCCGACAGTCCCGACCCCGCCGAGGTGCTGCTGTTCGCGACCGGACCCCGCCGCCGCCTGTGGGAGCGCCGGATCACCGACGTGGACGCCCTCCAGCTGCGGATCGGCGTCGGGGCCCTCCCGGCCGCGGTCGACCTGGCCATGGCCCGCGGCGGGTACGACGAGGACAAGCCGGCGCTGCCGCTGCTGGCCGACGTACCGGTCACGCTTCCGCTCGCCGAACTGCGCGTCGTCGGCGTCGCGGGCGACCGCACCCGCGCCCTCGCCAGCGTGCGCTGGCTGGCCGTACAGGCCGCGGTGCTGCACAGCCCGCGCGATCTGTCGCTGGTCGTGCTGTCCTCCGTACGCGAGTCCGGCGCCGACTGGGCCTGGGCCCACTGGCTCCCGCACACCTCGCCCCAGCTGGGGCAGGACTGCGTCGCCCTGGTCGGATCCGACTCCGAGGCCATCACCCGCCGCGTGAACGAGCTGCTGAACGAGCTGGCCCGGCGCAAGGCCGCCCGCGAGGACCACAGCTCGATGAGCGGTGGCATGGTCCCGGACCCGTTCGTACTGCTGGTGCTCGACGGGGCGCGGCTCCTGCGCCGGGTCCCCGGAGTGCCGCAACTGCTCCAGGAGGGACCGGAGTACGGGATCTTCGCGCTCTGCCTGGACGAGGACGAGCGGGTGCTCCCCGAGGAGTGCGCGGCGGTCGTCGCGTGGACGTACGAGTCGCCGACCCGGGTGCGGCTGCGCGGCAGCGGACTGGAGGCCGTCGGCGAGGTGCTGGCCGACCAGGTCGGGCCCGAGTGGTGCGAGCTGCTCGCCCGCTCCCTGGCGCCGGTGCGCGACGTCAGCCGTGACGACGCGGGAGGCGCCCTTCCGACGGCGGCCCGGCTGCTGAACCTACTCGGCATGCCCGATCCGACGGGCAACGACATCGAGAGGATCTGGCGGGCCGGCGGTTCGACGACCTCGGCACCCATCGGCATCGCGGCCGACGGAACGTTCACCCTGGACATCCGGCGGGACGGGCCGCACGCCCTCATCGCCGGTACGACCGGCGCGGGCAAGTCCGAGCTGCTCCAGACGATCATCGCGTCGCTGGCCGTGGCCAACCGGCCGGACGCCCTCAACTTCGTCCTCATCGACTACAAGGGCGGCAGTGCCTTCATGGACTGCGCCCGCCTCCCGCACACCGTCGGCATGGTCAGCGACCTCGACGCCCACCTGACCGAGCGGGCCCTGGCCTCGCTCGCCGCCGAACTCCACCACCGCGAGACGATCCTGTTCAACGCGGGCACGAAGGACATCGAGGACTACAACGACACCAGGAAGCTGCGCCCCGAACTGGAGCCGATGCCCCGGCTGGTGCTGGTCATCGACGAGTTCGCCTCGCTGGTCGCCGAGCTCCCCGACTTCATCGCCGGTCTCGTCGACATCGCGCGCCGAGGCCGTTCGCTGGGCGTGCACCTGATCCTCGCGACGCAGCGCCCGGCCGGTGTGGTCAGCGCGGACATCCGGGCCAACACCAACCTCCGCATCGCGCTGCGCGTCACCGACGGCACCGAGTCCCAGGACGTCATCGACGCCCCCGACTCCGGCGCCATCGCCAAGTCGACCCCGGGACGCGCCTTCGTCCGCTCCGGCGCGCAGTCCCTGGTGGGCGTGCAGTCCGCCCGTATCGGTGGCCGGCGCCCGGCGACCGGGAACAGCGGCCCGAAGGCGAACCTGGTCCCGCTCACCTGGGACTCGTACAGCCGTCCGCTGCCGAGGGCGGCCGACGCGAGCGACGACGGCACGATGGTCACCGACCTCGCCGTCCTCGTCGACGCCGTCCGGTCGGGCTCGGATGCGATGGGCTTCCCGGCGCCGCGCAGCCCGTGGCTGGACCCGCTGCCCGAGCACGTGACGCTGGAGGACCTGCCCCAGCCGTCCGCCGCGCCCGCGCACGGGGACGTACCGCCGATCGGCTACGCCCTCACCGACCTTCCGGCGCAGCAGGCGCGGGCGGCGTTCGGGCTCGACTTCGTGAGCGGCGAGCACACGATGCTGGCCGGCGGCGCGCGTTCGGGCCGCTCCACGGCCCTGCGCACGCTGGCCGGTGCGCTGGCGCGGGCCACCGACCCGGGCGACGTCCACGTGTACGGGATCGACTGCGGGTCGAACGCGCTGCTGCCCCTCGTACGGCTGCCGCACGTCGGCGCGGTGGTCAACCGTGACGAGCCGGACCGGGTGCGGCGGCTCATCGACCGGCTGCTGACGGAGATCAGCCGGCGTCAGCAACTGCTCGCCATGGAAGGGGCGTCGAGCGCCGCCGAACAGCGGGCGGCGGCCGCTCCGGAGGACCGTCTTCCGTGGATGGTCCTGCTGCTGGACAGCTGGGAGGGCTTCGTCTCGTCCTTCGAGAGCTACAACTACGGCCAGCTGATCGAGATGGTCCAGCGGATCTTCCGCGAGGGTTCGGCGGTGGGCCTCAAGGTGGTCATGACGGCCGACCGGAGCGGCCTGAGCGGCATGGTGGCCTCCGCGTTCGTGGACCGGCTGATCCTGCGCTTCGCCGACCCCAACGACTACTCCGTGGCCGGCATCCACCCCCGCGAGGTCCCGAAGAACATGGGTCCGGGGCGTGCGCTGCGCATCACCGACACCGGCATCGACGAGACGCAGATCGCCCTGCTCGACCCGGACCCGTCGGGCCAGGCCCAGGTGCGGATGCTGCGGGAGATCACCGAGGCCGTGCAGGCCCGGTACGGCCGCGTCCCGGTGCGCCGGCGCCCGATGCGGGTCGACGCGCTGCCCGCGCGGATCACGGCCCGGCAGGCGCTGGACCTGGACCCGGAGTTCACCGCGCCGTCGCCGCTGTGGGCGCTGCTCGCGGTGGGCGGGGACGAGCTGACTCCCCTCGGCATCGACCTGGAGGAGTCCGGCCCCGGCTTCGTGATCGCCGGTCCCCCGAAGTCCGGCCGCTCCACGGCCCTGGTGTGCGCGGCGGAGTCGCTGCTGGCGTCGGGTACCCCGCTGGTGCTCATCACCCCGCGGCGCTCGCCGCTGCGGGATCTGGAGGGGCGCCCGGGCGTGCTGGGCGTGCTGAACGCGGAGAGCCGCGAGGAGGACCTGTCCGAGCTGGTGGAGTCGGCCGAGGGGCGCCCGTACGTGGTGGTCGCCGACGACGCCGAACTGCTCTACGACACCCGGCTGGACGAGCCGCTGGAGGCCCTGCTGCGCAAGGGGGCGGACGGCGGGCTGGGTCTGCTGACGGCCGGCACGACGGACGCGCTGAACTCGCAGTACCGGGGCTTCGTGACGGCGGCGCGCAAGTCGCGCAACGGTCTGCTGCTGACCCCGCAGAGCTCGCAGGACGGCGAACTGTTCGGCCTGCGCCTCCCGTCGAACACCGGCGGCGGCGCGGCGGGCAGCGGTCTGCTGGCGTCGGGCGGCTCGTTCGTACCGGTCCAGGGCGTCATGCGGGACTGACCGACGGCCCGGGCGCCCACCTCCCGGGGCGGGCGCCCGGGCCGACGCCCTCCGGCCGCGGTCGGTTCGTATGCTGGTCCTGTCATCGACTTCCGGAAGCGAGCCGCCAGATGCCTTCGTACGACAGTTCCCGTGCCCGCTTCCGGCTGGCCGACCGGCACATAGGGGTCTTCGCCCACCTGGTGGACGGTGAGACTCCGCCCGACGAGCTGTGGGACTCCCTCGTGGAGCTCCAGCGGGTCGGCCTGGTCGGCAAGGAGGGCGAGCTGGCTCCGATGCTGCGGGACCTCCTCGGCACGCTGGCGGCGCCGGCGCTCATGGTCCAGGTCGAGGTCACCGGCGAGCACGGCGCGGTCAACCACGGCATCCTCGTGGGCGCCGACGCGGTCATCTCGCACGACGGCTGGCCGGGTGAGGAGGAGTCCGAGTACGTCTCCATCGAGCCCACCACCCTCGTGTGGGAGCTGGCCCGCAAGATCAACCTGCACCGCGGTGCAGCGGACCAGAAGGCGCCGGAGACCGCCCGGATCGAGACCACGATGGCCACGCTGGACGCGGTGTTCGTGGCGATCGAGGAGGCGGCGGGCGACGAGGCGGCCGCACGCGAGCTGACCCGCCGGGCGGCCACGGAGGCGGACCCGGACCTGACCGGCGGCGCCCTGGACCAGTTCCTGGAGCTCGTCCTCGCGCTGAACGCCACCTGGCGGGTCACGACGGCCTGGGACGGCACGTACGAGGGCGAGCGCACGGCCATGGTCCGCGCCCTGGCCACCTGGGACTGCGGCCCGCTGGGCTACTGGGTCCGTGAGCAGCCCGAAGAGCCGATCATGCCGGGCCAGGTGACGCCGGCGAGCCCGCTGGTGGTGGCCTGGACCCCTCCGGGCGACATCTGGGACAAGCTCACGGACCTGCTGCCGGACCAGGAGGAACTGGTGGACGAGGCAGCGGGGATCTGAGCGGCGGGGGCCGCCTGCGGGCTGCGGCGGCCACCCGCCTCACCAGTTGAACGGGTTGAGTTTCTTTGCGGCGGACTTGGCCTTGTCCCCGACCCAGTCCTTCGCCTTGCTCAGGCCCTCCCCGATGGCCTTGCGGTGCTCGTAGATCTTCAGGCCGCCGTAGATGGCGCCGGTGACGACCGCCGCGCCGATGGTGATCGGGGTGGGGGCCACCATCGCCGCCGTCAGGGAGGCGTTGAAGCCGACCTCCGCGATGTCCGCGATGTAGCCGGCGCCCTTCTTCTTGAAGGCCTCGTCCGGCCAGCCCTGGGAGGCGACGTTCGCGATGCTGAGGCCCGTCGAGGCGACGCCGCCGACGACGCCGGCCCCGCGCAGGAAGCCGCCCGTCTTGGCGGCCGCACCCATGCCGGCACGGAAGGCCGAGGCGGACTCCACGCCCTCGACGGCGTTCACGCCCTGCTGGAGGCCGCGGGCGTTCTTGAACACCGTCAGCAGGTTGGCCTGACCCGCCCTGGCCACGGGTGTGCCGGCGTGGGTCAACCCGCCGTAGACCTTCGCCATCTCGTCCGAGCCGACGATGAACTCGATGACTCCGTTGGCCTTGAGGCTCTGCATCACGGGGGTCGCCCGGAAGGTGTCCCAGGCCCTGCCGAAGAGGTCACCGCGGACGCCGGCCGTGCCCGGGACCCCGCTGGCCTCCGTGTAGATGGCGCTCGAATTGAAGGCGTTGCCGAGTTGACCCGGCAGCCAGCTGCCCGGCGCGCTGACGGAGCGGATCTTCGGCGCCCAGTTGATCATCTTGTTGCCGCCCTTGCGGAGCAGCTCGTTGCCGCTGCTGCGCAGCACCGTGCCGACCCGGATCTTCCAGGCGCGGGCGGCGCCCGTCTGGAAGGTGTTCCCGACCACGACCTTCGTCAGCGAGCTGCCGCTGACGGTGACCACGGCGGTGGCGGCCGTGATGGCCGTCCAGTCACCGAAGATCTTGACGAGGTTGACGAGCGTCTCCTCGTGCTCCTTCAACCCCGGCAGCTTCGACAGGGCGTGGCCTTCGAGCCGCGCGATCCAGTCGTTCAGGGATTCGTCTGGCTTGCGCTTGAACTCGTACGCCGCCGGATCCTCGCTCGCCGCCACCGAGTTGGCCAGCAGCAGCATCTCAGGGGTCATCGATTCGCCCTGGTAGTTCTTCAGATCCTCGGGGGAGAAACCGGCCCAGCGCAGTCCCGCCTCCGGGTCGCCGTCCTCCAGCCGGGCAATGGTGCCCCGCCTTCGCAGATCCGGGGCGGTGTCGTGGACCCAGGACCGCAGCGGCCGCAGCGAACCGAGCTTGCTGCTCACCGCCAGCCGGGACGCCCGTGTGAACGCTTCGTCGACCTTGTCCTGTACCCCGCCGCGGCCGTCGAGGAGCTTGGCCAGCTGGTCGAGGTCGTCCGGATTGACCGATCTCATTCCTGTATCCCCCCGTAATTCCCTCGGTGTTCGCCCCGTGCGCTGCGGCCTTCCCTCAGCGGTCCCCGATGAGGGCGAACGCGAATGCCAGGCGGCGGTCGATCCAGTCCGCCTTGACCGTGACCTTGTTGCTGCTCTCCGAGACCATCACGACCTTGTCGTCGGCCCGCCACTCCAGGGTGCGCGGCTTGGTCCGGGTGTCGCCGCCCTCCGCCCCCAGGCTGGTGATCGAGTTGAGGGCCTCGGTGAAGCCCTTGTCGACCATGCGGTACGTGAAGGCCTTCGCGTCCCCGCTCGCCCACTCGTTGCGCCCCACGACCGTGGTGTGGCCGGGCTGGTCGATGCGCCAGGTGTGCTTGAACGGCCGGCTGCTGGGCGGCACGCGCCGCAGCGTGCCGATGAGCCCGCCCTGCCCGTCGTGGACGTCGTGGTGGCGCTCGCCGTCGACCTCCCGGCCGCCCCGGTCGATGAGGCAGAGCAGGACCGTGCTGTCGGCGTCGGCATACAGGGCGTAGTCCTCCTCCACGTGGCCGACGTAGGCGCAGGGGGCGAAGACCCGGTAGTCCTTACCGTTCTTGGGCACGCGCACGGCAAGCGGTCCGAAGGACGCCTTCTTGCGCTTGGTCGTCACGGGCCGTTCGGTGTTGCCGACGACGAAGTCCCGTACGCGTTCCCAGGCGACGGGGAGGACAGGGGCTTCCTCGACGGGCTCTTTCCTACCGAACACCACACCGACTCCCGGGGTTACAGAACGGACCATTCGATTATGCCGGTCACGCTTGGGGCCGGTCACGGCCCCCGCCGGGTCAGTAGGCGACGCCGGTGGCGCGGGCCAGGGCGGTCAGGAAGGCCGTACGGTCGTGCGTGGCGATGGTGAGGGCCTTGCCCTCGCGGGTGGTGAGGATCACCGAGTCCATGCCCATGGGGACGGCCCAGCCGCCGCCGACCAGGCGCGGTGCGTTCCACTCCGTCTCCCGCAGGCCGGGGATGCCGTCGATGGCCGACGCCGACGTCGCGTAGCGCATGGCCATCCCCGGCACCGCCTGCTGGAGGGCCACCTGGACGGAGCCCGGGTGGATGGAGGCGAGGGGGAAGCGCTCGCGGCCGACGCGCAGGGTGCCCTGCGCGGGGTCGATGCGGATGCGGTTGTAGATCCGCTTCGAGATCGGCACGCCGAGGCAGGGCAGCAGGACCACCAGGAAGATGGCGGAGACGGCGAGCCAGGGCCCCGTGTCCTCGGGGATCGAGTCGACTCCCATGGCCGCTACGCCGGCCAGGTAGAGGCCGATGCATATCGCGGACCAGGTCCTGGGAAGCTTTTCGACGTACACGGGGTCCCTCTCGGTTCGTCTCGCGGCGGTCGGCGGGCGGCGGTCGGCGGGCGACTACCGGTTGATGGACTGGATCTCCTGGACGGTGACGTCCTGGGAGGTGCCGAAGGTTCCGTTGGGCAGGGCGCCGTCCTGTCCGGTGCTGCTGCGCCACTCGACCTTCCAGGTCACCGTCGCCCGCAGCTTGTGCGGCCCGGAGCCGGTGGTGGCGCGCAGGTACGTGACGCCGCAGGGCGGGGTCTGGTTCGCCTTGTCCGGGCTGAACGGGGCTCCGATGCTGCCGTCCGCGGCGATGGCGCACACACCGCTCGCCGGGTGGAGCCGGGCGTCGGCCGTGCCGGCGTCGAGCTTGAGCGACACCGGCGTGGCGGTGGTGGTCGCCGACAGGCCGGAGTTCGGGATGCTCGCCGTCACGGAGACGGGCTTGAACGTCGACTTGTCGAGCCAGGTCCAGGTGGGCAGGTTCACCGTGGACCGGTCGCCCGGCTTCATGGTGATGGTGGTGTCGGGCAGGCGCAGTTCGTCGTAGGCGTACCCGGCGAGGACCTGGGGGCTGACGGCGAGCGGTTCGCTCGGCGTGGCGCCGTTTGCGACCCAGAACGGCAGCTTGTCGCAGGAAGTGGCGGCGGGGTCGTCCTTGCGCTTGGGGTTCACCACGGACGCCCAGAACATGCCCTGGCCCTGCTTGTCCAGGTTGTAGTCCTTGTAGGGCGTGCCGTCCTTGTAGTACGCGTTGAGGATTCCGGCGAACATGTCGCCGACCAGGGGGAGGCCGTCGATGGCCTTGACCCGGGCCTCGATCTCCTTGGGGGAGAAGGCGGGCTCGTACCAGCAGGCGGGGGGCGTCCAGTTGCCGTCGTCGGCGCTGAGCGTGCCGGTTCTGGCGGAGCCGGGACTGCCCGGGGTGCTGACCTGGATCTTGGTGGTGGCGGTGATGTTCTGGCCGTCCTGCCCGCCGCTGGCGCTACCGCCCTTGGACCCGCCGGGTCCGGCTGCATGGGAGGCCGACGGGACGGCTGCCAGGAAGAGCGCCGTGGCCACTGCGACGGTGGCTGCCGCCTTCCTGCGCTTTGCTACCGGACGCACGAGGCGGCACCCCGTTCCGAGAAGCCCTTCACGCTCTGCCAGACACCGCCGGCGTCCTTGACCAGACGGTAGTTGTAGAGGACGTAGTGCTCCTTGCCCTTCGACTGGACCGCGTGGGTCTGTCCCGTCTTGCGGTCCGTGTTGACGGCCTTGGTCTCGTCGGCGCAGTAGACCAGCGTGGCGGTCTTGTCGTCGACGAGGTTCACACGGCGGTCGAAGTACCGCGTCGTGCCCGTGAAGCTCATCCCGGCGTCCACGAAGCTCTGGACCCACTTGGCCGTGCCCAGGAGAACCTCGTCCTTCTCGTAGACACGAAGTGCCGGGGCGTTCGGATCGCCCTTCAGGATGGCTTCGCTGACGGCGTCGATCCGCCGCTGGTCGTCGGCCAGGACCTCGTCCTTCTTCGGGTCGCCGGTCGGGGTGCCCTCGAAGACGTTCTTCACGTCCGCCGGCAGCGTCACCTTCGGGCGCCCGGCGCCGTCGCCGGCCGAGGGGTTCGGCGAGGGCGAAGCGGAGGCGGAGGGGGCGTTGTCCACGCCCGCGATCTTTTCGGCCGGGGGCTTCGAACCGCCGCCGCAGGCCGTCACCGTCAGGGAGAGCGAGGCGACTAGGGCGGCGAGGGCGGTGAGACCGGCCCGGTTTCGCGCGATCATGGTCAACTTCCGTAACGTTTGCATCAGCTAGGTAAGGATCTCATCAGATCATGGCACGAGGTGGACGGCCGCCGTGCCCACCGCGTCGATATGCTGGCTCCGTTGTCGAGACAGCGGGGGAGCTGCCATGGGTAACCCGGACATTCAAGAACTCAACCAGCGGGCCGGAGCTCTGAGGTCGCTCGCCGACCACATCGAGAAGATGATGGATCAGCCGCGCAACTTCAGTACGGGGCAGATGAAGACCTGGGAGGGTCCGAACGCCACCGACGTACGGGGCAAGCTCAACACCTGGCACACGACGTGCGGCAATGTCGCGAGGTCGCTCCGCGAGGAGGCCCAGCAGAGCTCGGATGCGGCCAAGGAGCTGCAGAAGCAGCCCAAGACGTGAACCACGACGGCGGGGCGCCCACCTTGTAGAGGTGGACGCCCCGCCGTTCGTGAGTCTTCCGATCCGTGGGACGGATCAGGTGGCGCGCTCGATGTTGTCGGCGCTGGTGGACGCCGACTTGCTGGCGTCGTTGAGGGTGTCGACCCACTTCGTGAAGGTTCCGCGAGCGGTCTCCCACTCCTGGCGGAACTGGTCCGACTTCGGACCCTTCCAGTAGCCGGTGCTGCCGGAGGTCGAAGAGTTCAGGTTGTTGATCAGCGTCTGCAGATCCCCGGCCTTGTTGTGAAACAGCTTGGCCAGGTCCCTGAGCTGCTTGATATCTGCGCCACGATCCATGGCGGCCCTCCCCGTTATCGCTCTGGTGTCACTGATGGTGCGTCTGCACCTGGGGACGCTATCGCACCTTCTGCCGTTCCAGAGAGTCCTGTTCGATTCTTGAGGCCGATCTGAGGTCAAATCAGGGGATTGACGGGGGAGCGCGGGGTGGGGCCGGGCGCCCCGGCGGCGGCGGGCGGCCGCTCTTCCGAACGGGCGTCCGTGACTATGCTGAGCCGGCAGGGACCACAGTGGCGGCCCCGCACCGCCTTGCACCGGGTGTGGGTGGCCGACGGAAACAGGGCGGTGACGAACAGTTGCGTACCGGGACCATTCGGAAGATCTCGTGCGCCGTTCTCGTGGTGGCGGCGGTCTCCAGTTGCTCGATGTCGCCCGGTTCCGGGTCGGGATCTCCGAAGAAGGGCGACGAGGGCGGGCGGACGTACCAGGAGGCGATGGATGCCATGCATCCGGCCGTCCTGGAGGCGATGAGGCCCGCGATGCCCGGGATCGAGCCGCAGGAGCGCTCGAACGGCAACTCGGAGTGCGGAGGTCCGGACCTGCTCGACGGCAAGGACGGCAGCAAGCTCGTCTCGTCACACATCGTCTCGCTGATCGGACCGGCGACGGACCAGCGGTCGCCGGAGGAGCTGACGAGCGGTGTCGTGAGCCGGCTCACGAGTCAGGAAGGGTGGCAGCTGGAGCAGCGCAGCGACTCCACCCTGGACGGTCACCCCGGCGGAGTGCTCAAGTACGTGAAGAAGGCCGGGGCCGGAACCGTCATGATCTCGGCATACCAGTTCAAGACGACGTCGGGCGAGGCCATCCCGAAGCTCTACGCCAACATCGTGACGGACTGCCTCCGGAACCCGAACTGGCAGAAGAAGTGACGGCGCGGGGCGAGCGGGCGGGCGCGCGACAGCCGTAGTCGCGGCCGTGGTCGCAGGCGCGGGTGCGGCTCAGTTGGGCTGGTTCCCGGTGGGCTTGTCCTTGTCCTTCCGGTTCGCGGCCTCTTTGTCGAGCTCTCCCGCCATCGTTCCCAGCCGGGTCTTGCGGATGGCGAGCTCCCCGCGGACGTGTTCCGCCGTGGGGCCCTGCCACTGCTCGTCCCGCTTGGCGCCCCGGTCCGCCGCGATCTCGATGGGCTCGTTGAGCAGGGCCCTGAGGTCGTCGGCCAGTCTCCGCAAATCGGCCGCATCGGTCGCCGCCATGGCAAATCCCCCGTATCCGTGCTCTGTTGATCGTCCGGCTGGTCATCGAACAGTTGGCGGTACTACGATACGCCGTTATGGCCATGGTCTTTGCGGATCCCGAGATGCTCGACCGACTGGCGAAATCGCTGGACAGTAAAGCCGGAGCGATTCCCCAGTTGAAGAGCAGGGCGTCCGCACTGGACGCCGGCGACCACGTCTCCGGGTTGCCCGCGATAGCGAGCTGGCTCGGAGACACGGCGAAGGATCTTCGGCGCCGCGCGAACATTCTGAGGTCCCCTTCCGAATCGCCCTTCGACTCGCTCGCCGCGTTCGGACTGCCGCCCGGTGTGGCCGGTGACCCGGATGCGGGAAAGAAGTTCCAGACCGAGCTGAAGGCCATTCTCGAAGCCCAGAAGAACGGCACTCCGCAGCAGCGCGCCCAGGCGGTCAAGGACTACTTCGCCACGCTCTCCCCCGCGCAGCAGGCGGCGCTCGCCGCCACGGACCCGCTCCTGGTGGGCAATCTGGACGGTGTCCCCGTCAACGTCCGGTACGCGGCGAACCGGATCACGATCCAGACGGAGTACACGAAGGAAGCCGCGTACCTGGCGACGCTCAAGCCGACCGACGGCGCGTACAAGCGCACACAGGAGCGCGTCGACACCCTGCGGAGCTTCCTGAATCCGCGGATCAAGTCCTACGAGGACCCGAAGACGGGTCAGGACATGAAAATCGAGGTCTCGCGGCAGTTCCTCGTCTTCGACCCCCATTTCGGCTCCACCGCCGATGCCAAATCCTCGCCATTCCCGGACGGCCGGATCGCCGAGGTCGTGGGCGACCTGGAGAACGCGGACAACGTGGCATTCCGGGTACCCGGCATCACCAACCGGCTCGACAACTTCAACGGTTTCACCAACGGCGGCTACCAACTCGCCGCCGACCCGAATGGAAATGAGCGGCCGGATTCCGCGGTCGTCAGCTGGCTCGGCTACGACACCCCGGAGCTCGGCGACTCCGTGGACCCGGCCAAGGCCTTCGCGGGCGGGGCGGCGCTGAACGCCTTCCGCCAGGGCATATCCGTCAACCTGAAGCCGAACGCCGGGCTGGACATCTTCGCGCACAGCTACGGGACGCTGGTCACGAGCAAGGCGCTGCAAGCGGGCCTCACCAACGTCGACAACGTCACGTTCATGGGAAGCCCCGGCCTCGGCCCCAACATCAACTCCGTCGCCGACTTCAAGATGCCGAACACCAAGTTCTTCGCGATGCGGGCGCCCGGGGACTGGGTCTCGTACACGCAGGGGCACGGCAAGGACCCGGCGGACTTCAAGGACATCACCCGTCTTGGCACCGATGGCGCCAGCGGCCACTCGCAGTACTACGACCCGAGCACCGGGTCCCTGGCCAACATGCGCCGGATCTTCTACGGCGGCGACGCCAAGCCCCTGACCTTCACGCACACCTCGCTCGACGACGAGCAGATCGGTGCGGCCGAGGCCCGCGAGATGGTCGGCTTCCTGCACTCGAAGGTCCCGCCGGAGATCGTGGTGAAGATGGGCGGCGACCTCGACGCTGCCGTTCAGGCCCACTTCGCGGGGCGGACGGGCGTGAAGGACCTCCTGCTGGAGGTCCACTCGGTCCTGGGCAAATACAACATGCTGGACCGGGTCCCGCCGGACGAGATGTTCGGCAAGATCAACGACCTCGCGGGCAACGTCGCGTACAAGCAGACGTACAAGGCGGTGAAGGACAAGGGCGCGCCGGACTTCGTCGCCGCTGCGGCGGGCAAGGCGGCGGAGCTCGCCTCGGAGAAGCTGCTCGGGGCGGTCACCTGGCCGGTGGTCAAGCTCCTGGAGGTCGACCGGATCGCGAACGACGCGAAGCAGTTCGGCGAGATCATCGACCGGGGGACCGCCGAGATCGGCGGGCACGTCAGGGAGCTGGGTACGGAGCTGGGCAGGGAGGGCGCCCAGATCTACAACGACACCAAGGAACTGTCGGAGGGGCTCTTCAAGGACGGCGGGAAGGTGGTCCTGGAGCTCGGCGACACCGTCATCCGGCCCTGGAACGCGGGCCAGAACGCCGCGGACATCTGGAAGATCGGGGACGACGCGAAGGACAAGATCTTCGCCAAGGTGCCGGACATCGCCGGGGGCCTGAACGACGTGAAGAACACCGTCGTGGACAAGGGCGGCGACATCGCCCGGTCCGCGGCCGAGACCGGCGGCAAGGCGCTCGACAAGGGCATCGACATCGGGAAGGGCGTCGTCAAGTTCTTCGGTGGATAGGCTCGCGGCGGGGTGTGCAGGGATTCGGGAAGGACTGGTGGGACAGGGCATGGCACAGGACAGCGGACAGGCCGGCGGGCAGGGCAGCGGACAGGACAGCGGACAGGCCAAGAGGGATCGCAGCCGGCTGGTGAAGGAGGCCGGGGCGGTCCTCAAGCGCGTGCTCGGCGACGCCACGCTGGTGGACCTGCCCTCGCCCGTGGGGCCGGAGGCCGTCTCGGTCACCGCCTTCGACGAGTCCGAGACCCGGTCGGTGCAGGAACTGACGGCCGCTCTGGTCGAGGTGCTGGGCAAGGCGGGCTGGACGATCCAGGAGCCCGAGGGCGCCCCGGCCCCCGCAGCCTCCGGCCCCGCGCTGTACGCCGTCCTGCCCGGCCTCGGCAGCGGGTCCTTCGCCGTGCAGCCGCCCGCGATCTCCTTCGCCGGTGTGCTGGAGGGCGACGCGTGAGCGGCCCGCAGGACGTGACCGGCCCGGAGCGGACGCTGTCCACCGAGATCCGCGCCGCGATCAAGGCGGCGGCGCCGGGCGCCGTGTACCCGGACGACGAGTTCGACGGCGACTCGGCCCGCATCGCGGGGTGGGATCCGCAGGAGACGGCGTCCAACGGCGCACTGCTGCGGGCGAGCACGCAGTACCTGGAGGAACGCGGCTGGCGGGTGG
This sequence comes from Streptomyces sp. NPDC051183, assembly GCF_040682455.1. NCBI lineage: Bacteria > Bacillati > Actinomycetota > Actinomycetes > Kitasatosporales > Streptomycetaceae > Streptomyces > Streptomyces sp. NPDC051183. The sequence continues at coordinate 58,278 of NZ_JBFBBA010000046.1, forward strand.
CCCCCGAGGCGACCGACAGCGACGACCGGTCCGCCCGGATCGCCAAGGATGGCGTGGGCAGGGGCCGGCTGTACGCCTCCAGCCGTGGGCTGACGTTCACGGGGAGCGTGGCTCCCTCACGGTGACGCGAAGCGGAGCCCCTATGTCTGAAAATCTCAACCCCGCGACTATGCTGCGCAGTTTGTAGGACTGCACGGATGTTCGCACGGGGGAGTAGCTGATGAGGAAGGCCAATCCGCAGGACCTCGAACAGCTCGCGAAGCTGCTCGACGGCAAAGGCGGATCGCAGGACAAGATCGCCGAAGCGTTCACGCGCGCTTCGTCTCTCGGCGTCACGGCGAAGCTCGCGCCACTGCGGCCGATCCAGAGCTGGAACACGGAAACCGCACCGGACCTGCGCAAGCGGGCCGGCATCCTGAAGGCCGAGAACGGGGACCCGACGGGAGGCTTCCTGTGGGCCGGCTTCTCGGCCGAGGACGCGGCGCTGCTGGCGCTCAACCCCGACCTCGTACTGCTGGCAGGCGCCGCCGCGACCAGTAGCGACGGGAAGTTCGACTGGGTCAAGCGCCAGAAGAACGAGACGTACAGCGACTGGCGGGCGCGGATCCAGAGCGAGTCCGTAACCAGGATCACGGGCGACGAGAAGATGGGAGAGGTGGTCGCCGACTACCTCGACCTGATGGTCATGGCCAATGAAGTCCCCAACGCGATCAAAAAGGGCGGTGGCGCCGCCTACAGCCTCTACAAGTTCTACAAGCCCGGTCTGGAGGCCCACCCGCTCAAGGCGCCGGGCACCATGCTTGCCCAGATTCTGCGCGGCCAGGCCCCGAGCTGGCTGGGCAGCGCCGTCAAGGCCCGAGGGGCGCAGATCGGCGCCATGTTCCCCGCTCCGCTCCTCGACGCCCTTGCGGGTTCCAACCGGTACGCGGCGCTGGGTGGCGCCCGGTGGGCCTGGGAGGCCAACCTCCTCAAGGTGGGGGCCGGCGCGTCGCGTATGTCGGCGGCGACTGGAGGCGGTGCCTTTGCGCGCTTCGCTGCCGGTACCGGCGCCTCCCTCAAGACCGCGGGATTCTGGCGCGGTGCGGGAATCGCGGGAAGTGCCGCCGCCACAGGTGTGGGGATCTTCGAGCTGTACCAGAAGGGCAACCCGGTCGAGGCCTTCCAGAAGGACAAGGTCGGCTACGCGAAGGACGTTTCGGGCACGCTGTTCAATGCCTCGATGACGGCCGCGATGATCGCCCCCTCGCCGATCACGATCGGTGCCGTGGCGGTTACCGGCTTGGTCTACGCAGGGCTCTCGATCTGGGACAACCGGGAAAAAATAGCTGAGTTCGGTGGAAAGGTCGCCGATGCGGCGGGTAGGGCGGGTGAGGCGATCTCGAAGGGGGCGGGCAAACTGGCCGATGGCGCCAAGAACCTGGTGAGCAAATACAACCCATTCGACTGAGGGGTGCCCGAGTGAACGCCATGCGCATCGAGCTCGCGTACGTGGACTACAACAACACGCACCACCCTGCCGTGCTCACCCACTCGTGGTCCGGTTCGGTGTCGGGGCTCGGGCCTGTGTCGCTGGCCTTTCCGGTGAACCAGGACAGATCGGGGAACTCCGGGCATACGGCGGTTTCGGGGGCCGGCCTTCCATACGTCCTGTTCAGCGGGGTTCCGTTCCGCGTGTACCCGCGTATGGGCAACATGGAGTTGAGTGTCGACGGCCGCCCGGCCAGACTCTCCCGTCGACATCTGGCGCTGACGAAGCGGGGGCGCTCCCTGCGCATCAGGATTGACGGGCGGGACTACCGCTACCGGGTGCTCGGCAGCAAACGGCAGCACGAACTCAGCCGGGCGGGCGCGACGGTCACCATGTCCCGTTCGGACTGGAGGCTGCCCGGAACCATTTCCGGTACCGCCCAGGGCCAGGTCGACGGACTCGATGTCGCCTTGGCCGTCGTGCTCGAAGGTGTCTACACGCGCAACCTGTCGTTCTCGGGGGCCCTGTACTCCTGGCCGGGGCGATTCCTCAGCAGGTTCGACGTGATATGACCTCTGCCCATTTGATCCATTCGGCCGACGGGACCGCATGCACAACATCGCATTTCAGCTCGCCTACCGTGGCCCCGTAGAGGGGTACATCGAGCGGACCGTCACTCACGCATGGTCCGGCGACGTGCCCGGGTTCGGCCCCATCGAGTTGCAGTTTCCGATCAAGCGGATCGACAGGCAGAACAACCTTCTGCTCACCTCCGCCTGGGGGGAGCGATTCCCATCGGTCGTCCTCGCTGGGGGAGGATTCCGTAATCACGTGGAAATGCACATGCTGGAACTGACCGTCAACGAATGGCCGGCGGTCTTCAAGCGTCGCCGCCTGGCCCTGACGAGGCGAGGGCGCGCGCTTCGCATCAATGTCTGCGGGCGGGACTACCGCTACCAGGTGAGTGGAGGCAAGCGTCAGCACGCGTTGCTGCGCGACGGGGCCGGCGTTAGCACGACCCGCTCCCAGTGGAGGCACCCCCGGACGGTTACCGGTGTCGCGCGGGGAGACGTCGACAACGTCGACATCGCGCTGGCGGTCGTCCTGCAGAGCCTCTACACCAGGAATCTCACCTTCGGCGGTGCTCTGTATTCCTTTCCCGGTCGATTCATGAACCGGGCGGACCTCCCTGATTTCTGATCTTCCTGACTGCTCTTTCCCAAAGGAACGTGAAATGCCTTCGATCGATGCGGCTCGCCGACGTCTTCGCCTCGCCGACTCCCACATCAGCGTGCTGGGTCTCCTGGTGGAGGAAAACGAGGTACCCGCCGAGCTGGAAGTGGCGCTAGCCGAACTCCGGACGGCCGGAATCGTCGTGGACGACGGGGCCATCGCGGCCGAGCTCTTCCCGCTCGTCTCCACCCTGATGAAACCACGGGTCATTGTCCGTACGGAGATCACAGGTCCCCAGGGCATTTTGGAGAGCGGGGCCGTGCTGGGTGACGAATTCGTCTTCGTCCACGAGGGCTGGCCCGGCGAAGCCGAGTCCGAATACCTCCCCGTCGATGCCCCCCTGCTCGGACCGGCCCTCGCCCGGAGCGTCGACCTGCACGAGGACATCCTGGACGGCGCCGACCTCAGCGAGGTCATCACCTCGACCACTGGTGAGCTCGACGCACTGATGGTGCGCATGGAGGCCGTTCAGGGCGTCGTGGACATTGCGGAGTTCGCGCGGGAGACCGGCGCCCCGGCGCGCCTCGTCGAGGTGCTCGCGCAGCTCAACTGCATGTGGCGGATGACCGTGGTGTGGAAGAACGCCCACGTGGAGAACCCCGAGCCGACCTTCACGGGTCTGGCGGTCTGGGATTGCGGCATGGAGGGCTACTGGGTCCGCGAGCTGCCCGCCGAGCCCGTGCGCGAGGGTGAGGTCACCCTGGAGAGCCCGCTGCGGGTCCGTCGGACCAACGCCAAGGAGCTGTGGCAGGCCATCGCCGGCCTCCTGCCGGAGGGCTCGGAGCTCGGCTGAGCAGAAGTGGGGGGGGGGGGGCGCGGGGCGGGGCGGGGGGCCGGCCGCAGGGCGCCCCGGGGGGGCGCGGAGGGGGGGGGTGGGGT
>NZ_JBFBBA010000047.1:0-53356 GCF_040682455.1 Streptomyces sp. NPDC051183
GCCCACTCCGAAAGCTTCACAAGATCAAGATATCCGGAACGTACGACTAGAAATGACTATGAATGACTAGAAAATCTGTAGCAGCTTTCACCCCCTGGGCGTCGACCGGGCCGCGGTGGCCGCGGACCTGGCCGCGGCCCGCCGCCGGGGCGGCATGTCCAAGGCGGACGAGGCGGCGCTGGCCGGTCTCGGCATCGATCTCACGGAGATCGTCTCCAGGGTCGAGGAGACCCACGGCGAGGGCGCCCTGGCCTCGGCGGCACCGCGCCGGCGCACCCTCGGCTCCTCGCTCCGCTCGGCCCTCGGCCGTCCGGAGCCGGGCAGTGGCCACGTCCCCTTCACCCAGGGTGCCAAGAAGGTGCTGGAGCAGTCCCTGCGCATCGCGCTGGGCCGGGGCGACCGGCACATCGCGTCCCTGCACCTGCTGCTGGCGCTGCTGTCCCGGACGGGCACCCCCTCCGAGGTCCTCGCGGACCACGGAGTCACCTACGCGGCGGCGGAGTCGGGCCTGGCGGCCTGACCGTCAACGGCCCGACAGCGGCCGCGGCCCCGGCTACCGGGTGCGCAGCGCGGCGGTGAGGCCGGCCGCCGCCGCGGCCAGGTGGGCGCGGGCCTCGGCCAGCCGGTCCGGGGTCACGCCGTGGTCGCGGGCCGCGTCGCGCACCTCGTCGCGGAAGCGGTCCAGCAACCGGTCCAGGTCCCGCGCCGGATCCCCGGTCGGGACCAGGTCATCGGCCCAGTCGGAGGCGGGAGCCGCGGCGGGCGCGGCCGAGGGTGCGGATCGCGACCCGGACGGGGACCCCGATCCGGATTCGGACCCGGGTGCGGAGGTGCCCGCGCCGCCGCCGAGCCAGGCTCCGGCCAGGCTGCCCAGGACCCCGCCCGACTTGGCGAACTGCTCCTGGAGCTGGCCGGCGATGCGCTGGACCTCCTCGCGGGCCCGGTCCTGCGCCTCCTTGGCCTGGCGGCGGGCCTGCTGGGCCTCCTCGCGGGCCCGGCGGCTCTCGTCCTTCGCCCGCCGCGCCTGCTCCTTCCACTCCGCCCTGGCCTTGCGGAGCTCCTCCTTGGCCGCCTTCCAGGACTCGTCCTCCACCCGCGTCGCCGACGCGGAGGCCGCGGCCCGCATCTCGCGCCGCAGGTCGCCCGCCGCGCCGCGCACGTCGGCGCGGATCTCGGCGGCCAGTTCGGACACCGAGTCGCGGATCTCCAGCTCCAGGTCCGCCAGTTCGCCGCTGCGGTCGGCCAGTTCGGCGCGGCCCGCCTCGGTGATGGAGTACACCTTGCGCCCGCCCTCGGTGGCGTACGTGACCAGCCCCTCGGCCTCCAGCTTGGCCAGGCGCGGGTACACGGTGCCCGCGGAGGGTGCGTACAGGCCCTGGAAGCGCTCCTCCAGCAGGCGGATCACCTCGTACCCGTGGCGCGGGGCCTCGTCCAGCAGCTTGAGGAGGTAGAGGCGGAGGCGGCCGTGGGCGAAGACGGGCGGCATGTCAGAGCACCTTCTTGTCGAGCGCGAGCGGGGCTTCGGCGGCCGGGGCGTCGGCCTGCGGCCGGCGGAGCAGGGCGATCGCGCCGGAGATGGTGGTGGCGCGCAGCGTGCCGGTGCCGGCCCCCAGCGTGCCGGTGATGCGCTTGGCGCCCAGCTGGCCGGAGACCCGCAGGTCCTCGAAGGCGTTGGAGACCCCGCCGGTGGCGGTGTTGGCCTCGACGCGGGCGTCGGCGGGGTGGGGCAGGCGGATGGCGACCTGGCCGGAGACGGAGTTCAGGAAGATGTCCACCGGCCGCGGCTCGGCGGTGCCGGGGGCCAGGTCGATGAGCATGTCGCCGCTGACCGAGTCGGCCCGTACGCTGCCGCCCGCGCCGTCGACCACGGTCAGGCCGCCGGAGACGGAGTGGAAGCCGAGCCCGCCGGTCACGGACTGCGCCTCGACGCCGCCGGAGACGGTGTGCGTCCGGACCCGGCCGGACAGGCCGACCAGGGTGGCGTCGCCGGAGACCCCGTTGACGTCGGTGTCGCCGCTGAGGCCGGAGGCGAAGACGGTCGCGCTGACGGTCGCCAGCTGCACGCGGGTGGCGGCGGGGACGGTGAGGGTGACGGTGGCGCTGCGCTCCCAGGCCTTGCGGCCGGAGTCGGAGGGGGACCAGGCCTTCCAGGGCTTGCCCTCGAACCACTTCTTGAAGCCCTGGGCGCCGTTCCAGGGAAGGTCCTCGTAGGAGACGGTGAGGACGCCGTCCTCCTGCACGACGTGCAGGGGAGGTCCGTCGACCTCGGCCACCTCCAGGCGGGCCGCTCCCCGGTCGGCGGCGGCCGCCGCGACGACATTGACCGTGCCGGCGACCACTCGGACGCGGACCTCGGTCACCGGCTCCTCGAAGGTGAGCTCCTGCGGTTCGGCGACCGACCACGTCTTCTGCTCAGCCATGGTGCTGATCCTCCTCGGCGTAAGGTCTCGACGCACGCAACATATCGCGTCTTCTCTTCAACACGATATATCGCGGTTGAGGGAAGTCAAGTGCGCTGATGAGATCTGATTTGGGCCACTTGAGGTGATTTGCCTTAGCGTGTGGACATGTCGATCTCCCAGACCACGGCGGGCGGGCTGCTGCTCTGCCGCACCGAGCCGCTCGTCGCCCGCCCCGCCGCGCACATGCTGCGCGAACGCCTGCTCCTCGCCCCCGCCGGCGAGTGGAGCGTGCTGGTCCCGGAGGGCAAGCCGTGGCTCGGCGGCGAGGAGTCCGTGGACGAGGTGCTGTCGGGCTGGGGCTCGGCGGTCGCGATCGGCGTCAACTGGCCGGTACTGAGCCTGTGGTGGGAGTCGGGACACACCGGCTTCGTACTGTCCTCCGGGTTCCGGCGGCCCGCGGCCTACGCGTGGGACCCGGCGGGCCGCCCGGTAGGCGACGCGGACGCCATGCGGGTGCTGGCGGCGCGGCTCGGGCTGGACCCCGTACTGGACCTGGAGGAACTGGAACGGCTCACGCGCCCCGACGCAGCGGCCGACGGCGCCGCCCGGCTGCTCGGGCTGATCGCCCTGCTGGCCCGGGCCGGACTGGCGCTGCCCGCGGGGCTGGCCCCCGGCGAGCCCGCCGACCGGCTGCGGGAGGCGGCCCGGGTCGCGCCGGGCGCGGAGAGCGTGGAGTGGTCGGGCTGGCGCGACGCGGTACGGGCCGAGCTCGACGTGGTGGAGGGCGGGCCGCTCGGCCCGTGGGTCCGCGGCCCGAAGGCCCGCCGCCTGGGCGCCGCCCAGCTCGCGGCGGGCGCCCCCCTGATGCTCTGGGCGGCCCGCCGGCGCAGCCCGGGCTGGCTGGCGGCGGGCGGCCTGCTGGTCACGCACGGCGCGCTGTCCCTGGCGTACGACCGGGCCCGTACGCAGCACTAGGGGGTGTCTGCACACGACGCAGGGGCCCGGCCGCGTACTGCGGTCGGGCCCCTGCGTCGTGCCGGGCCGGGCCGCAGGATCCCCGCGGCCGTGCGTCGGCTACTCGTCGTCCTCTTCGTCGTCGTCGAGGCGGGCCAGCCAGGTGGCCAGGCGTTCCACCGGAACCTCGAAGTCCGGGTTCAGGTCGACGAACGTGCGCAGCTGCTCGGCGAGCCACTCGAAAGTGACCTCCTCCTCGCCGCGCCGCTTCTCCAGCTCCTCGATGCCGCGATCGGTGAAGTACAAGTCGGGCTCCGTGCCGTACAGGCGGTCGTGATGGGGTGTTTCCCGCCAGGATAATCCGCCTGCCGAAGACACCTCCCGCGCTCCGGCCCCCGGCGCTAGCCTTGATGGCCTCAAAGGGCGAGCGGGGGGCGGGCCAGCGGATGCCGGACGGGCGCTCGGAGGGCCCCGCGCGCGCCTACGAGCTTCTGGAGCCCCTCGTCCGGGCTGCGACCGTACGCGTCCACGCCCCCTCCGGCGGGTATGAAGGCTCTGGCAGCGGCTGGTCCGGCCCCACGTGGGGGAGCGGCTTCTTCATCGCCCCCGGCTGGGTCCTGACGTGCGCGCACGTGGTCGGCGAAGGGGGTGCTGCGGTGCGTCTGGTCGGGCGCGAGGTCGGCATCACCTTCCAGTCCGGGAGCCCTGCCGGGAACGGCGTGCCCACCGGGACCGTCGCCGGGCGCGTGGACTGCGTGCTGCCCGAGCGGCTGGAAGGCCACCGCCCCGGCCGGCGGGCCCTGTGGGACCTGCCCGACCTGGCGCTGGTCCGGGTGCTGGCGCCCGTCTCGCACGCCTGCGCATGGCTGACCGACCGGCCCAGACCCCGGCTGGCCGAGGTCGCCTACTTCGGTGTCACCGAGGACCTCGGCACCCCGGAGATCACCGGCCGGATCACCCGGCTGCGCGGCTCCGCCGGCAACGGCGCGGCGATCCGGCTCGGCGGCGAGGACGAGATCGAGCCCGGCATGTCCGGCGGACCGGTGGTGGACCTGGCCACCGGCGAGGTGGTCGGAGTGGTCAAGGCCCGCCGCCACACCGGCGGCGGCGGACTCGCCGTGTCGGTGGTGCAGTTGCGGACGCTGCCGCTGGTTCCCGCGACCGGGCAGGTGGGGACGTACCGCCGGGTCATGCAGGCGCACGACCTGTACCACTACGACCAGCACCGCAGCGACCTCAACAGCCGCCGCACCTGGACCGACGTGCACGGCGAGCTGCCGTCCCCCGACGCCGACCCGTACGGCGCGCGCGGGCGGCTCACCGCGGGGGAGCGGACCACGCTGTGCGGGCTGCTCGCCGAACTGCCCGCGCCGGGCTCCTCGGAGGCCGTACGGGCCCTGGTCGAGGCGGCGCGCGGGGACGAGCCGGACCCCTCGGCGGCGGCCCCGCTGAGCTGGCGCGACGGGCTGGGCCTGCTGCGCGACCCGCCCGGCGGCGCCGGCGAGGCCGCGGCGATGCTCCGGTACGCGACCGAGGTCAGCGTGGCGGCCCACCGCGAGCCGCCCTCCCCGGGCGCCGACGAGGAGCTGTGGGACTGGGTACGGGCGACCGCGGAGCGGCTGTGGCGCCCGCTGCGCCGGGAGCTGGCCGAGCGCCGCGACCGGGGCCTGGCGGAGCGGGAGCAGCGCCGGCGCGCCCCGGCCGCGCTCTCCGTCCACGGCCACCGCCGCGGCGGCAACGGGGCCGCGCCCCGGCCGGACGGCCCCTCGGCGCTGCTGGAGGCGTGGGCGCACGGCTGGGAGGACGTGTACGACTGGCGGGTGTCGGTGCTGTCGGGGCCCGGCCGGGTGACACCGGTGGACTCGGGCGTACGGGCGACCCTGGCGGCCCTGCCGGAGGCGCTGCGGGCGCCGCTGGCCGAGGCGTTCCGCCGCTGCGACACGCACGAGGCGGCGGCCCGGCTCGAAGTGGCCGTGGCGCCGGAGCTGTTCGGACTGGCGGTGGACGAGTGGACGGTGGCCGGCGGGCTGCCGGTGGGAGTACAGCGGCCGGTGGTGTTCCGCTACCCGGCGGACGGCCCGGACCCGCGGGCGGCGGCCCGGCGCTGGGAGCGGGTGCAGACGGGCCCGCTCCCGGACGAGCGGGCCGACTGCGCGGGCGGGCGGCCGCGCGGCCCCTCGCCGCAGTGGCTGGCGGGGCTCGCGGACAACACGGTGCCGGTGCACTGCCGGGCGCCCGGGCTGGAGCCCACGCTGGGGGCGCTGGCGGCCGTACGGGCTGCCGGGTACGCGGTGGCGGTGTGCCGCCGGCCGCCGCCGGATCCGGGGGTGTCGTGCGAGCCGTACCACCGGGGGCTGCGCGAGGAGTTCGCGGACGCCGGCCGGGGCCCGGTGCTGCCGCAGCGGTTCCAGGCGCTGCGGGGCCGGGTGCACGGGGCGGACCCGGACGCCTACTGGGCGGCGGGCGTGGCGCTGATCTGGAACGACCCGGGGCGCCCGTTACCGGAGGACGAGCCGCTCCAGGGGGACCTGTGACCGCCCGCACCCCGGCCGCGCAAGCCGGCCCCGCGGCGGCGCCCGGGCCCGTGGCCGGCGGGGGCGGGAGAGGGATGCGAGGGAAGGGGTACGCGTGAACGAGGAATGGCTCATCTACCGCGGGGTCGGCGAGCCCCACGACGGGATCGCCGCGCTGCCCGATCCGCCGCCCTGGCGGGACTTCGACGGCGGACCCGTGGCGCAGGCCGGGACGGCCGCCGCGCAGCCCGACGGGAACGTGGCGCGCCGCCTCGGGGCGCACCGGCAGGCCGCCGAGATGCACCGGCCCGAGCCCGAGGAACTGGAGGCCATCAACGCCGCGCTGTACCTGCGCAGGCCGCTGCTGGTGACCGGGTACCCGGGGACGGGCAAGTCCACCCTCGCGCACGCCGTCGCCCACGAGCTGAAGCTCGGGCGGGTGCTGCGCTGGCCCGTGGTCTCGCGGACCGTGCTCCAGGAGGGCCTGTACCGGTACGACGCCATCGCCCGGCTCCAGGACGTACAGCTCGCGGCCGGCGGCGGCGCCGCGGGGCGGGCCGACCCGCCGGGGATCGGGAAGTACATCCGGCTCGGGCCGCTGGGCACGGCCCTGCTGCCGGCCGAGCGTCCGCGCGTCCTGCTCATCGACGAGCTGGACAAGAGCGACATCGACCTGCCCAACGACCTGCTGAACGTGCTGGAGGAAGGGGAGTTCGCCCTCCCCGAGCTGGAGCGGGTCGCCGACAGCGAGCCCGAGGTGCAGGTGCTCACCGACGACGGGGCGAAGGTCACCGTCCGGGACGGGCGGGTGCGGTGCCGGGCCTTCCCCTTCATCATCCTGACCAGCAACGGCGAGCGGGACTTCCCGGCCGCCCTGCTGCGCCGCTGCATCCAGCTCAAGCTCGGACAGCCCGGCGAGAAGCGGCTCGCCACCATGGTGCGGGCGCACCTCGGCGAGGAGGCGGCCCGGCTGGGGGCCGATCTGATCCGCGAGTTCCTCAGCCGCTCGCAGTCCGAGCTGGTCGCCGCCGACCAACTGCTCAACGCCATCTACCTCACCCACCACGCCGCGCCGCCCACCCGGGAGGACCTCGCGGACCTGCTCATCCAGCGCCTCGACCGCCCGAGGTGACGGGCCGTGCCACCCGCCGGGTCCGGCATCCGCGAGCTGGCCGCCCTGCTCAGGGCCGCCGGGCTCGACCCGTCCACCGAGGAGATGGCCGACGCGCTCTGGCTCGCCGGCCACATCGGCCCGCCGGGCGGTCCGCCGCCGGGAACGGACGCGCCCGGACGGTCGCAGGTCCCCGAGGGGGAGGAGACGGCGCCCGGGCGGGAGCCCGTACGCCCGCCGCGGCCCGAGGCCGAGGACCCGGTCGGCCTGTACGCGCCCGAGGCCGGCCCGGGCGCCGGGACCGGCCCCGGTTCCGACCCCGGAGGCGGGCAGCCGGCTCCCGGCGCGCCGGAGGCCCTGGACGGCGTGCCCGTACGGGTCCCCGCGGCCGCCGGGCTGCCCCGGATCCTCGACGTCCAGCGGGCCCTGCGCGCCCTCCAGCGGCACCGGCCGCCCTCCCTGCCCGGCCGCAGGATCCTCGACGAGCCCGCCACCGCCGAGGCCAGCGCCCGGGCGCTCGGGCTCGTCATCCCCGTCTTCCGGCGCGAGAGCCGGCGCGAGGCGACCGTACGGCTGGTGATGGACGCGTCGCCGTCGATGGCGGTGTGGCAGGACATGTTCGAGGAACTGCGCGCCGTGTGCGAGCGGTTGGGCGCCTTCCGGGACGTGCAGGTGTACTACCTGCACCGGCTCGCGGACGGCAGCGCGGCCGTGGGCCGCAGGCCGCTGCCCGGGGCCGGCATGGCCTCCGGGGACCAGCTGCGCGACCCCACCGGGCGGGCGCTGACCATGGTGGTCTCCGACTGCGCCGGGCCGGTGTGGCGCGAGGGCGAGGCGCAGCGGCTGCTGCACCGGTGGGCCGAGTGCACGCCCTGCGTGGTCGTCCAGCCCCTGCCGCAGCGGCTCTGGAGCCGCAGCTGGCTGCCGACCGAGCGGGGCACGCTCGCGCGGGTCGAGGGCGGCGGCGGGAAGCTGCGGTTCCGCCCGGACCGGCCGCCGCGGCCCGGGCGGCCCACCGGAGGGCTGACCGTACCCGTGCTGCCCCCGAGCGCCACCGCGCTCGGCGCCTGGGCCCGGCTCGTCGCCGGGCTCGGCACCGGACCCGTCCCCGCCGAGGTGGGCCGGGTCCTGGCCCGCCACCCGGCCGCGCCCCCGCCGCCGCCGCGGGCCGCCCGGCCGCCGCGCGAACTCGTGCGGCGCTTTCGCGCCTCGGCCGCGCCCCGGGCCGTACAGCTCGCGGTGTACCTGTCCGCGGCGCCGCTGACCCTGCCCGTGATGCGGCTGGTGCAGCGCACGATGCTGCCCGACTCCGAGCCCTCCGACCTGGCGGAGGTCCTGCTGAGCGGGCTGCTGCGGCGCACCTCCGAGGCCGGCTGGTACGCCTTCGCGCCCGGGGTGCAGGACGTACTGCTCGGGCCGCTGGGACGGGACGAGGCCGCGCTGGTCCTCAAGCACTGCTCGGAGTACGTGCTGGCGCACTTCGGGCGGGGCGTACGCAACTTCCCCGCGCTCGCCGTCTCGCAGCTGACCGGGGCGCCCGCGCCGGCTGTGAGCGGCACCGACGAGCGGGTCCCGGCGGGCCGGCTGCCGCAGGCCTTCGCGCAGGTCTCCGCCAAGGTCGTACGGCGCTACCTGCCCGGCCCGCCCCCCGACGGCCCGGCCGCGGAACCGGGCAGCCCGCCACCGCCCGGCCGGGACGGGGCACTTCGGACCGCGCGGCAACGGCTCGCGGAGCACGACCGCAGCGGGGACGCGCGCGGCCAGCGCCCGCTGCACGAAGCGGTGACGGTACTGCGGCGGGCGGTGGCGGCCCCCGCCGGACCCGGGGACCTGCCGGGCGAGGCCGAGACCGAGCTGGCGGGGGCGCTGCTGCGGCTGTGGGCGCTCCAGCGCGACCCCGGACTCCTGGCGGAGGCCGAGCGGGCCCTGGCCGGACTGCGCACTCCCGGGGCGCGGGCGGTGCTGGGCCGGGTGCTGTACGAGCGGGCCCTGGCGGCCGAACCGGACGCCGGGCTGCTGGCCGCGGCGGAACGGGAGTTCGCCGCCGCCGGGGCCGCGGCGGACCTCGACCCGGCGCTGCGGGTGGACTGCGCGGTGCGGCGGGCGCGGGCCCTGACCGAGCTGAGCGCGCTGCGGGCGGACCCGGCGGCCCTGCTGGAGGCGCGGGCCGCGCTGGAGGCCCTGACCGGGCCGGACCCCGACCCCGGCTCCGGCTCCGGCCCCGGCTCCGACCCCGGCTCCGGCCCCGCGGCGGACGGGACGGCGGGCCGGGCCCCCGCCGCCGACGCCCCCGACCCGGCGCTGCGACTCGCCCTCGGCCGGGTCCTGCTGGCGCTGCTGCCGTACACCTCCGACCCGGGGGCGCGCACCGCCCTGGCCGCCCGGGCCGCCGACCGCCTCGCCGTGGACCCGGCCGCCGGGCAGGACGCGCGGGCCCGGGTCCGCGTCGAACTGGCCACCGCGCTGCGGTACCTGCCCGGGCGGCTGGAGGAGGCCGCCGGGCAGCTGGAGGCCGCGCTGGCCGAGGCCGCCGACGACCCCGAACTGCGCGTGTCCGCCCTGCTCTGCCTGGCGCGGGTGCACCGGGCCCGCCACGAACGGGACGCCGACCCCACCGCCCTGGAGGACGCGGCCGGCGCCTACAGCCGGGCCCGGCGGCTGATCCCCCGGGACGGGGACACGTTCGGCGAGCTGCTGCCCGAGTGGGGCGACGTACTCCTGGCCCGCGCCGGGACCGCCGAGGCCGACGGGCGCGCCTTCGCCTCCACCGCGGTGCGGGTGCTGCGCGAGAGCCGGGCCGCGGTGCCGCAGTCCGACCCCCGGGCCGCGCACCGGCTGATCCGGCTGGCGGCCGGGCTGCGCCTGCGGCACACGTACGAGGGTGACCTGGTGGACCTGCGCGAGGCGGAGTACCTGCTGGAGCTGGCCGTCCGGCAGAGCCGCAGCCCCCTGGAGCAGGCCGGCGCCTGGCGCGACCACGGGGACGTGCAGCAGCAGATCCACGCCCAGACGCGGGCGCTGGACCGGCTCGACCGGGCAGCGGACTCCTACCGGCGGGCGTGGCGGGTGGCGCTGGAGGCCGAGCGGGGGGAGCGGCGGGACACCGCCGTCGGGCTGGCCGCGCGGGTGCAGGAGCTGCGCGGGGAGGTGCTGGAGCGGCTCGCGCGGCCGCGCGCGGCGCTTGACGCGTACCGCTCGGCGCTGGAGTCGTGGACGCGGCTCGGCGCCGCCGCCGATGACCGTGCCGCGGCCCTGCGGGCCCGGATCCGCGCCCTGGAACGGCCCCTGTGACCGCCCGTGCGCGGCGGCTGCCGGGGGCCGGCCCCCGTGACCGCCCAGGTGCGGCGCCGCTGCGGGGGGTCGGCCCCCGTGACCGCCCAGGTGCGGCGCCGCTGCCGGGGGCCGGCCCCCGGACCCCCGCGCCTCAAACGCCGGCGGGGCTGGATCTGGGCTGATGCCGCCGCTCGGCGTGCTGGAGCTGCCGCCTGGGGGGCCGTGACCGGCGGGGCAGGATTTGGGCGGTGCCGTCCTTCGGCGTGCGGGAGTTGCCGCCTGGATCTGGGCGGGTGCCGCCGCTCGGCGTGCTGGAGCTGCCGCGCAGGGGCAGGTCCGGACCCGTCGGCGTTCGAGGCTCGGGGGCCGGGGCGGAGCGCCGGTCGGGGCCGCGGCGTCGTTTCCGGCGACCCCCCGGAGGGAAAGGGCAGTGGACCATCGAACGCGACGCAACAGGGGGACAGGCGGCCCATGGTGACCAAACATCAGGAAGCGGCGGTGGCGGCGGCCTCCGAGTGCCCCGGGCGGTTACCGGACCTCTCCGGTCTGGACCTGGCCGCACTGCGGGGGATCGAGCATCCGGTGCTCGCCCAGGTGATCGAGGGCATGGTCGAGCGGGTGACCCACCCGGCCGAGATCCTGAACGCCTTCGACTCCGGATTAGCCTGATCGGACACCGTATGTGACGGGGTGTGACGTACGGACCGTCCGCTGACCGGGAGTTGACCACTTTCCGCCGTTAGCCCGGGCTCTGTGAAGGGCAGGGATGGACCGTCCGCAGGGGCACCTCCCCGGGGGTCCCCCGGGCGGAGTCCGGGTGCGGCAGCCGGGGGGGCGGGAGGTACGGGCGATGAGGCACACGAACGCGAGCGACGCCCTGCTGCCCGCGCACCGCGAGCAGTCCGCCCGGGCGAGTCACGCGCGGCACGCCCGGCACGCGCCCTGGCCGTACACCCGGCTCGACGTGCCCGCCGCCCGGGCCGGCGGCCACCGGCCGCACCCCATACGCCAGTTCGTCCTCAAGACCCGCAGCCGCTGCAACCTCGCCTGCACCTACTGCTACGTCTACGCCATGGAGGACCAGGGCTGGCGCGCCCAGCCCACCGCCATGACCCCGGCCACCGTCGCCCGCGCAGCCCGCCGGATCGCCGAGCACGCCGCCGCCCACGACCTGCCCCGCGTCGACCTCGTCCTGCACGGCGGAGAGCCCCTGCTCACCGCACCCGCCGAACTCGCCGCACCCGTGGACGCCGTACGGGACGCCCTGCGCGCGGCCTCCCCGCGCACCCGGGTCACCGCCACCGTCCAGACCAACGGCGTCCTGCTCACCCGGGGCCGGCTCGCCGCGCTGGCCGCCGCCGGGATACGCGTCGGCGTCAGCCTCGACGGCGGGCTGCCCGCGCACAACGCCCGCCGCGTGGACCACGCCGGGCGCCCCGGGTTCACCGCCGCCGCCCGGGGCCTGCGGCTCCTGGCCCGCCACCCCGAGAGCTACGCCGGGGTGCTCTGCGTCGTGGACCTCGCCCAGGACCCGGTGGAGACGTACGAGTCCCTGCTCGCCTTCAAGCCGCCCGGCATCGGCCTGCTGCTGCCCCTGGCCAACTGGAGCGCCCCGCCACCCGGCCGGCGCCCCCACGAGACCCCGTACGCCGACTGGCTCCTCGCCGTCTTCGAACGCTGGTGGCACGACGGGCAGCGGCGCACCCGGATCCGGATCTTCGAGGAGGTCATCGCCCTGCTGCTCGGCCTGCCCGGCGCCACCGAGACCCTCGGCCTCGCGCCCGCCGCCACCGCAGTCGTCGAGACCGACGGCACCATCGAGCAGGCCGATTCGCTGAAGTCCGCCTACGAGGGCGCCGCCGGCACCGGAATGGACCTCGCCACGCACAGCTTCGACGAACTGCTGGAACACCCCGGGCTCGTCGCCCGCCAGCTCGGCCGCGACGCGCTCGCCGCCGGCTGCCGCTCCTGCGAACTCGTGGAGGTGTGCGGCGGCGGCCACTACCCCCACCGCTACCTCGCCGGCGAGGGGTTCCGCCAGCCGTCCGTGTACTGCGCCGACCTCCAGGCTCTGATCCGGCACATCGCCCACGCCCTGCGCGACGCCACCCGGCAGGCCGCGTCGTGAAGCCCTTCACCGTCACCTCCGCCACCCTGCGCGCCCTCGCCTCCACCGAACCCTCGGCCGACGGCACCCGCCTCGTGCGCGACGTCCGCCGCTCCAAGCGCCTGGTCCTGCTGCGCGCCGTGCTCGACGCCGCCCCCGGCGGGCGCGCCGGGGAGGCCGCCGAGCACTGGGCCCTGCTGGAGGAGGCCGAACGGCACGCCCCGGACGCCGTGCGCGACGTCCTGCACTACCCGGCCACCGGGGTGTGGGCCGAGGAGACCCTGCGCCGCCTGCACGCCCCGTACGGGCCCCCGGCCGACCTCGCCCACCTCGGCGCGCTCGCCGTCGCCGCCGCCCTGCGCTCCGGGATCGCCTTCAAGGCCACCCTGCGGCCCGTGCACGGCCGCCTCGCCCTGCCCACCCTCGGACTGCTGCGCCCGCCCCGCCCCGGCCCGCTCGCCCTCACCGAGTGCTCCTGGGACCCCGAGGACCCGGCCACGCTGCCCCTGCACGTCCTGCCCGGCGGCCGTACCGCCCTCGACGACCTCGACCCCTACCGGGCCCCCGGTACGGACCGGCCGGCGCCCGTGCGGCCGGCCCGCCGGCTCACCCCCAAGGGCCACAAGCGGTGGGACATCCAGTGGTGCGGCGCCCTCACCCTGCTCCAGCGCTACGACACCGCCCGCGCGGAGGAGACCGCCCTGCTGCTGCGCTCCGTCGTCCCCCTCGGCGGCGGCTCCCGCTCCAACGGCGCGACCCTGCCCGCCGCCGCGGGCTCGCTGCTGGCCCGGGCGCAGGCCCCGCCGGCGCTCGCCGCGACCCTCGTGCACGAGGTGCAGCACGGCAAACTGACCGCCCTGGCCGACGTGGTCACCCTGCACACCGCCGACCGCACGCCCCGGCACTGGGCCCCCTGGCGCTCGGACCCCCGCCCGCTGGACGGGCTGCTGCACGGCGCGTACGCCCACCTGGCGCTGGCCGGGTACTGGCAGCGGGCCGCCCTCTACGGGGCCCGCGGCGCGTGGGCCCAGCACGCCAGGATCCGCGCGCAGGTGGCCGCCGTACTGCCCGTCATCCGCGCCCATGACCAACTGACCGGGGCCGGGCGGGAGTTCGCCGACGCGATGGCCGCCGCCGAGCGGGCCATGGACGAGTTGGCGCCGCCCGGGGACCAGCACGCGGCCGCCCGCCGCGCCGTCGACCGCGAACGCCTCGACTGGTGCCGGGCGCACCCCGAACTCGCCGCTTTCGCACACGGCTGAGGGGCCCCTCCGCGAGCACCGCTGCGGTACCTTTTCAACCCCGTCCACCGCCCGCATCCAGGGAGACGGCAGCATGACCACCGGCACTCGGCAGGACCGTGACGGAATGCTCCAGCCGCAGCGATTCGTCATCAGCTTCGCGGGCTTCAACCGCCCCTGGGCCGTGTGGATCGCCCACCGCCTGGAGGAATACGGCCACCGCGTCACCCTTCAGCGCTGGGACCCGCAGAACAGCCCCGGCGTCGGCGAGGCCCTCGACGACCTCGCGCGCGGCGGCGGCCGGGTCCTGCTCATCCTCAGCGAGCGCTACTTCTCCGCCGGCACCCGCACGGACGAGGAGTGGAACACCGCCCTGCGCGAGGTCACCGACCGCCACCCCGACCGGTTCGCGGCCGTCTGCCTCACCGACGCCCCGCTGCCCAGCGCCGTCGCCGTACTGGAGAAGACCGACCTGTGGGGCCTGGACTCGTACGAGGCCGAGTACCGCGTGCTGCGCCGCCTCGACCTGCCCACCGACCGGGTCGGCGCCGAGACCGGCCGCCGCGGCCCGCGCTTCCCCAACGACCCGCCCGAGATCTGGGGCCGCGTCCCGCGCCGCAACCCCCGCTTCACCGGCCGCAACGACGTCATCGGCAACCTCCGCGAAGCCCTGTCCCAGGCCCCGGCCGGCGCCTCCACCGTGACCCTGCTCGGGCTCTCCGGCGTCGGCAAGACCCAGGTCGCCACCGAGTACGCCTACCGCTTCGCCTCCGAGTACGACGTCGTGTGGTGGGTACCGGCCGAGGACCGGCCCACCCTGCGCGAACGCCTCGCCGACCTGGCCCCCGCGCTGGGCCTGCCGCGCGGCGCCGGCAGCTACGGCGAGCAGATCCGGGCCGTCCTCGAAGCCCTGCGGCGGGGTGCCCCGTACAGCCGCTGGCTGATGGTCTTCGACGGCTGCGACAACCCCGACGACCTCACCGACCTGCTGCCGTCGGGCGCGGGCGACGTCATCATCACCTCCCGCAACCGCGAATGGGCCTCCCGGCACACCAGCCTGGTCGAAGTGCCCCTCTACGCACGGCCCGAGTCCGTCACCTTCATCCGCCGCCGGGCCCTGCGCCTCACCGGCGAGGAGGCCGACCAGCTCGCCGAGGCCCTGGACGACTACCCGCTCGCCCTCGACCAGACCGCCGGCTGGCTCGCCGACTCCCCGCTCCCCGTCGGCGACTACCTGGCCCTGCTCAAGCGCCGGCTGGACTCCCACGAGGCCGTCACCATCTCCGACGACTACCCGCTGCCCTTCCCCACCGCCCTCGCGATACTGCTCAACAACATCCGCGAGAACTTCCCCGACGCCCTCGCCCTGCTCCGGCTGTTCGTGTTCTTCGCACCCGGCCGGGTCCCGCTGCGGCTGCTGCGCGAGTTCCCCGCCGACGACGTGCCCGAGGACCTCGCGGGACTCATCAACGACCAGATCCGCTGGAACGCCGCCCTCAACAAGCTCGTCCAGTTCTCCGTGGTCCGCCTGGAGTACTCCGACCTCCCCGTCGAGGAGGGCGGCGGCCTGGAGACCGTCCAACTCCACCGCATGGTCCACAACATCGTCCGCGAGGACCTCGGCGAGGACGAGGCCGAGCCGCTCTCCCGCGCCGTCCGCCAGGTCCTCGCCGCCGCCGACCCCGGACGGCCCGCCGACTCCAGGCTCTGGCCCCGCTACGCCGAACTCATCCCGCACCTCGACTCCTCCGGGGTCCTGACCAGCACCAACCCCCGCATCCAGAACTTCCTGCTGCACTGCCTGCGCTACCTGATGCTCGCCGGGGAGTACCGCACCTGCCTGCGGCTCGCCGAACAGACCGACGGCATCTGGCGCGCCATGCTCGGCGACGACCACGACCAGGTGCGCGAGCTCAGCTACCACCACAGCGGCGCCCTGCGCATGCTCGGCCACTTCCGCCGGGCCGAGACCCTCGCCCGCTCCCGCGCCGACCGCCTCCTCGCCGAACGGGGCGACCGCGACCTGGAGACCCTGCGCGCCACCAGCACCTACGCCGGGGTCCTGCTCAGCACCGCCAAGTTCGAGGAGGCCCGGCAACTGCTGGAGCACTCCTTCGCCACCTACCGCGAACTGCTCGGCGAGGACGACTCCACCACCCTCAACGCCCAGAACAACGTGGCCGTCGTCCTGCGCCTCCTCGGCCGCTACCAGGAGGCGTACGACACCGACCTGGACACCCTGCGCCGCCGCGAACGCGTCCTGCGCGTACGGCACATCGCCACCCTCTCCTCCGGCATCGGCTGCGCCATGGGACTGCGGCTGATGGGCCGCTACCGGGAGGCGCTGGCCCGCCAGGAACAGGGTCTCAAGATCCACATCCAGGTCCTGGGCGCCAACCACCCCCAGACCCTGCGCGCCGAGCACAACCTCGGCATGTGCCTGCGCCGCTCCGGGGACATCGCCGGAGCCGGCGCCCGGCTGCGCAGCGTCCTGGAGCGCTCCACCCGCGTCTTCGGCGCAGAGTTCCCCTGGACGCTGATGGTCGCCTCGGACTACGCGACGTACCTGCGCGAGTACGGGGACGTCGGCGAGGCCCGCCGCATCTCCGAGGACGTCGTACGGGGCTACCAGTCCCAGCTGGGGCTCGCCCACCCGTACAGCATCGGCACCGTCGGCAACCTCGGCCTCGTACTGCGGGCCCAGGGCGAGCGCACCGAGGCCCTCTCGCTCGCGGAACAGGCGCTGGTGGGGATGCGGGGCGCGCTCGGCGACCGGCACCCCTGGACGCTGGGCTGCGCCCTGAACGCCACCGGGCACCGCAACATCACCGGACGGCTCGACTCCGCGGTCGACCTGAGCCGGGAGACCCTGCGCACCGCCGAGCAGGTGCTGGGCCCGGACCATCCGATGGCGCTCAGCGCCCAGATCGCGCTGGCCGCCGACCTCCGGTCGGTCCGGGAGGACACCGAGGCCGGCAAGCACGAGGACGCGGGCATCAAGGGCCTGATCCGCACCCTCGGCCCCCAGCACGTCCACACGGTCTCCGCCCGCCAGCAGGCCCGCCCGTACTGGGACTTCGAGCCCCAGCCGTAGCGGCCGCCCGCAGCGGCCCGCAACGCCGGAAGGCCCGGCGCCCCCGAGGGGGTGCCGGGCCTTCCGGTGGTCACGGGGCTCAGGCCTCGAAGACCTCGTTCAGCAGGAGCTGCTGCTCCGCCTGGTGGCGCTTCGCGGAACCCACCGCCGGGGACGAGCCGTGCGGGCGCGAGATGCGCCGCAGGCGCTCGCCCGCCGGGATGTCCGCGCCGACCGCCAGGTCGAGGTGGTCGATCAGGTTCAGCGCGATGAACGGCCACGCACCCTGGTTCGCCGGCTCCTCCTGCGCCCAGATGTACTTCGCCGCGTTCGGGAACTTGGCGATCTCCGCCTGGAGCTCCGCACCCGGCAGCGGGTACAGCCGCTCGATGCGGATGATCGCCGTGTCCGTGATGCCGCGCTTCTCCCGCTCGGCCTCCAGGTCGTAGTAGACCTTGCCGGCGCAGAAGACGACCTTGCGGACCGCGTTCGGGTCCACCGTGGAGTCGCCGATGACCGGGCGGAACGAACCGCTCGTGAACTCCTCGGCCTTCGACGCCGCCGCCTTCAGACGCAGCATCGACTTCGGGGTGAAGACGATGAGCGGCTTGTGGTGCGGGTTGTGGACCTGCCAGCGCAGCAGGTGGAAGTAGTTCGACGGCAGGGTGGGCATGGCCACCGTCATGTTGTTCTGCGCGCAGAGCTGCAGGAAGCGCTCGGGACGCGCGGACGAGTGGTCCGGGCCCTGGCCCTCGTAGCCGTGCGGCAGCAGCAGCGTGACGCCGGAGGTCTGGCCCCACTTCTGCTCGGCCGAGGAGATGAACTCGTCGACGACGGTCTGCGCGCCGTTGACGAAGTCACCGAACTGGGCCTCCCAGAGGACCAGCGACTCCGGGCGGGCCAGCGAGTAGCCGTACTCGAAGCCCATGGCCGCGTACTCGGAGAGCAGCGAGTCGTAGACGTTGTACCGGGCCTGGTCGTCCGACAGGTACAGCAGCGGGGTGTAGTCCTCGCCGGTCTCCCGGTCGATGAGGACCGCGTGGCGCTGGCCGAAGGTGCCGCGGCGGGAGTCCTGGCCGGACAGCCGGACCGGGGTGCCCTCCATCAGCAGCGAGCCGAAGGCCAGGGTCTCGCCCATGCCCCAGTCGATGGTGCCCTCGTCGATCATCGCCGCGCGGCGCTGCAGCTGCGGCAGCAGACGCGGGTGGACGGTGACCCCGTCGGGGATGTTGACCTGGGACTCGGCGATCCGCTTGACGACCTCCGGGGAGACCGCGGTGTTCACCGCGACCGGGAAGTCGGCCTGGGCGACCGGGGCCGGCGCGGCGACCGCGGGCTGCGTGGCGGCCTCGCGGACCTCCGCGAAGACCTTCTCCAGCTGGCCCTGGAAGTCCTGGAGCGCCTGCTCGGCCTCTTCCAGCGTGATGTCGCCGCGACCGATGAGGGACTCGGTGTAGAGCTTGCGCACCGAGCGCTTCTTGTCGATCAGGTCGTACATCAGCGGCTGCGTGAAGGCCGGGTTGTCGGACTCGTTGTGCCCGCGGCGGCGGTAGCAGATGAGGTCGATGACCACGTCCTTGTTGAACGCCTGACGGAACTCGAAGGCGAGCCGCGCGATGCGGACCACGGCCTCCGGGTCGTCGCCGTTCACGTGGAAGATCGGCGCCTCGATCATGCGGGCCACGTCGGTCGCGTACATCGAGGAACGCGAGGACTCCGGGGCGGCGGTGAAGCCGACCTGGTTGTTGATCACGACGTGGACGGTGCCGCCGGTGCGGTAGCCGCGCAGCTGCGACATGTTCAGCGTCTCGGCGACGACGCCCTGGCCCGCGAAGGCCGCGTCACCGTGCAGGGCGACGGGCAGGACGGTGAAGTCCGTGCCGCCCTTGTTGATGATGTCCTGCTTGGCGCGGACGACGCCCTCCAGGACCGGGTCCACCGCCTCCAGGTGCGAGGGGTTCGCGACGAGCGAGACCTTGATCTGCTCGCCGTCCAGGCCCGTGAAGGTGCCCTCGGCGCCCAGGTGGTACTTGACGTCGCCGGAGCCGTGCATGGACTTCGGGTCGAGGTTGCCCTCGAACTCGCGGAAGATCTGCGCGTACGACTTGCCGACGATGTTCGCCAGGACGTTCAGGCGGCCGCGGTGGGCCATGCCGATGGCGACCTCTTCGAGGCGGGCCTCGGCGGCCGAGTCGATGACGGCGTCGAGCAGCGGGATGACGGACTCGCCGCCCTCCAGGGAGAAGCGCTTCTGGCCGACGTACTTCGTCTGCAGGAAGGTCTCGAAGGCCTCCGCCGCGTTCAGGCGGCGCAGGATGCGCAGCTGCTCCTCGCGCTCCGGCTTGGAGTGCGGGCGCTCGATGCGGTCCTGGATCCAGCGGCGCTGCTTCGGGTCCTGGATGTGCATGAACTCGACGCCGGTGGTGCGGCAGTACGAGTCGCGCAGCACGCCGAGGATGTCGCGGAGCTTCATCATCGACTTGCCGGAGAAGCCGCCGACCGCGAACTCGCGCTCCAGGTCCCACAGGGTGAGGCCGTGCTCGGTGATGTCGAGGTCGGGGTGCTTGCGCTGCTTGTACTCCAGCGGGTCGGTGTCGGCCATGACGTGGCCGCGGACCCGGTAGGAGTGGATCAGCTCGAAGACGCGGGCGGCCTTCGTGACGTCGTCGTCGTGCGAGGCGTCGATGTCCCGGAGCCAGCGGACCGGCTCGTACGGGATGCGCAGCGCCTCGAAGACGTCGTCGTAGAAGCCGCTCTCGCCGAGCAGCATGTTCGCGACGATGCGCAGGAACTCGCCGGAGGCCGCGCCCTGGATGACCCGGTGGTCGTAGGTCGAGGTCAGGGTCATGACCTTGGAGATGCCCAGCTTGTTCAGCGTGTCCTGGGAGGTGCCCTGGAACTCGGCCGGGTAGTCCATCGAGCCGACGCCCATGATGACCGACTGTCCGGGCATCAGGCGGGGCACGGAGTGGACGGTGCCCAGGCCGCCGGGGTTGGTCAGCGAGACGGTGACGCCGGTGAAGTCGTCCATCGTCAGCTTGCCGACGCGGGCCCGGCGGACGATGTCCTCGTAGGCCTGCCAGAACTCGAAGAAGTTGAGGGTCTCGGCCTTCTTGATGCCGGCGACGACGAGCTGGCGGTCGCCGTTGGGCTTCACCAGGTCGATCGCGAGGCCGAAGTTGATGTGCTCCGGCTTGACCAGGGTCGGCTTGCCGTCCTTCTCCGCGAAGGAGTGGTTCATCGACGGCATGGCCTTGATGGCCTGCACCATCGCGTAGCCGATGAGGTGGGTGAAGGAGATCTTCCCGCCCCGGGCGCGCTTCAGGTGGTTGTTGATGACGATGCGGTTGTCGAACAGCAGCTTCACCGGGACGGCGCGGACGGACGTGGCCGTCGGCACCTCCAGCGAGGCGTTCATGTTCTTGACCACGGCAGCCGCCGGGCCGCGGAGCGTCACCAGCTCGGGGCCCGCGGGGGCCTCGGTGGCGGGCGCGGCCTGCTTGGGGGCGGCGGGAGACGGAGCGGGAGCGGCGGCGGCCGGTGCGGCGGCCGGGGCCTGGGAGGTGACAGTCACAGCAGGGGCACCAGAGGGGGTGGCAGGAGCAGGGGCAGGAGCTGACACAGGCGTGGGCGCGGTCGCGGAGGGCGCGGCGGCAGTGGCGCTCGCCGCCCCCGTGGCGGCGGCGTCGGAGGCCTGGGGGGCCGCGGCGGCGGCGGAGACGGCGGCCTGTGCGGAGGCGCCCTCCGTCGTCGGCGCGGAGGGTACGGACTTCTCGGCCTTCACCGGAGCGGCAGCGCCCCCCGGCTTGTAGTCGGCGAAGAAGTCCCACCAGGCCCGGTCGACCGAATTCGGGTCCTGGAGGTACTGCTGGTAGATCTCGTCGACGAGCCACTCATTGGCGCCGAAGCCTGAGGCGGGGTTCTTCCCGCCCTCTGCTGCTTCGGTCGTGGTGCTCGAGTTACTGGGGGACTGTGGCGACACGGCGGCAACCGCCCTCTTCCGCTTCACAAGGTATGGACAGCGGGAATAAAGGCTACGCCTCCCCGGGCGTCAGATGCAGACCGGGCGGGACTTCCGTCGTGCAGGTCACATCGAACGGCGGGTTTCACTGCCTGGAATGGCGGGAAACAAGCGTGGTTCGGGCAGGAGCCACCGTGGTTGCGGCCCCCTTGGCTTCGCACCCCTGACGGACCTCGGGACGTGTGGCCGAGATCATGTCCTTCCCACAGGAACCCTACGTCAACCCGGCACCTGTGAGCTGCCCGGAAGCGTGACAAGGATGCGGCATCCCCGTGACGATTCGGCCACTCCGATGTGCCCGCCGTGCAGTCCGACGGCCCAGCGGGCGATGGCCAGCCCCAGTCCGGTGCCCCCGTCCCCGCCGTGGGCGCTGCCCCGGTTGAACCGCTCGAAGACCCGGTGGCGCTCGGCCTCCGGGATCCCGGGACCCTCGTCCAGCACCTCCAGCGCCAGGCTCCCCGGCGCGTCGCCCGCCCGCGCGCGGACGGTGACCCGGCCGTGGGGGGGACTGTGCTTGAGCGCGTTGTCGATCAGGTTGGCCACGACCTGGTGCAGCCGCTCGGCGTCCGCGTACGCAGACAGGTCGGACGGGAAGACGTCCAGGTGCAGGTGCACGTCGTTGCGGGTGTGCCCGCCCGAGCCGGTGGTGAGCCCCGGGCGGCCGGCGGCGGCCAGACCGGACTCCTTCAGCACTCCCGACAGGTAGGGCCACACCTCGAAGCGGCGGGCCCGCAGCGGTACCACCCCGTTGTCCACGCGGGACAGGTCCAGCAGGGTCTCCACCAGCCGGCCGAGGCGCTCGGTCTGCTTCAGGGCCGTCCGCATGGTCTCCGGATCGGGGTCCGAGACCCCGTCCACCACGTTCTCCAGCACCGCCCGCAGCGCCGCGATCGGCGTGCGCAGCTCGTGCGAGACGTTGGCGACGAGCTCCTTGCGGTGCCGGTCCACCGCCTCCAGGTCGTCCGCCATCAGGTTGATCGTGGAGGCCAGGTCGCCCAGCTCGTCACGGCGCCCCGCCCCGCGCACCCGGCGCGTGTAGTCCCCGTGGGATATCGCACGGGCGACCGTGGTCATGTCGTCCAGCGGCGCGGTCAGGCCGTGCGCCACGAACTGCGTGATCAGCATCGAGGCGATCACCGAGAACACCGTGATGAAGCGGAACTCGGTGTCCGTGCGCACGGCCACCATCAGCAGGCCCGTGGTGATGAAGACCGACACCACGACGAGCGTGCCCAGCTTGGTCTTGATCGAGAACGGCGAGAAGGGCCGCAGCCCTCCGGCGCGAGCACCGGCTCCACCGGAGCGGCTGCCGCCGCGCCCCCGGTCGGGCCGCCCGGTGCTCACGCCTGCGCCGGGGTCTCCAGGGCGTACCCGACGCCGTGGACCGTACGGATCCGCTCCGCGCCGATCTTCCGGCGCAGGGCCTTGATGTGGCTGTCGACGGTACGGGTCCCCGACGCGTCGGCCCAGTCCCACACCTCCGCCAGCAGCTGCTCCCGCGAGAGCACCGCCCGCGGGGTCCCCGCCAGGCACACCAGCAGGTCGAACTCGGTCGGCGTCAGGTGCACGTCCTCGGTCTGCACCCGGACCCGCCGCTGCGCGTGGTCGATCTCCAGGTCGCCGAGGCGCAGGGTGGCCCCGCGCGGTGCGTGCGCGGCGAGCGTGGCCCGCTCCACCCGCCGCAGCAGTACGTGGACCCGCGCGGCCAGCTCGCGCATCGAGAACGGCTTCGTCATGTAGTCGTCGGCCCCGACCCCGAGGCCGACGAGCAGGTCGGTCTCGTCGTCCCGCGCGGTCAGCATCAGCACCGGGACCGGCCGCTGGGCCTGGACACGGCGGCAGACCTCCAGCCCGTCGAAGCCCGGCAGCATGACGTCGAGGACCAGCAGCTCGGGCTGCCAGCTCTCGGCCGCGGCCACCGCGGCCGGGCCGTCGTACGCCGTCTGCACCTGGAAGCCCTCGGCCCGCAGCCGGGCCGCGATGGCGTCGGCGATGGTGCGGTCGTCCTCGACCACGAGGACGCGCCGCTGGGCGCCGGGGGTGGCCGCGGCGCCGTTGTGGGTGGTGTGTGTCTGTTCCATGTCCCGCCCCTGAAGATCCCGCGTGATAGGGGTGCAGCGTAGAGGAGGCACCGGCCTGCGGCTATGCGTGGTTCCGACAGGGACGACTGCGGAGCGTGAAGGTGCCGGGCGCCGATCCCCCCACGGGAAAGGCGCCCGGCATATGCGGGGCCGTCAGGGGCCCCGCAGTATTCGGAATCAGATCTTCAGGCCGTGGCCGTGCGGGAAGACCGGGTTCTCGGTGTCGTTCGGGACGTCCGGGCGCGAGGCCTCGACCGCCGCCATCGAGCGCGGGAGCTCGAAGGGCAGCCGGCCCTCGGCGACGGCCCGGCCGAAGGCCACGTCCAGCAGCGCCGCGTCGCTCGCGCCGTAATCGGCGATCAGCGCCGCCGCGCGCTCGGCGATCTCCGGGATGACGGCGGCGCGCTCCAGGTTGATGCAGACCACCGTGGGGACGGCGTCGAGGAGGGCCAGGATCCGCGTCAGCTCCGGTTCGGCGAAGGCCAGCGAACCCGAGTGGAAGAAGGACTCGAAGAGGTTCTCGCGGGGCTCGTGCGGGGTGCGCAGGCGCAGCACCGCCAGGTCCGCCGCGGCCGGCTCGGACACCGGCTGCCCGTAGGCGGCGGCGACGGCCGCGTCCACGCCCTCGACGTACAGCTTCGGCCGGCCGGTGAGCGGGAGGGTGGCGCCGGTGTTGGTCAGGACGGTGAGCGAGCGCCGCTGGGCCGCGGCGCCGAGCGCGGCGAAGTCGGCCCGGCCGACCGTCTCGGCCGCCTCGTCCGGATCCACGTACGGGTTCTCGAACAGGCCGAGGGTGAACTTCTCGCGCAGCAGCCGGCGTACGGAGTCGTCGATGCGGGACTCGGTGACGCGGCCCGAGCGCACCAGCTCCACCACCACCTCGGGGCACTGCTCGCCGCCGAACTGGTCCGAGCCCGCGTCCAGGGCGCGGGCCGCGCGCTCGGCGGTGCTCAGGTGCTCCAGGCCCCAGGCCCGCGCCGGGTGCACCTCGCCGAAGATCACCGCGTCGCTGAGCAGTCCCCAGTCGGTGCAGACGATGCCCTGGAAGCCGAGCTCCTCGCGCAGCAGACCGGTGACGACCCCCTTGTTGAAGCCGAAGCCGACCCCTCCCAGTCGGTGCCGACGGGCTGGCCGTAGTACGGCATCATCTGCGCGCAGCCGGCCGCGACGGCCGCCCTGAAGGCGGACGGGCGGCTGCGGGAGATCTCGACGGCGGGCACGGGGCTCCCGGCGGCCTGACGCGCGCGTCAGGCCTAGCGCGCCTCGAACGCGGGCAGTGCCGCGATCACCTTCGACAGGCCCGGCGGTACCGACCCCTCGGCGGCGGCCACCTCGTAGCCGCCGTGGACCACCGCGTACGTGTACCCGTCGTAGACCGTCTCGCCCATGGAGACGCGGGGCAGGTGGGCGAAGTCCGCCTCCCGCAGCGCGGTGCGCAGCTTCTCCAGTTCGGCCGCCGACAGCTTGCCGGTGCCGGTCTGCCTGGCCTTCCCGTCGAGCCGCAGGAACGAGCCGTCGCCCTTGATCTCCAGGCTGTGGGTCGTCCCGGCGAAGCCGCCGCTGCGCGTGACCCGGACGAGCGTCTCGTCGGGGTCGGGCGCCCGGGGCGTGGGGCTCGCGCCCGGCGTCCCGGACCGGCTGGGAGGCGGGCTCTGGCTGCCGCTCCCGCTGGGCGTCGGCTGCGCGCTGACGGTGACACCGCCGTCGCCGGAAGGGGGCGTGTCCGACCCCTCCGAGGTGCACCCGCCCAGCACCAGTACGACGGGCACCACGGCCGTGACCACGGCCGTTCGAAACGCTCGCACACCCCACCCCCACAGGAAGCCGGTCCGAACCCCGAGTATGGAGTCCGCACCACCCGCGCGGAAGCACCCGGAGGCCGACATCAGCCGTATCGCCCCCTGGCGCTGGCTGCCGCCGCTCGCCGCCGTCGCCCTCGGCCTCTGGGGCCTGGAGCGCGGCGGCAGCATGTGGCGCGACGAATCCGTCACCTGGCAGGCGGCGCACCGCCCGCTCGGCGGGCTCTGGGAGCTCCTCGGCCAGGTCGACGCCGTCCACGGCCTGTACTACCTGCTCATGCACGGGGTCTTCGCGGTCTGGGACACCGGCGCCGCGGACGGCGGCCTGTGGGCCCTGCGGCTCCCCTCCGTCGCCGCCACCGCCCTCGCCGCGGCCGGCGTGGCCGCCGTCGGGCGCCGGCTGGCGGGGGAGCGGGCCGCGCTGATCGCCGGCCTCGCCTACGCGGCGGCGCCGCCGGTGCAGATGTACGCCCAGGAGGGCCGCTCGTACGCCCTCGTCGCGGCGGCCGTGGCCTGGGCGACGTACCTGATGCTGCGCGAGCGCTGGGCCGCGTACGCCGTGGTGCTGCTGCTCGGCTGCTGGCTGCACGAGTTCGCCGTACTGGCCCTGCCCGCGCACGCCTTCGCCGCCCGGCGCTCGCGCGGCTGGCGGTGGAGCGCCGGGGCGGTCGTGGCCGGGGTGCTGCCGCTGGCCCTGGTCGGCGCGGGTCAGGCGCAGCAGCAGCTGGGCTGGCTCGGGCGGCCGAGCTGGCGGGACTGGACCGCGTACGGGGTGGCCGCGGCGGCCGCGCTGCTCCTCGCGCGGGGAGCAGCGCCGGCCCTGCGGCGGGTGGCCCTGCCGCTGGTGCTGCTGCCGCCGGGGCTGCTGCTCGTGGTCTCGCTGGTCCACCCCTGGTACGTCGACCGGTACGTGCTCTACGCCCTGGCCGGGCTCGCCCTGCTGGCCGGGGCGCGGCTCGCGGACGCGCGCGGGCCGCTGCCGTGGCTGCTCGTGGCGGCGCTGCTGGCGTGGTTCGGCTGGTGGTCGGTGGGGCTGCGCACCCCGGAGAGCCGCAAGGACGACGTGCTCGCGGTGGCGGCGGCCGTCCGGGAGCGGGCCCGGCCGGGGGACGCGGTGCTGTTCCTGCCGTCGCGGCGGCGCGAGTGGCTGCTGTCCTCGCCCCAGCTGTACGGGTCCCTGCGCGACGTGGCGCTGGAACGCTCCCCGGCGGCCTCCCGCAGCCTCCAGGGCACGGAACTGCCCCCGGAGGAGATCCGGGAGGCGCTGCTGGGTGCCGACCGGGTGGTGGCGCTGCTGGACCCCGCGGGCCAGCCGCTGGACGGCTACCCGGCGGAGGCGGTCAAACGACAGACCCTGGTCTCCTCCTTCGACCTGTGCTCGGTGACCGGGACCCGGGGCGCCCGAGTAGCCGTCTTCGCCCGCCCGGGAGGCTGCCCGTAGCCCTCCGGGGGCGGGAGCGCGCGGGCCGCGCAGGAGGATGAGGGGGCGCCCCGCTGGGTGGGCGACCGGTTCTGATGGAGGTGTCCATGTCGCTCACGTACGAGAACGCCGTGTTCCGCGAGGCCGCACTGCCCGGGCCGTTGGTCGGGGGCGACTGGCTGGCGGAGCGGCTCGGGGCACCCGGCCTGGTCCTCTTCGACGCCTCCGTCGGCGCCCACCGCGGCGCGGACCACCGGATCCCGGGGGCGCGGCCCTTCGACCTGGACGGCGCCCTCTCCGACCACGACGCCCCCGCGCCGCACACCATGCCCGGCGCCGCCGAGTTCGCCGAGGCGATGCGCGGCCTCGGCGTCGACGACACCGACACCGTGGTCGTCTACGACGGCGCCGGCGTCTACTCCAGCGCCCGCGCCTGGTGGATGCTGCGCGCCATGGGCTTCGACAGGGTCGCGGTCCTCGACGGCGGACTGCCCGCGTGGCGCGCCGCCGGGCGGGAGGTGGAGGCCGGCGGGCCGGCGTACGAGGGACCGCGCGGTTCCTTCACCGCCCGCCCGCGCGCCGGGCTGCTGGTGGACGGCGCCGCCGTCGCGGCAGCCCTCGCGGACCCGGCCGCCGCCGTACTGGACGCCCGTACCCGGGAGCGCTTCGCCGGCACCGCTCCCGAGCCGCGGCCGGGCCTGCGCGGCGGCCACATGCCCGGCGCGGCCAACCTCCCCTTCGGGGAGCTCCAGAGCGAAGGCGGCCTGATGCTGCGGCCCGCGGAACTGCGCGCGGCGTTCGAGCCGCTGGTCGGCGGGGTCGGCGACCGCGACCGGCTGCTGTTCAGCTGCGGCTCGGGCGTGACGGCGTGCGTCCTCGCCCTCGGCGCGACCCTCGCCGGGTACGGCGGGCTGGCGGTGTACGACGGCTCCTGGAGCGAGTGGGGCATGCCGTCCGACCGGCCGGTGGCCACGGGGGGTTAACCCCACCGCGTACCCGGGTACCGCCCCCATCGGCCGGGGGCGGCGCCGCGGCCAGAATCGGGGGCATGCCCACTCGCCCCGCTCACGCCGCATCATCCCGCCCCGTCCGTACGGCGATCGCCGCCCTCGGGGCCGGACTCCTGCTGGCCGGCTGCTCGTTCACGGACGGCGGCCCGAAGAAGACCGCGACGGCCGACGCCACCGTCGGCGAGGCCGTGACGGCGGTCGAGGTCACCGGTGCCCGCGCCGGCTCCATCGAGGTCCGCCCGGGCACCGGCCCCGGCGTAACCATCCGCCGTACCGTCCACTACCGCGGCGACACCGCGCCCACGCCGGGGCAGCGGGTGTCCGACGGCGTGCTGACCTTCACCAACGGCTGTACGGGCACCGCCGACTGTTTCATCGACTACCGCCTGGAGGTCCCGGCCTCAGCCGCGGTCCGGCTCGACAGCAGCAGCGGCCGCATCACGGTGACGGGCGTGGCGGCGGCCGATCTGTCCTCGGACTCCGGCGAGGTGAAGGCCGACGGCATCGCCGGCCCGCTGAAGGTCCGTACCTCCTCGGGCCGGATCGCCGCCGCCGGCCTGTCCGGCCCGAGCGCGGACGTACGCTCCGCCTCGGGCGACGCCCGCCTGGACTTCGCCGCGGCCCCGAAGTCGGTGACGGCCGAGGCCTCCTCGGGCGACGTGACGCTGAAGGTCCCGGCGGCCCCGTACGAGATCGCGGTCTCCACCACCTCCGGCGACCGCGAGGTCACGCTCCCCACCACGCCCTCGGCCGCTTCCCGCCTCTCGGCGAAGACCACCTCGGGCGACGTCCGCATCTCGGCGGCGGGCTGAGCGGGGGGTTAGGCCGTCGTGGCCGCTGCGCGCTCGGCGGCGCTCCGCTCGACGCAGAACTCGTTGCCCTCGGGGTCGGCCAGGGTGACCCAGCCGGAGCCGTCCGCCCTGCGGTGGTCGCCGACGACGGTGGCGCCCAGGGCGAGGACGCGCTCGACCTCCTCGTCGCGGGACCGGTCCACGGGCTGAAGGTCCACGTGCACCCGGTTCTTCACGGTCTTGCCGTCGGGCACCGTGACGAACAGCAGGGCCGTGCCGGGCGCCGTGACCAGTGCCTCGGGGTCCCCGGGGAAGTCTTCGTCGTCGAGCGAGCCGTCCAGGACGCCGGCCCAGAACTGCCCCAGGTTGTAGGCGTCGGAGCAGTCGAAAGTGAGGTGTCGTACAAGAGAAGCCATGCGGCGCACTATCGGCGAGGCCCGCGGCCCGTGTCCACCGACTTAGGGGTGTTCGCCCCGGGCGAACGGGGGTTGGGGAACATCGGGGGGCGCACATGCATTGAGTCGGCATAGCTCAACTTCACTGCCGGAGGGAAGATCATGGCTTCGACGTCCGTAACGCTCACTCTGCCCGTGCTGCCGCTCGACGACGAGGTCGTGCTGCCTGGGATGGTCGTTCCGCTGGACCTGTCCGACGCCGAAGTGCGCGGGGCCGTCGAGGCGGCCCAGGCCGCCGTCGGGAGCGGGAAGCCCCGGGTGCTGCTCGTGCCGCGGGTCGACGGGAAGTACGCGGGCACCGGGGTGCTGGGGACCGTCGAGCAGGTGGGACGGCTCTCCGACGGGGATCCCGGCGCGCTGATCCGGGGCCGCGGGCGGGTCCGCATCGGCGCCGGGACCACCGGGCCGGGCGCCGCGCTCTGGGTCGAGGGCGAGACCGTGGAGGAGACCGTGCCGGACCCGCTGCCGGGGGCCGTCGCCGAGCTCGTCAAGGAGTACAAGGCGCTCGCCACCAGCTGGCTCAAGAAGCGCGGAGCCTGGCAGGTCGTGGACCGGGTCCAGCAGATCGAGGGGGTGTCGGCCCTGGCCGACAACTCCGGGTACTCGCCGTTCCTGAGCGTGGCCCAGAAGGTCGAGCTGCTGGAGACCGCCGACCCGGTCGCCCGCCTCAAGCTGGCGGTCAAGGCGCTCAGCGACCACCTCGCGGAGCAGGACGTCGCCGAGTCCATCGCCAAGGACGTACAGGACGGCGTCGACAAGCAGCAGCGCGAATTCCTGCTCAAGCGGCAGCTGGAGGCCGTCCGCAAGGAACTGCGCGAGCTGAACGGCGAGAAGGACGGCGAGGAGTCCGACGACTACCGGGCCCGCGTCGAGGCGGCCGACCTGCCCGAGAAGGTACGGGAGGCCGCGCTCAAGGAAGTCGACAAGCTGGAGCGCGCCAGCGACCAGTCGCCCGAGGGGTCCTGGATCCGCACCTGGCTCGACACCGTGCTCGAACTGCCCTGGAACGAGCGGACCGAGGACGAGTACGACATCCGCGGCGCCCGCGCCGTGCTCGACGCCGAGCACGCCGGGCTGAGCGACGTGAAGGACCGGATCACCGAGTACCTCGCCGTCCGCAAGCGGCGCAGCGAGCGCGGGATGGGCGTGGTCGGCGGCCGCCGCGGCGGGGCCGTGCTGGCCCTCGTCGGCCCGCCCGGGGTGGGCAAGACCTCCCTCGGGGAGTCCGTGGCGCACGCGATGGGCCGCAAGTTCGTCCGCGTCGCCCTCGGCGGCGTACGGGACGAGGCCGAGGTCCGCGGCCACCGCCGGACGTACGTCGGCGCCCTGCCGGGCCGGATCGTCCGGGCCATCAAGGAAGCCGGCTCGATGAACCCCGTGGTGCTGCTCGACGAGATCGACAAGGTGGGGTCCGACTTCCGGGGAGACCCGGCGGCAGCCCTGCTGGAGGTCCTGGACCCGGCGCAGAACCACACCTTCCGCGACCACTACCTGGAGGTCGAGCTCGACCTGAGCGACGTGGTCTTCCTGGCCACCGCCAACGTGCTGGAGGCCATCCCGGAGGCGCTCGCCGACCGCATGGAGCTGGTCCGCCTCGACGGCTACACCGAGGACGAGAAGGTCGTCATCGCCCGCGACCACCTGCTGCCGCGCCAACTGGAGCGCGCCGGGCTGGGCGTGGAGGAAGTGGTCCTGGAGGAGGAGGCGCTCAGGAAGCTGGCGGGCGAGTACACCCGCGAGGCGGGCGTGCGCACCCTGGAGAGGTCCATCGCGCGGCTGCTGCGCAAGGTGGCCTCGCAGCACGAGCTGGGCGAGCGGGAGCTGCCGCTGAGCATCGGCGCGGGCGACCTGCGGGCGCTGATCGGCCGGCCGCACCACGTGCCGGAGTCCGCGCAGGACCCGGCCGAGCGGCGCACCGCCGTACCCGGCGTGGCCACCGGCCTCGCGGTGACCGGCGCGGGCGGCGACGTGCTCTTCGTCGAGGCCTCGCTGGCCGACCCCGAGACGGGCGCGGCCGGGCTCACGCTGACCGGACAGCTCGGCGACGTCATGAAGGAGTCGGCGCAGATCGCGCTCAGCTTCCTGCGCTCGCACGGCGCGGAGCTGGAGCTCCCGGTGGCCGACCTGAAGGACCGGGGCGTGCACATCCACTTCCCGGCGGGCGCGGTCCCCAAGGACGGGCCGAGCGCGGGCATCACCATGACGACGGCGCTGGCCTCGCTGCTGTCCGGGCGCCAGGTCCGTACGGACGTGGCCATGACCGGGGAGGTGTCGCTGACCGGGCGCGTCCTGCCGATCGGCGGCGTCAAGCAGAAGCTGCTCGCCGCCCACCGGGCCGGGCTGACCACCGTCATCATCCCGAAGCGGAACGAGGCCGACCTGGACGATGTCCCGGCCGAGGTGCTGGAGGGGCTGGAGGTGCACCCGGTGACGGACGTGCGCCAGGTCCTGGAGCTCGCGCTCGCCCGGCAGGAGGTCTCCTTCACCACGGCCGCCTGATCCGGCCCGACCGGCCGGACCGGCAGGGCGAGACGGCTGGGCCCGGGAACCCGCTCCGGCGGGGTCCCGGGCCCGTGGTGCGTCCGCTGCGAAATACTGGGAGCCGACGCGGCCGGAGCGCCGCACCCCACCGAAGGAGCAGGACGTGCACGGGAGCGAAGACCAGGAGTTCCTTGCCCTGGAGCGGGAGCTGTCCGTCTTCCTCAGGCGCGCCCGGGCCTCCTCCGGGGAGATGGCCCGCGCCCTGCACCCCGAGCTGGAGCCGGCCGCGTACGGGCTCCTCACGCGCCTGGAGGCCGCGGGCCGCCAGCGGGCCACCGAACTCGCCGCGTACTTCGGGGTCGGCAAGGCCACCATGAGCCGCCAGCTGCGCGCGCTGGAGGTGCTGGGCCTGGTGGCCCGCGAGCCGGACCCGGCGGACGGCCGGGCCTTCCTGGTCGGGCTCACGGACGAGGGCCGCGAGCGCTTCCTGCGGGTACGGGACGCCCGGCGCGAGCAGTACATGCGCAAGCTCGCCGACTGGGACCGGGGCGAGGTCGCGGAACTGGCACGGCTGCTGAACCAGTTGAACGCGGGCGTCGAGTAGCAGGGCGTCGAGTAGCAGGGCGTCGAGCGGCGGGGCGTCGAGGTAGCAGGGCGTCGAGCGGCGGGGCTCAGAGCAGCGGGGCTCAGAGCAGCGGGGCTCAGAGCGGCGGGGCTCAGAGCAGCGGGGCTCAGAGCTCCGCGTACACCGCCGAGGCGTCGTCGTGCCGCTTGCCGCGCGCGAGCGGGCGGCCCGGGGCCGACTCCAGGGCCCGTACCCGGCCGATCAGCCCGTGTGCCCCCTCCTTGCGCAGCACGGCCATGCACTCGGCCCAGCCGCCCTCCCGGAAGGTGTCCGTCCACCGGCTGGCCCCGTCCGTGAGCGCGGCCACCGCCCGGACCTGCGACCGCGGGGTGCGCCCGGTGACCGCCCGCGCGGCCACCGACGGGTCGGCGGCCGCGGTGAAGAAACCGCCCTCGGCGTTGCGCAGGGCGTCCGCCCGGTCCGCCGTACGCAGCGCCTCGCGCGGTATCCGGTCCAGCCGGTCGTCGAGGACGGCCGTCACCTCGCCGCCGGGTGCCTGGAGCAGGAGTACGGAGTCCGAGAGCACCAGGTGCTCGACCCACTCCTCGTCCCAGCGCACGACGACCACCGTCGCCTGCGGGGTGCGTACGTGAGAAAGGTCACAGGTGTCCCGGTGGGCCCCGGCGGTGGCGGTGATGGACTCCGCCAGGATCCGGCTCAGCGGCATGTCCCGCCGCGATCCGGACAGTTCGGTCAATCGGCCGCCGAGCCGGGTCACGAACCAGGGCACCCCGTGCGCGCAGCCGACCTCGCCGCGCGGCGGGGTGACCCCGTCCAGGGTGACGAGCACGCCGCCGCCCGACGCGGGGACGGCGGCCGACACCCAGTCCTCATTGGGGCGTTCCGGGCTGCCGGGGACCGAGGCCAGGTCTATGCGCATACGGACATTCTGCCCGGCGGGGCCCGGTGGCGCGGCTCGGCTCGCGAAAAGTCCGTACCAATGCCGAGGCAGTTGGGGCCCGTGAGGCGTAGGGAGCCGGGTGTGGGACAGGAGGCGCCGCCCGGAGATGTGGGCGGGCATACTGCCAAAAGCCGCATCGATCTTTCAACCGCCTGTCCACCGCCGCGCCCTGACACCCGATCGCCGAGTTGGTTGCCAACTCATCCGTGATGTTCACTCCTTCGAGTGGCCGGGTGGGCGATGGGCGGCTCTCTCCCCAACACACTGCGATGGTCTGTGGCGGTACGAGGGGGCAAGGAGCGTTTACTTGTTGACCGGCCGTTACCTCGGCCACACGAGTAGACGAGCAGCACGAGCAACACGTACAGGATTGCGAGCACCGGTGCAGAAGAAGCGGTCTCGGCAGAACGGCACCGCCCCCGACGGGCCCGCCCCCGCAGGACGCCCCGTCCGCGTGCGCAGCCGCCTGGTCATCGGCGTCGCCGTCGCCGGACTCACCGTCCTCGCGGCCGGCGCCCCCGCCGCCGTCTCCGCCTCGGCGGACCTGAACGACTCCCAGCGCCTGGTCACGCTCGCCGAGCAGACCCGGCAGACCCTCACCCTCTCCCACCTCCTCGGCGACGAGCGCGACGCCGTCATCGAGTACGTGGCCAAGGGCCGCCCCGGCGCCGCCGCCAAGGGCCCCGTCCAGGAGCGCTTCGCCCGTACCGACCGGCAGCTCGCCGAGGTCCAGGCGGACGCCGACGAGGAACTCGCCCGCGCCATCGGCCGGGTCCGGGCCGTCCGGACCGAGGCCGTCGACGGCAAGGGCACCGCCCTCGCCGCCCACCAGGCCTACGCCGGCGTCATCGCCGAACTCCTCGCCCCCGGAAACCGGCTCGCCGAGCTCACCCCTCCGCGCGCCGGGGCCGCCCTCGCCACCACCCGGCCGCTGGCCCCCCTCGGCCAGGCCGTGGAACAGGCCGCGGCCACCCGTGGACTGCTGCTCGCCGCGCTGGCCGTCCCCCGCGGCGAGCAGCTCCCCAACTCGGCGGTGGTGGACGAACTCACCACCGCCGCCCAGCGTGCCCGCGTACGGGAACAGGCCGCCCTGGACGACTTCGCCCGGGCCGCGCGCCCCGACGTGCGCCAGACCCTCGCCGCGACCGTCACCGGGCCCGAGGTCAAGACGGCCGACGACTACCTCAGACGCCTCACCGACCGGCCCACGCTCGCGGCCGCCGACCGCAGGCTCGACGGGCCCACCGTCGGCTCCGCGCTCACCGCCCGCATCGACCGGATGCGGTCGGTGGAATCCACCCTCGCCGGCCAGCGGGCCACCGCGCTGGCCGCGCTGCGGGACGACGACGTCACCTCGCTGGAGGTGCTCGTCGCCTTCCTCGGCCTGCTGTTCCTGGTCACCGTCGCCGTCTCCACGGCGGTCGCCCGCTCCCTGACCCGCCCGCTGTCGGTGCTCCGGCGCGGCGCGGCCCGGCTGGCGACCCCCGAGGGCTCGGTGGAACCGGTGCGGTTCACGGGCCGCAACGACGAGTTCGCCGAGGTCGTCCGCCACCTCAACGCGGTTCGCGACCAGACGGTCTCCCTGCACACCCGGATCGCCGGGCTCGACGCGGACCGCCGCCGCATCATCGGCCGCAACGAGGCGCTGTCCTCGGGCCGCGAGGTACTGGAGGACGAGCTCGCGCAGCTGCGGGCGGGGCTGGAGGAGCACCGCCGCATCATGTCGACGACCTCGGTCTCCCTCTCGCTGCGCACGCTCGGCCTGGTGGAGCGCCAGCTCGCCGTCATCGAGGAGCTGGAGTCCAAGGAGCAGGACCCGGACCGGCTGGCGACCCTGTTCAAGCTGGACCACCTGGCGACCGTGATGCGCCGCCACAACGAGAACCTGCTGGTCCTGGCCGGTCAGGAGCACGGCCACGGACAGGCCGCCGCGGTGCCGCTGGTGGACGTCATGCGGGCGGCGGTCAGCGAGATCGAGCGCTACGAGCGGGTCGACCTGGCCGCGCTGCCCTCGTACACGCAGGTGGCCGGCCACGCGGCCGACGACATCTCGCACGTGCTGGCGGAACTGCTGGAGAACGCGACCACCTTTTCGCCGCCGGACGCCAAGGTGAAGGTGTCCGGCCGGCTGCTGGACTCCGGCGACGTGGTGCTGTCCGTCCTGGACACGGGCATCGGGGTCACCGGGGACCGGCTGGAGTCGCTGAACTCCCGGCTGGCCACGCCGGAGGCCTACGACGAGGAGCCCGAGTCGGAACACGGCCTGGGCCTCGGCCTGTACGTGGCCGGGCGGCTCGCGGCGCGGCACGGGGTGACGGCGGAGCTCCGCGCGGCGCAGTACGGCGGGACCGAGGCCCTGGTGGTCGTCCCGGCGGCGCTGCTGCCGGACACGCCGCCGGTGTCGCCGGTGCACGCCCTGGCGACGCCGGGGGCGCAGGCCCTGCACCTGCCGGGCGTGATCGCCGAGGCGAACCAGAACACCCTCCAGGCGCGGCTGCGGGACCTCACGGATCCGGAGCCGACCGTCCGGCCGGAGCCGCAGGCGGACTTCGCCGCCGAGCCGACCGCCGAGCCGACCGCCGAGCCCGGGCCGGTGCTCGTACCCGAGCCGGGACCGTCGGCGGGCTTCGAGGCCGAGCCGTCGCCGGAGTTCGAGTTCGCGGCCGAGCCGGAGTCCGGGCCGGAGAGCGAGTCGGAGTTCGGCGCCACGCCGGTCCCGGAGCCCGGGCTCGCCGCCGAGCCGGAGACGGTCCCCGAAGCGCAGCCGCAGGCCGCGCCCGCGCAGTTCGCCGCCGAGGACGGGCAGTTGCCGCCCGCCGACCAGGTGTTCACCGTTCCGGCCCAGGGGGACCCGGGCGAGGAACTGCTCGCGCGGGTCGTACCCGACCCGGCGCCCGAACCGCACGGCCACGCCCCCGCCGCCGACGACGACTGGCTGCCCCGCCGGGGCAGCCACCC
Organism: Streptomyces sp. NPDC051183; assembly: GCF_040682455.1. Taxonomy (NCBI): domain Bacteria; kingdom Bacillati; phylum Actinomycetota; class Actinomycetes; order Kitasatosporales; family Streptomycetaceae; genus Streptomyces; species Streptomyces sp. NPDC051183. The sequence continues at coordinate 35,217 of NZ_JBFBBA010000047.1, forward strand.
CCTGTCCGAGACCGCCGAGGCGCAGGCCGGCGCCGACGCCGAGCCCGTCACCGACAAGGGCCTGCCCAAGCGCACCCCGCGGGTCGTGGCCGCCGGGCGCGGGGACGACGTACGGCCCGAACCGAGCCGGGTGGACGCCGACGAACTGCGCCGCCGGCTCGGCGGGTTCTACCGGGGCGCCCAGGACGGGCGGCGCGTCGCCGCGGCGGAGATCGCGCAGGACCGGAACCAGCACCGCAATCAGGGGCAGGACCAGAGACAGGACCAAGGGCAGACCGACCGGGGGGACACCGCACAGGAGGCACGCACATGACCGCGCCCAGTACGTACGGACTGAGCAGCCAGGCCCGCAACCTTCAGTGGCTGCTGACCGACCTGGTCGAGGAGGTGCCCGGCGTCGACTCCGTGGCCGTCGTTTCCTCGGACGGGCTGCTGCTGCTCTCCTCCGACCCCGTCGGAGAGCAGGACCAGCCACCCGCCGACCGCCCCAAGGGGCCGCGCGGCGCCTCCGCCGACCTGGCCACCATCGTCTCCGGCCTCGGCAGCCTCACCACCGGAGCCGCCGCCCTCATGGACGGCGGCGCGGTGAAGCAGACCATGGTGGCCATGGAGCACGGTTCCGTGTTCGTCATGGCCATCAGCGACGGCTCGCTCCTCGGCGTGCACGCCGCCCCCGACTGCGACATGAGCGTCGTCGCCTACCACATGGCCCTGTTCGTCGGCCGCGCCGGCCACGTCCTGACCCCCGAAGTCCGCAGTGAGCTGCGCCAGTCGATGGAGAGAACCCCGTGAGGAGTCCGGCCTCCGACCGGCTGCCGATACGCGGCGCCGACCGCCGCCCCGCCCGCGTCCGCCCGTACTCCCTCACGGGCGGCCGGACCCGGGTCGCACACGTCCTGCTGGTGGAGACCTTCGTCGCCGCCCTGGACACCAAGGCGCCCGAGCCGCAGAAGCCCGACCGCATGCCCGAGATGCCCGCCATCGTCGAGGTCTGCCGCCGCATGCGCACGATCGCCGAGATCGCCGCGCTGCTGAAGCTGCCGCTCGGCGTGGTCCGCGTCCTGGTCAGCGACCTGGCCGACCAGGGAAGGCTGCGCGTCTACGGGACCGGGCACGGCACCGGCCGCCCCGAACGCGCACTGCTCGAAAGGGTGCTCGGTGGTCTTCGCCGTCTCTGACTCCGCCGGCCGGGAGGCGGGGACCGCCGACGATCCCGTACAGCCCTGGCAGTACGACCGCTCGCGCGCGCCCGTGGCCGTCAAGGTGCTGGTCGCGGGTGGGTTCGGGGTCGGCAAGACCACCTTCGTGTCCTCCGTCTCCGAGATCACCCCGCTGCGCACCGAGGCGGTGATGACCCAGGCCAGCGTCCCGACCGACGACCTGTCCGCGACCCCGGACAAGCACACCACCACCGTCGCGATGGACTTCGGGCGCGTCACGCTCGACGACGACCTCGTGCTGTACGTGTACGGGACGCCGGGGCAGGAACGTTTCTGGTTCATGTGGGACGACCTGGTCCGCGGAGCCATCGGCGGGATCGTGCTGGCCGACACGCGCAGGCTGCGCGACTGCTTCCCCGCCCTCGACTACTTCGAGAGCTGCGGGCTGCCGTACGCCGTCGCCGTCAACCACTTCGAGGGCACGCGCGCGTACGAGCCCGAGGACGTGCGCGAGGCGTTGACCATCCCGCCCCACGTGCCCGTCGTGATCATGGACGCGCGGCGCCGGGCCACGGTCGTCGAGTCCCTGCTGACCCTGGTGGGCCACGCCCTGGACGCGACGCCCGAATAGCCCGTACACAGACCGAATCGAGAACGTGAAATGCGCAGGATACTCGTCGTCGGCGCCGGCCAGTCCGGTCTCCAGCTCGCCCTCGGACTCCGGTCCAAGGGGTACGAGGTCACCCTCATGTCCAACCGGACGGCGGACGAGATACGCACCGGCCGGGTCATGTCCACGCAGGTCATGTTCGACACGGCGCTGCAGCACGAGCGCGACCTCCAGCTGAACTTCTGGGAGCAGCAGGCACCGAAGATCCGGGGCCTGGGCGTCTCGGTCGCCGCCCCCGACTCCGGCCGCGCCGTCGACTGGCTCGGCCGGCTGAAGGGCTGCGCGCAGTCCGTGGACCAGCGCGTGAAGATGGCCGGCTGGCTGGACACCTTCGCCCAGCGCGGCGGGCAGTTGGTCATCCACGGCGCGTCCGTCGCCGACCTGGACTACTTCTCCCGTACGTACGACCTCGTGCTGGTCGCCGCCGGCAAGGGCGAGCTGGTGCAGATGTTCGGGCGGGACGCCGCGCGCTCCCCGTACGACGCCCCGCAGCGGGCCCTGGCGGTCAGCTACGTGCACGGGCTCGGCCCGCGCCCCGAGCACCCGGACACCGAGGCGGTGCGCTGCAACCTGGTGCCGGGCGTGGGCGAGCTGTTCGTCATGCCGACGCTGACCACCTCGGGCCGGGCGGACATCCTGTTCTGGGAGGGCATCCCGGGCGGACCGCTGGACGCGTTCAACGGGGTGCGGGACCCGGCGGAACACCTCGCCCTGACGCTGGAGCTGATGGAGAAGTTCACGCCGTGGGAGTACGCGCGGGCGAAGAACGTGGAGCTGACGGACGCGGGCGCCACGCTCGCCGGCCGCTACGCGCCCGTCGTGCGCAACCCGATCGGCCGGCTCCCCGGCGGCGGCCTGGTGCTGGGCGTCGCGGACGTGGTCGTGGCGAACGACCCGATCACCGGGCAGGGCTCGAACTCCGCCTCCAAGTGCGCGGCCTCGTACCTCTCCTCGATCCTCATGCACGGTGACAAGCCGTTCGACGAGGCGTGGATGAAGGCGACCTTCGACAAGTTCTGGTTCACCACGGGCAAGCCGGTGACCCAGTGGACGAACGCCATGCTCGGCGTCCCGCCGGAGCACGTGCTGAACCTGATCGGGGCGGCCGGGCAGCTCCAGCCGGTGGCGGACCGATTCGCCAACGGCTTCGACAACCCGGCGGACTTCGACGCGTACTTCTACGACCCCGAGGACGCGGCGGACTACCTGGCGGAGGTCGCCTCGGCCGCCTCCGCTTCGGCCCCCGCTCCCGCCGCCGTCGACCCGGAATCCGGTCCGGACTCCGCTGAGTAGCCGGTGTCGTCCCCCGCCGCGGCCGCCTCGGGCAGCGGCGGTGGGGCGAATTCGGCCAGGGGAGTGCCGTCCGGGTCCGGGCGGACCGCCCCGAGCAGCGGATTCGCGGCGATCGGCGAGACCTTGACGGTGGCGCCGGGCCGCGGGGCCTGGATCACCTTCCCGTCCCCGATGTACAGGGCCACGTGCGTGGCGGTGGGGAAGTACACCACCAGATCCCCGGGCCGCAGCCGGTCCAGCGGCACCTTGGGCAGCTGCGCCCACTGCTCCTGGCTGGTACGGGGGATCGCGCGGCCGGCGTGCGCCCAGGCCTGCGAGGTCAGCCCCGAGCAGTCGAAGGACCCCGGCCCCTCGGCGCCCCACACGTAGGGCTTGCCGATCTGCGCGGTCGCGTACGTCAGGGCCGCCCCGCCGGCCGCGGTGGGCGTACGGGTCGCGGCGGGGCCGAGCCTGCCGGAGCCGACCAACGCCCGCTGCGCGGCGGCGGTGTTCTCGGCCTCGCGGGTGTCGAGCCGGGTGAGCTGCTCGGGGGTGAGCGAGGCGAGGACCTTCTCCACCTCCTTGAGCTGGAGCGCGACCTCGGCCTGGTGCCGCTTCTTCTCCTTCGTGAGCAACTGCTCGGAGTCCAGGGCCTTGCGGGCCGCGGCGGCGAGCGAGTCGGCGTGCCGCTCGCCCCGCGCGAGCCGGGTCAGTACGCCCGCCCGCCGGGCCCCCTCGCGGGCGGCGAGCCGGCGTTGGTCGAGGGCGCTCTGGGGGTCCCCGGAGAACAGCATCCGGGCGTACGGGGAGAACCCGCGGGCCTCCCGGTACTGCTCCCGAGCCAGCCGCCCGGCGGCCGCCTGCTCGGCCCCGAGGACGTTGCGGGCCCTGCCGAGCTCGATGCTGAGACGCTGCTCCTCGCCCTGCCGGGCGGTGAGCGCGGCTTCGGCGGAGTTGTAGGCCTCGGTGGCCTGCTCGGCCTTCTGGTAGAGCCCTTGCAGCCGGGTGAGCAGTACGCCGACGGGTTCGGCGGGGGCGATGGGGGCTGCGGGGGCGGCGGGTTCGGCGCGGGCGGGCGGCGCGGTCACGACGAGGACCGCGGCGACGCAGGCGGCGCGGAGCAGCCGAGCTGACACGTAATCACCTCCAGGAGCAGCCGATGCTGCCACGCCCGGTATGACAAATCGCCCACCCGGGTCGGCCAGTCCTGGAGAGGTCACTCGCGTGGCGGCCCGGAGCCGCCCCGGCGGGCTCGTCCGACGTACCGGAACGGTGCGTTCCGCACCGGGGGCGAGGCTGCTTGCGGCTCCAATCTTGAAGTGCGAGGATCGCCTCCGTTTTCCTGCCCTTAGAAAGTGTGTTCGTTGAACAGATCTTCCATATCCCCGGCGGATGCGGGTCACCCCCGTTCCGCAGGCGGAGGTTCATCCCGGCGGATCAGGACGGTGGCCGCCGCGGCGGCCCTGGTCCTGGCCGCCAACACCGTGCTCGTCGCGCAGGCGGCCGTTGCCGCCCCGCCCGCTCCCAAGCCGGCCGCCGGGCCCTCGGCCGGCCCGGCCGAGGCCAAGGACGCGGCCACCGCACAGCTCCTGGCGCGCCTTCAGAAGCGCCCCATCGAAATCCTGGACGAGCGCACCGACTCGACCACCTCCTTCGCGGAGCCGAACGGCAGCACCTCGGTGCGGACGTACACCGGCCCCATCCGCGTCAAGGACGCCCAGGGCCGCTGGCAGCCCATCGACACCAGCCTCGTCGACGCCGGCGACGTCGTGCGCCCGAAGTCGGCCGCGGCCGATGTGGCGCTCTCGGACGGCGGTTCGGGCGAGCCCCTCGTCAAGGTGGGCCGTGATGGCCAGACCCTGGGGATCGGCTGGCAGGACAAGCTGCCCGCGCCGCAGCTGAAGGGCTCGACGGCGACGTACAAGAACGCCGTCGCGGGCGGTGGCGACCTCGTCGTCACCGCTCTGAAGGAAGGTTTCTCCCACTCGGTCGTCCTCCACGAGGCACCCAAGACGCCCGTGGAGTACCGGATACCGGTCGAGGCGAGCGGCCTCAAGCTCGCCGAGACGGCCGACAAGCGGCTGCGCTGGAACGACTCCGCGGACAAGACCAAGGCGACCGCGCCCGCCCCGGTCATGTGGGACTCCTCCTACGACCGCGCCTCCGGCGACGCCGAGCACATAGCCCCGGTCGAGGTGGAGGTCGAAGAGGCCAAGGGCGGCAAGGGCCAGGTCCTGGTCCTCAAGCCGAGCCTGGAGTTCCTGAACGACCCCAAGCTCACCTACCCGGTGACGATCGACCCGACCGACTCGCTGATGGGCCCGGTCACCGACACCTGGATCCAGTACGACGACTACCTGACCTCCCAGCGCGGTTCGACCGAGCTGAAGGCCGGTACGTACAACGGCGCCGAGAAGGCCCGCTCGTTCCTCCAGTTCAACGTCGACAAGTACAAGGGCAAGCAGATCCTCGACACGGACCTGCGCCTGTACTCGTACTACTCCTCCAGCTGCTCGACGGCCAACTCGGGCAACCAGGTGAGCCGGATCACCGCCGCCTGGGACCCGTCCGCGATCACCTGGTCCAACCAGCCCGCGACGACGTCCGCCGGCGCCGTGACCTCCACCGCCGCCAAGGGCTACAGCTCCGCGTGCCCCGCCGGCCACGTCTCCTGGGACGTCGACGCGATCGTGCAGGCCTGGGCGGACGGCCAGCCGAACTACGGTGTCCGCATCGCGGCCGTGAACGAGAGCGACGCCCTCACCTGGCGCCGCTACCACTCGGCGAACCAGACCGACGGATCGCACAACGCGGCCTTCGAGCCCTCGCTGACGGTCAACTACAACACCAAGCCGGGTGCGGCCACCCCCGTTTCGCCGCTGTCCGGCACGGCCACGGCCGACACGACCCCGACGCTGACCGCCAAGGCCACCGACGCCGACGGCAACACCGTCCAGCTCAGCTACGAGATCTGGACGCCGACGGGCACCGCCGCCGTGCAGGCCGGCAAGTCCGCCTTCACGGCCTCCGGCGTCGCCGCGCCGTGGACCCCCGCCACGGCGCTCGCGCCGGGCAGCTACAAGTGGCGCGCGGCCGTCTACGACGGCACGACCTGGAACGGCACCTGGTCCGCCTGGCAGACCTTCACCGTCGACACGGCCAAGCCCGCGGGCACCGCGATCTCCTCGACGGCCTTCCCGGCCGGCCAGTGGTCCGGTACGGCGGACGCGAACGGCGACTTCTCCGGTTCCTTCACCTTCACCCCGCCCGCGAGCGATGTGAAGGACATCCAGTACCGGCTGGACTCCGGCGCCTGGGTGACCGTGGCGACGACCGGCGCGGCCGTGTCGAAGACGCTCACCTTCAAGGCCGGCCCGCACACCGTCACGGCGCACACCCGCGACGCGGCCGGCAACACCTCCGCCGACGTCACGCACGCCTTCTCGGCCGGCAAGGGCGCGGCGCTGACCGCCCCCGCCGAGGGGGACCGGCCCGCGCGCCGCGTCACCCTGCTGTCCGAGGGCAAGCCCACCTACACGGGCGTGCGCTACCAGTACCGCCACGGCGAGACGGACACGTGGAAGGACGTGCCGGCGCCCAACGTCCGGCGCAGCTCCGACGGCACCGCCATCACCGCCTGGCCCGTCGCCGTCACCGGCGGCAAGCCCGCCTCCCTGTACTGGAACGTCACCGACACCCTGAGCAACGACGGCCCCGTCGACGTGCGGGCGGTCTTCACCGACGGCACGCTCTCGGACTCCTCCCCGGAAGCGACGGTCACCGTCGACCGCAATGCCGGCGAGGCCCCGACCACCTCGGTCGGCCCCGGTTCGCTCAACCTGCTCACCGGTGACTACCGCCTGAGCGCCAAGGACGTCTCCGCGTTCGAGGTGTCCGTCGCCCGTACTGCCTCCTCCCGGGCCAACCCGTCCGACTCCGAGGGCCAGGCGCAGATCTACGGTCCCGGCTGGGTCTCCTCGGTCGTCGCGCAGACCTCGGGCAACGGCTACACCCAGCTCCGCAAGACCTCCGCGACCTCCGTGGAGATCCTCGACGCGGACGGTTCCTCCACCGCGTTCACCGCCACGGCGGGCGGCGGCTGGGCCGCCGAGACCGGAGCCGGCACGCTCACCCTGACCGGGTCCCTCACCTCGGGCTCCTTCACCCTGCGCGACACCGGCGACGCCACGGTCAACGTCTTCACCAAGGCCGCCGCCGGAGCCACCACGTGGACCCTGGCCACCTCCGCGGCAGCCGTGGACGACTCCACCGTCACGCAGGTCTCCGAGACCGTGGCCGCGGGCACCGAAACGGTCGCGCGTCCCAAGTACCTGATCTCGCCCACCGAGGGCGTCACCGCGGCCACCTGCCAGGCCACCCCCTCCACCAAGGGCTGCCGCGTGGTGGAGTTCGTCTACGCGACGGCCACCACCGCCACGGGCTGGTCCACGGCGGCCGACTTCGGCGACTTCGCCGGACAGGTCAAGGAGATCAAGCTCTGGGCCACCGACCCCGGCGCGGCCACCGCACGCGACGAGGTCCTGTCGGTGTACCGCTACGACAAGAGCGGCCGGCTGCGCCAGCAGTGGAACCCCCACTACTCGCAGGCCACGCAGGTCCAGTACTCCTACGACGCGGGCAACCGGGTCTTCTGGATGAAGCCCGGCAGCGAACTGCCGTGGAACTTCCACTACGGCAAGGCAGGCTCCTCCCTCACCGCCGGTGAGGGGATGCTCCTGAAGGTGACCCGCCCGACCCTCGAACAGGGCTCCGCGACCACCGTCGCGGGCGAGGCAGTCAACACCGTCGTCTACGACGTGCCGCTGACCGGCGCCAAGGCCCCGTTCCAGATGGACGCCGCCACGGTGGCCACCTGGGCCCAGAACGAGGTCCCGGCCGACGCGACCGCGGTCTTCCCGGCCGACGCCGTGCCGGCCTCCTCGACGGGCGGTGACCTCACGGCCGCCGCCTACGCCCGCGCGAGCGTGACGTACGCCGACGCCAACGGGCGGGAGACCAACACCGCCACCCCCGGCGGCGGTCTGACCACCACCGAGTACGACGCCTACGCCAACCCGGTCGCCTCGCTGAGCGCCGCCAACCGCGACCTGGCCCTGGGCACCGCCCCGGACGCCGCGGCCACGCTCTCCGGGCTCGGCCTCAGCGCGCTGTCCACGTCCGAGCGCGCCGAGCGCCTGTCCGAGACGAGCGTCTACTCGGCGGACGGCCAGCGCGTCCTCGACAGCTACGGCCCGGTCCACCAGGCCGTCCTCATCGGCGACGTGGCAGCCTCCGGGGCCAACCCGGCCCTGCCCGCGGGCGCCCTGGTGCCCGTACGCCGCCACACCGCGAACAAGTACGACGAGGGCCGGCCCGCCGACGCCGAGGTGTCCGGCCAGGTCACCTCCAGCGTGGCCGGCGCGGCGATCGAGGGGTACCCGCAGGACGCGGACGCCCGTACCACGGTCACCACGTACAACTGGGCGACCGGCGAGGAGCTCACCACCAAGGACGGCCAGGGCGCGCAGCTGGCCAACACCCGTTCCACCTACCGGGCGGACGGCCGGCTGGCCACCACCAGCGTCGCCGCCTCCAACGGCAGCGACGCGGGAACCCTCCTGTACACCTACTACACGGCGACGGGCAGCGGCGAGTGCGCCGCCCGCCCGGAGTGGGCCGGTCTGCTCTGCAGGACGGCGCCCGCCGCGACGGTGACCGGGGGCGGCGCCAACCCCGCCGAGCTGGCCACCACCACCTACCAGTACAACCGCTGGGGCGGAGTGGCCATCACGGCCAAGACGGCCAACGGCGCCACCGTCACCAGCACCATCACCTATGACGACGCCGGCCGGCGCGCCAAGGCCTCCGCGAGCGGCGGCCCGGGCACGGCGGTGTCGGACACCGTGTTCACCTACGACTCGGAGACCGGCCACACCAAGACCCAGACGTCCAACGGGCAGACCGTGAGCTACGCCCACGACGCGCTCGGCCGTCTGATCTCCTACACGGACGGGTCCGGCAACACGACCCGGACCGAGTACGACAACCTGGACCGGACGGTGAAGTCCTCGGACTCCACCTCCGCCTCCACCACCTTCGGCTACACCGCCAAGGGTGACCTGGGCACGCTGACCGACTCCGTCGCGGGCACGTTCACGGCCGCGTACGACGTCGAGGGCCGGCTCGTCTCGCAGAACCTGCCCGGCGGCTACCAGCTCAAGCTGGGCGCCGACACCACGGGCCGGGTGACCTCCCGCCAGTACACCGACTCCGCCGGTGTGATCGCGCTGGCCGACGTCGCCGAGTACCACATCACCGGGCGCCAGGCCGGCCACACCCAGACCGACGGCGCCACGGTCTCCAGCGGATTCCGCTACGACGCCACCGGGCGCCTGACCCAGGTCACGGACTCCGGTACGGCCGGCTGCACCGTGCGCGGCTACGCGTTCGACGCCAACGGCAACCGCACCTCGAAGTCGTCCGCCGCGGACGACTGCGACCCGGGCACCGCGGACGCGGTCACCGGTACGCAGGCCTACACGTACGACAGCGCGGACCGGCTCACGGGCCGCACGTACGACGCCCTCGGCCGCACCACGGTCAACGGCGGCGTGCAGCTGGACTACTTCGCGGGTGACGTGCTGCGCTCCGAGACGGTGGGCACGCAGCGCCGCATCTGGGACCTGGACGCCGGCGGCCGCGCCGCCGTCGCCACCACCCAGACGCAGGGCACCGACGGCACCTGGAGCATGACCGGCAAGATCACCCAGCACTACGGTGACGAGTCGGCCAGCCCCGACTGGCTCACGGAGGCCGACGGCAGCGTCACCCGGTTCGTCAACGACATCGGCGGCGCGCTGGGTGCCACCACGGGCCAGGCGGGCGGTGTCGTCCTGCAGTTCGCGAACCTGCGCGGTGACGTCGCCGTACGGCTCGACCTGACCAACCCGGCGGCGTCGACCGTCCAGCGGTACGACGAGTACGGCGTGCCGCTCGACGACACCGGCGCGGCCCGCTACGGCTGGAAGGGCTCCGCGCAGGTCTCCGGCGAGACGCTCAGCGGCCTGGCGCTCACCGGTGCCCGCGTCTACGAGCCGGCCACGGGCCGGTTCCTGCAGTCCGACCCGAAGTACGCGGGCGGCTCCAACGCCTACGGCTACTGCAGCGGCGACCCCGTCGGCTGCAGTGACATCAGCGGGCAGGCGAGCTACTACCGGTACTACGACCTGGGCAAGACCGGTGCGTCCGACAAGTCGGTGTTCAACTACTGGAAGAGCCACTTCAAGGCGGTCTTCCCGATCCCGGGCCGCCCGAACAAGATCACGCACGAGGGCCAGGACTTCACGCTCCGGCCGGTGGTCCACGGCATCTCGATGTACTTCCCGGTGAACGTCAACAGCATCGGCAAGAGCTACCTCCAGCTGGGCGCGCGGTTCGGGCACCCGGACTGGCCGGGCGGCTGGATCGGCTTCGACCTCTACAAGTCGAAGGGCCACATGAAGCTCGAGATCCGCGGCAAGCTGGGCGGGGCCGCGGCCATCTGCGGCCGCACCTGCAGCGAGAACCAGGCCAAGGGCTACTGGGACAAGCTGGGCAAGAACCTCAAGAGCGTGGTGCGCAACAAGTTCTGAGCACGGATGACACGGCGCTGAACCCCTTCGGCGCCGTGGCGCCGGTGGCACAGTGAAGCCCGGGCCGTACTTCCCTCAGGGAAGGGGCCCGGGCTTCTCGTCATCCCCGCAGCAGCCGGGCCTTGGCCGTCGTGAACTCCTCCGGGGTGAGCAGGCCCTCCCGGGCCAGGTCCGCGAGCCGGGTGAGCTCCGAGACCAGGCCCGACGGGGGAGCGGAGCCGGCCGGTGGCGGCTCCTGCGGGAAGCGGGGGTCCGGCGGCCACGGCTCGTGTCCCGGCTCAGGCTCGTGCTCCGGTCGTGGCTCCTGCTCCGGGTCCCAGCCCTGGTGCTGGTCCTCCGGCTCCCAGTCCTCGTCCCGGCCCTGGTCCGGTTCCGGCTCCCAGTCCGCCGCGCCCGTGTCCTGCGCGGCCTTCACCGCCCGGCCCAGCAGGCCCCGCGGCGGGGGTCCCGCCGCACGGGAGAGCAGGCCCTGGAGCAGCGGGTGGCCCGCCGGGCGGTTCGCCGCCCGGACCGTGACCCCGACCGGCCGGATGAACATCAGGCCACCCCCACCCGCTCCGCCGGGATGCGGACCGAGCCCACGATCCGCCCGCCCGCCGCCCGTACGGCGACGGCCGCGTCCTCCGCCCACACGTGTTCCACCACCAGCAGCAGCGCGCAGTTCCCCCGGTCCAGCAGCTCCGCCGCCTCCCGCACGTCCTCCGGCCCGATCAGCCGGGCGACGTCACGGCCCGTCAGCAGGCCCTGCAGCTCGATGAACTCGTCGAACTCCGCCGCCAGCACCTCCCCCGAGGCGGTCCTCGTCGCCACGAGCCCGTCGATGAGCCGTACGACCCCGGTCTTGCGCAATCCCATCACCGCCTCGACCGCCGGCACCCGCAGCTGTTCCTCCGGAAAGGCCAGGACGATGAACTCCACAGGTCCCATGGGGCGAGACTCCCGATTCCCTACTTCACATCCGACCGGTTCTGACGACTCTTCGGCACACTATGACATAAGCGGACATACGACCCGCCCGCTTGCTACGTTTCCCGTATGACCGCTCTGACGGCGAAGGTGGCCGACCCCGCCCCGCCACCCCCCGACGCCGGCGCCCCCACGGGCCGCGGCGTCGAGCTGTCGCTCCTCGCCGGCGCCGTCCTGATCGCCGTCCTCGGCCACCTCTACGTCGGCCTCGCCACCACCGGCCGCATCCCGGGCGCCGCCGCCTCCTACGCCGGCGGACTCGCCGTCGCGGCGCTGGCCGCGCACCTCGCCGTCCGGCTGCGCGCCCCGTACGCCGATCCGCTCCTGCTCCCGATCGCGGTGCTGCTCAACGGCCTCGGCCTCGTCCTCATCCAGCGCCTCGACGCGACCACCCCGGGCCACCTCACCGCCGGGGACCAGCTGCGCTGGTCCGCCCTCGGGCTGGCGCTGTTCGTCCTCGTCGTCGCCGGGCTGCGCGACCACCGCGAACTCCAGCGCTACGCCTACCTCTCGGTGGCCGTCGCCCTCGCGCTGATGCTCGTACCCGTCTTCTTCCCGGCGGTCAACGGCGCCCACATCTGGATCCGGTTCGCCGGACTCTCCTTCCAGCCGGGAGAGTTCGCCAAGATCCTGCTCGCCGTGTTCTTCGCCGCCTACCTCGCCGCGAACCGCACCGCGCTCGCGCTCACCGGCCGCCGGCTGTTCTGGAAGCTGAAGCTCCTGCCCGGCCGCGTCCTCGGCCCGATCCTCGCGATCTGGCTGCTCAGCGTCGGCGTCCTCGTCCTGGAGCGCGACCTCGGCACCTCGCTGCTCTTCTTCGGACTGTTCGTGATCATGCTGTTCACCGCCACCGGGCGGATCGGCTGGATCGCGATCGGGCTGCTGCTGGCCGCCGTGGGCGCGTACGCCGTCGGCACCTTCGAGCCGCACGTGAACAGCCGCGTGGACGACTGGCTGAATCCTTTCGCCTCCATCGAGCGCGGCCAGGGCCCCGGCCAGCTCGCCCAGTCCCTCTTCGCCTTCGGCGCCGGCGGACTCCTCGGCGCCGGACTCGGCCACGGCCAGTCCTTCCTCATCGGCTTCGCCGCCAAATCGGACTTCATCCTCGCCACCGCCGGCGAGGAGCTCGGCCTCGCGGGCCTCACCGCGATCCTGCTCCTCTACGGGCTCCTCGTCTCCCGCGGCTTCCGCGCCGGCCTCGCCCTGCGCGACCCCTTCGGCCGGCTGCTGGCGACCGGGCTCGCCTCGATCATCGCGCTCCAGGTGTTCGTCATCGCGGGGGGCGTCACCGGGCTGATCCCGCTCACCGGCATGGCCATGCCCTTCCTGGCCCAGGGCGGATCCTCCGTCGTCACCAACTGGATCATCGTCGCCCTGCTGATCCGGCTCAGCGACAGCGCCCGCAGGCCCCGGCCCGCAGAGGGGGCGGCCGAATGATCCGCTACATCCGGTGGTGCGCGTACTTCTGCGTCCTGCTGCTCGTCGCCCTGCTGGTCAACGTCGCCCGCGTGCAGGTCTGGGAGGCCGCCGCCTACGGCGCCAACCCGGCCAACAAACGCCCCGCCATCGAGCGCTACGCCGAGCCCCGCGGCGACATCCTGGTCGACGGCCGGGCCGTCACCGGCTCCCGCGACAGCCGCCAACTGCTGCGCTACGAGCGGACGTACAAGAACGGCCCGCTCTACGCCCCGGTCACCGGCTTCTCCTCGCAGACCTACGGGACCAGCTTCCTGGAGCGCGCCGAGGACGGGATCCTCGCCGGCACCGATCCCGGGCTCTCCGCCTTCCCGCTCTGGTACGAGCTGTCGCGCGGCCGCCCCGGCGGCGGGAACGCCGTCACCACGGTCCGGGCCGGCATGCAGCTGGCCGCGTACACGGGGCTCGCGGGCAAGCGGGGCGCCGTGGCGGCCGTCGAGCCGGCGACCGGCAGGATCCTCGCGCTGGTCAGCAGCCCCTCCTACGACCCGGCGCTGCTGTCCGGCACGGGCTCCGGAGTCAAGGCGGCCTGGGAGCGGCTGAACGCGGACCCGGCCAGGCCGATGCTCAACCGGGCGCTGCGCGAGACGTACCCGCCCGGCTCCACGTTCAAGATCGTGACGGCGGCGGCCGCCCTGGACGCGGGCGTGGTCAGCGACGTGGACGCGCCGACGCAGACCCCCGACCCCTACCCGCTGCCCGGTACCAGCACCCTGCTGCCGAACGCGGGCACCGGCTGCCAGGACGCCTCGATGGCGGACGCGGTGCAGTGGTCCTGCAACACCGTGATGGCGAAGATCGGCGTACAGGTGGGCCTGCGCGGGATGGTGGAGGCGGCGAGCCGGTTCGGCTTCAACGACGGCGGGCTGCGGGTGCCGTCCTGGGTGTCGCGGTCGAACTTCGACACCGACATGAGCCCGGACCAGCTGGCCCTGTCCTCGATCGGCCAGTTCAACACCACGGCCACCCCGCTGCAGATGGCGATGGTGGCGGCGGCCGTCGCGAACGGCGGGGAGGTCAAGTCGCCCCAGCTGGTGGACCGTACGACGCAGGACGACGGCGACCAGGTCCGCCGCTCCGACCAGCGCACCCTCGGCCGGGCCATGAACCCGGCGACCGCGATGCGGCTCCAGGACCTGATGGTGAGGGTGGTGGAGAACGGCACCGGGCGCAACGCGGCCATCCCCGGCGCGCTGGTGGGCGGCAAGACCGGCACCGCCCAGCACGGGGTCGGCAACGCGGGCACCCCGTACGCCTGGTTCATCGCCTGGGCCAAGGCCGAGGGCGCACCGCTGCCGGCCGTCGCGGTGGCGGTGGTGGTCGAGGACGCGGCGGCCGACCGCAGGGACATCAGCGGCAACAGCGCGGCCGCGCCGATCGCGCGGGCGGTGATGGAGGCCGCGCTGTACGGGGCCGGACCGCCGGCCCCTTGAGGCGCGCCCCCTCCCGCCGGACCGCCGGACCGCCGGACCTAGGCCCCGGCGCCCTCGGCGATGGCCGCCCGGACCTCCGCCACCCGCTCGGTCTCCTCGGCCGCGAACCGTTCGCGGTCCAGAGCCTCGGCGATCTCCTCGTCCTGGCTCATGAGCAGGTCGAGGTTGGAGTCGCCCATGTCGAAGACGCCCATCTCCAGGTACGCCTTCTGCAGCCGCTCCCCCCACAGCCCGATGTCCTTCACGCACGGCACGATCCGGCTGAACAGCAGCTTGCGGAACAGGTGCAGGAACTCCGACTCCTCGCTGAACCGCTCCGCCTCCTGCCGCGGGATGCCGAAGTTCTCCAGCACCTCCACCCCGCGCAGCCGGTCACGCATCAGGTAGCAGCCCTCGATCACGAACTCCTCGCGCTCGCGCAGCTCGGCGTCCGTCAACTGCTTGTAGTAGTCCCGCAGCGCCATCCGCCCGAACGCCACGTGGCGGGCCTCGTCCTGCATCACGTACGCGAGGATCTGCTTCGGCAGCGGCTTGTCGGTCGTGTCGCGGATCATCCCGAAGGCGGCCAGCGCCAGCCCCTCGATGAGCACCTGCATGCCCAGGTACGGCATGTCCCAGCGGGAATCGCGCAGGGTGTCGCCGAGCAGCCCCTGGAGGCTGTCGTTGATCGGGTAGAGCATCCCGACCTTCTCGTGCAGGAAGCGCCCGAAGATCTCGGCGTGCCGGGCCTCGTCCATGGTCTGGGTGGCGGAGTAGAACTTCGCGTCCAGGTCCGGCACCGACTCGACGATGCGCGCGGCGCACACCATCGCGCCCTGTTCGCCGTGCAGGAACTGGCTGAAGTTCCAGGCGGCGTAGTGCCGGCGCAGCTCGCCCTTGTCCTTCTCGGTGAACTTGGCCCAGTGCCGGGTCCCGTAGAGGGTCAGTGCCTCGTCAGGGGTGCCGAGCGGGTCGTACGGGTCCACCTCCAGGTCCCATGCGATGCGCTTGGCGCCGTCCCACTGCTTGTCCTTGCCCTTCTGGTAGAGCGCGAGCAGCCGCTCGCGGCCCCCGTCGTACTCCCAGCTGAAGCGGGCCGATCCGGACGCGGGGACGGGCCAGACGCCCTCGCCCGGGTCGTTGGTGTAGAGCTCGTGCGTCGACACTGACGCCCCCTCGTCTCACGTACTCGCGTACAGGACTGGACAGTTGGCAGCGTCACACGTTGGTAGACGCGCGGTCAACAAGTCGTGCGCGGGGGATTGACGGTCTTGCTGACAAGCAGTCTCATAACAGGTGACCGCTGGTAACCCCGGCCGAATCCCCCAGACGAATGGGCGAGGTGCCCCGCCATGACGACCACGACCGACCGCAGCACCGGCACGGATCGCCGGGTCCTGCAGGACGCGCTCGGCCTCCTCAAGGACCGCGAACAGATCGCCGAACGACTGCTCGAATCCTCGGCCAAGCACTCCTTCGACCCCGACAAGGAACTCGACTGGGACGCCCCGACGATCGAGGGCAAGTACTACTGGCCGCCCGAGCTGCTCTCCCTCTACGACACCCCGCTCTGGAGGAAGATGGGCGAGGAGCAGCGCATCGACCTCTCCCGCCACGAGGCGGCGGCACTCGGCTCGCTCGGCATCTGGTTCGAGATCATCCTCATGCAGCTGCTGGTCCGGCACATCTACGACAAGTCCCTGACCAGCAATCACGTCCGCTACGCACTCACCGAGATCGCCGACGAGTGCCGCCACTCGATGATGTTCGCCCGCATGATCCAGAAGGGCGGCGCCCCCGCCTACCCGGTCTCGCGCACCAACCACAACCTCGCCCGGGTGCTGAAGACCATCTCCACCACCCCCGGCTCCTTCGCCTGCACCCTGCTCGGCGAGGAGATCCTCGACTGGATGCAGCGCCTGACCTTCCCGGACGAGCGCATCCAGCCCCTCGTACGCGGCGTGACCCGCATCCACGTCATCGAGGAGGCCCGGCACGTCCGCTACGCCCGCGAGGAACTGCGCCGCCAGATGCTCACCGCCCCGCGCTGGGAGCAGGAGCTCACGCGCATCAGCTGCGGCGAGGCCGCCCGCGTCTTCTCCCTCGCCTTCGTCAACCCGGCCGTCTACGACAACATCGGCCTCGACCGGCGCGAGGCGCTCGCCCAGGTCAAGGCGAGCGGCCACCGCCGGGAAGTGATGCAGACCGGCGCGAAGCGCCTCACGGACTTCCTCGACGACATAGGCGTCCTGCGCGGGGTCGGCCGGAGGCTGTGGAAGAGCTCGGGACTGCTGGCCTGAGGCGATGGCCTTGGGGCTACCCTGCGGACATGACCGTACGCGCGTACCGCAGGCTGAGCGTCGAGGAGCGGCGGGCCCAGCTCCTCGACGCGGCCCTGTCGCTGTTCGCGCACCGGGCGCCGGAGGAGATCTCGCTCGACGACGTCGCCGAGGCCGCCGGGGTCTCGCGCCCACTGGTCTACCGCTACTTCCCGGGCGGCAAGCAGCAGCTGTACGAAGCCGCCCTGCGCTCGGCGGCCGACCTGCTCGAACTCTGCTTCGCCGAACCCCAGGAAGGCCCGCTGACCCAGCGGCTGTCCCGCGCCCTGGACCGCTACCTCGCCTTCGTCGACGAGCACGACGCGGGCTTCGCAGCGCTGCTCCAGGGCGGCAGCGTCGTCGAGACCTCCCGCACGACGGCCACGGTCGACGGCATCCGCCGCTCGGCGGCCGAGCAGATCCTCCTCCATCTGTCCGTGCCCGCGCCGGGGCCGCGGCTGCGGATGATGGTGCGCACCTGGATCACTGCGGTCGAGGCGGCCTCGCTCGTCTGGATCGACGAGGGCAAGCAGCCGCAGGTCGAGTCCCTCCGGGACTGGCTGGTGGACCAGTTCATCGCCCTGCTGACGGCCACCGCGGCCACGGACCCCGAAACGGCGGCCGCCGCGCGGGCCGCGCTCGCGATGGAATCCGCGGACGGGCCGGTGGGCGTGCTCGCCCGGCGCGTGATCCCGGTGGTCTCCGAGGCGGCGCACCTGCTGTGACACTGGTGGGGTGAGAAGCGAACCCACCCCCTTCGAGGGCGGCCCGATGGACGGCCGGGTCCTGCCGATCCTCCTCGGTCCGACCGGTCATCCCCCGAAGTGGTACGAGATCCCGGTCCCGGCGGCGGACGGGGGGCCGCCGACGGTGCTGCTCTACGAGCGGGTCCCGGCGGGGTATTCGAAGCGGCTCGGGCTCCAGAAGGGCTGGAAGTACGCGTACTCCCCGTCCGGGGTGAGGCCGAGGCCGCGGTGGCCGTGGACGAAGCCGAAGGCTTCGTAAGCCGCGCTTTCCTGACGCGTCCCTTCCCCGACGCGCCCCTCGCACCGCTGCGCGGACCCATTTCCCGACGCGCCCCTCGCACCGCTTCGCGGCTTCGGCCCGCTGCGCCGGACTCCGTCCGTCGGGCCTCGGCGGGGCCGGGGGCGCGGGTTGCCGCTGCGCGGGGCCGTCCCCTACCCGCCCTTCCACCGTTCCCCGGGCTCTGCCCGGACCCGCGCCTCAAACGCCGG
>NZ_JBFBBA010000048.1:0-51748 GCF_040682455.1 Streptomyces sp. NPDC051183
CAAACGCCGGCGGGGCTGAGATGGTGCGGGCGGCATCAGCCAAAATCCAGCCCCGCCGGCGTTTGAGGCGCGGGGGTCCGGGGGCCGGCCCCCGGCAGCGGCGCCGCAGACGCACATCCAGCCGCGCCGGCGCTTGAGGCGCGGGGGGCTACGGGGGGTCCGGGAGGGTGAGGACGGCCAGGGCGCCGCCGGCGTCGGCCGCGCGGAACTCCAGCCGCGCGCCGATGACCTCGGCCTGGCCCAGCGCGATCGTCAGGCCGAGCCCGTGCCCCCGGCTCCCGCTGCGGAAGCGCTGCGGGCCGTGCGCCACCAGGTACTCCGGGAACCCGTCGCCGTGGTCCCGTACGGTCACCACCGGCCCGTCCACCGTCACCACCACCGGCGCCCGGCCGTGCTTGTGCGCGTTGGCCACCAGGTTCCCCAGCACCCGCTCCAGCCGCCGCCGGTCCGTCTCCACGTGCGCGTCGCGGACGACCACGACCTCCGTCTCCGTCCCCGACGCCCGCACCACCCGCCGCGCGAGCCGCCCCAGCTGGTGCAGGTCCGTCTCCACCACCTCGCTGCCCGAGTCCAGCCGCGAGATCTCCAGCAGGTCCTCGGTCAGCCCGCGCATCGTCCGTACCCGCTCCTGCACCAACTGCGTGGCCCGGCTCTCCGGCAGCAGTTCGGAGGCCGCCTGCAAACCGGTCAGCGGCGTGCGCAGCTCGTGCGCCACGTCCGCCGTGAACCGCTGCTCGCTCAGCAGCTTCGCCTGCAGGCTCCCCGCCATCGTGTCCAGCGCGCCCGCGACCGTCGCCACCTCGTCCTGGTGCCGCGAGGGGCCCTTCGTACGGGGGTCCCCGACGCGGGCGTCCAGGTCGCCCTGCGTGATCCGCCGGGCGACGGTCGCCGTCTGGTGCAGCCGGCGCGTCACCCGCGTCACGGCGAAGGCGCCGACCAGCAGGGTCCCGCCGATCGCCAGTACCGAGGACCCGATGATCGCGTTGTCCAGCCCGCTGATCGTCCGCGCGCTCTGGCCGTAGTCGACCGCGGTGGCCAGAGCCTTCCCGTCGGCCGGAGCCGCCGCCCACATCATCGGCCGGCCCTGGTGGTCGGCCACGATCGTCCCGCGGTGCCCGGACAGGGCCAGCGCCCGCAGCGAGTCCGGCAGACCGGCCGGGTCCAGGCCCGACTCCGGTGGCAGTGCCTCGCCCGCCTCGTACGCGCGCGAGGCGTCCTGCAGCTTGCCCAGCGCCTTGTCCCGCGCCGTCGCGACCGTCTGGCGGGTCACCTCGACATGCACCAGCGCACCCAGTACGGCCGCCAGCGTGCAGCACATCACCACGATGAAGCACGCCGACTTCCAGGTCAGCGTGGCCGTCCAGGCAGGCAGCCGGAACCTCACGGCGAACTCGGGGCGGGGACCCGTACGATCTGCTCGCGCGTCGGCAGCATGCTGCGCTGCTTCTCGTCCCAGGACCAGGCGTTGATCAGCTCGTAGCCGCCGAGGCCGCTCGGCATGTGCAGGATCACGTCCCGGCCGGCCAGCTCCACGCTGATCAGGGTCTGGGTGGTCGCCATGATCCGGTTGAGCCGTCCGTCGGCATCGGCGGTGTACACCCGTACGGACATCTGGTCCTCGGGCAGCCGGATGCCGATGATCAGCTCGTCCTTGCCGTTCCCGGTGAGGTCCCGGTAGTACGGGGTCAGCACCGGGCAGTCCTGGGGCGCGGACCCGTCCTCCCCGCAGTCCTCGATCGCGTCGGCGGTCTCCTTGAACAGCCCGTCGGGGCCGCTCCGGGCGTCCGGGTGCGCCCGCAGCTCGGCCTGCACGAGGGCGACGGGGTCGATGGAGTGCACGTTCTGGTCCCGCACGGGAGCGATGCCCGGCACGTACTCCGGGGGCGCGCCCCCGGGATCGGCGGGCGGAACGGACGCACCCTTGCGCCCGGGCCACAGGTGTACGGGTCCGCTCGCGGTCGGGGTGGGGCCGGCGTTGGCCAGGCCCCCGGTGTCGCCGCAGCCGGTCACCGGCAGGAGCAGGAGGAGGAGTGGCAGGGCCGCCAGGGCCGCGCGGGCGCGCGAGGGGATGCTCACCACCCGTACGTCCTCCTCTCCGCGGCATGACTCTGCGTCGCGTCAACAGTAAGCAGAGATGCGCGGTCTTCGCCCACGAGGCCCGCCCGGTGACCGCGGCGGCGGGCCCGGCGGCGCCTCAGCCGTCCGTACGGCCGCGGCGCAGCATCGCGAAGCCGAGCCCGGCGGCTCCGACGGCGGTGATCCCGCCGCCCGCGGCGAGCAGCATGACGCCGTCGCCCGGCCCGTCGGCCAGGGTGTTCAGACGCAGCGCCTCGACGGGCCCGGTGGCCACGGGGGCGGCGGCGGAGACGGAGGAGCCGGACGCGGAGGCGGGCACGACCCGGCCCTCGCGGGTGCCGGTCTTGTGCGTGACGACGTGGCTGCCGGCGGGCACGGTGTCGCCCGCCCAGGAGCTGAGCTGCCCGTCGGGCCGCAGCGCGAGGTGGAGGTTCCCGGCCTCGCCGAAGCCGGTCGCGCCGTCCCGGCTGGTCAGCGTGGCGGCCGTGGCGCCGTCCGCGGTCAGCACCTCGGCCTGGTAGGCGTCCTTGGCCGTGCGGTAGACGTTGGCCCTGGAGACGCCGTCGGCGAGGGCGAGGGTCTTGACCAGGGTCCGCTGCGTGGCCGAGGCGGCCGGCACCCCCTCGGCGAGCGCGGTGGCGGCCGGGAGCGCCAGCAGGCCGGCGGCGCATGCGGTCACGGCGGCGGCGCGAACGAGGGTGCGGCGGCTGACGGTGCTCACGAGAGTCCTTCGGTGCTGGTCAGGTCCTGGGGTGTCCAGGTGGGACCAACCTAGGCACCGGCCGTTGCAGTGGGGCGCTGGTTTTGTAACAGCGGGGCAGCAGGGTTCCGGCGGAGTCGTTACACAACCGGGGGATTGCCGCGCGGCGCCCGGGCTGCTCCCATGGACGGCGGGGGTGAGGGCGATGCGGGGACTCAAGGTACTGCCGAGCGGCCGGCCGGGCCGCGGCCGGCTGTATGTCAATCTGCCCGACGGGCGGGCGGTGGCCTGGTACGACCGGCAGACCAACCGGATCAGCGTCCTGGCGGACGACCGCCGCGAGGAGATCCTGAGGGTGTTGCGTCCCTACCTGAGCGGGACGGTCTCCATCGGCCCGCCCCCCGTCCCCACGGCCGCGGACCTGCGCCGTCTCGCCCTGCCGCCGGACGAGGACCTGGCCCCGAACCGCCCGGGGGAGGGCCTGCTGGGCGAACTGGAACACGGTTCGGCGGGCACCCGCGCACGCCACCGGCTGCGCCAGGACCTCACGGCCCAGCAGCGGATGGGCGAGGTCCTCGACGCACTCCCGGAGTCGCAGGGCTGGAGAGCCCTGCACGCGCTCGCCGTCCCGGGCGTCGGCAGCATCGACCACCTGGTCCTGGGCCCGCCCGGGGTCTTCTGCGTCCTCAGCGTTCCGGGCCGCCGTCAGCGCGCCCAGGTCGGCGACCTCCTCCTCACGGTGGGCCGCGCCGAACCACGCCCCGACCCGCGCCGGGCCCGGCTCGCGGCGCGGTACGCCGCCCGCGTGCTGACGGCCCCGGTCACCCCGGTGCTGGCGCTGGTCGACGCCACCCGCGTCGAGGTGGCCCCGAGCGTCCGCGACATCCGCGTCCTGCAGCCCCCCACGGCGGCCCCGTACTTCACGACGGCCGCCACCACGCTCAAACCCCCGGACGTCGAGGCCCTCTACGTGCTGGCCCGCGACCACCGCACCTGGCGGCGGCCGGCAGCCCGGTAGCCCGTCGGCCCGCGCCTCAGGCCGAGGAGCGTTTGCGGGGCGCGGCGGTCTTCTTCGCGGCCGCGGTGGCCTTATTCGCCGCGGCCGTGGCCGACTTCTTCGCCGAAGCCGACTTGGCCGCGGTGGACTTGGCGGTGGACTTGGCGGCCGGGGCCGCCTTCTTGCCGGATCCGGCCGCCGTCGCGGTCGACTTCTTGCCGCCCACCGCCTTCGGCGCGGCCGCCGCGGCCTTCCGCCGGATCGGCGTGACCTCCGCCCCGGCCCGCGCCCCGGTCTCCGTCTCCGCCTCCGAACCGCCCTCGCCGCGCGAGGCCTTGGCCTCCCGTACGCTCTTCTCCAGCGCCGCCATCAGGTCGATCACCTGCCCGCCGGCCGGCTCCACCACCGCCTCCGTCGGCTCGAACGCGCCCCCCGCCTTCGCGGCGATCATCGCCTCCACGGCTTCCCGGTAGTCGTCGTGCAGCGACTCCATCTCCACCTCCCCCAAAGTGGCCATCAGTGCGTCCGCCAGGTCCAGTTCGGCCTCCCGCACCGACACCGTCGCCTCCGGAGCCACCCCTTCCGGCGCCCGGATCTCGTCCGGCCACAACAGCCCGTGCATGGCGATCACGTCGTCGACGACCCGCAGCATGCCCAGCCGCTCCCGCCCCCGCAGCGCGTACTTGGCGATGGCGACCTTCCGGCTCCGCTTCAGCGCCTCCCGCAGCAGCGTGTACGGCTTGGCCGCCGTGGCCCCGTTCGCCGCGAGGTAGTACGCGGCGTCCATCTGCAAGGGGTCGATCTCGTCGGCCGGCACGAACGACACGATCTCGATCGTCTTGGCGGTCGCGATCGGCAGCTGCGCCAGGTCCTCGTCCGTGATCGGGATGATGGACCCGTCCGCCTCCTCGTACCCCTTGCCGATCTCGGAGGCCGACACCTCCTCGCCGTCCAGTTCGCACACCTTGCGGTAGCGGACCCGTCCGCCGTCGCTCAGGTGGATCTGGCGGAAGGAGATCGAGTGGCTCTCAGTGGCGTTCACCAGCTTGATCGGGATGCTGACCAAGCCGAAGGAGATCGCCCCGTTCCAAATGGATCGCACGGTTCCTCCTGTTTCATGACAGTCTCATCGTATGACGCCGATCACAATGGTGGAGGGGCGTCGCATCGCGCTCAGCAATCTCGACAAGGTCCTCTATCCCCGGACCGGCTTCACCAAGGGCGAGGTGCTGCACTACTACGCCACCGTCGCGGGTTCGCTGCTGGCCCACATCCACAACCGGCCGGTGTCCTTCCTGCGGTATCCCGACGGCCCGGACGGCCAGCTCTTCTTCACGAAGAATCCGCCGCCCGGAACCCCCGCATGGGTGAAGACCACCCCGGTTCCCCGCTCCGAGGACCTCTCCGCCGAACAGGTGGTCGTCGCCGACCTGGCCACCCTCATGTGGGCCGCGAACCTGGTCGTCGAGTTCCACACCCCCCAGTGGCCGGCCGACACCCCGGCCGTCGCCGACCGGATGGTCCTCGACCTCGACCCCGGACCGCCCGCCACCGTCGTCGAGTGCTGCCGGGCCGCGCTCTGGCTGCGCGACCGGCTCGCGGCCGACGGGCTGCCCGCCTACGCCAAGACCTCCGGGTCGAAGGGCATGCACCTGGCCGTGCCCCTGGAGCCGACCCCGTCCGACCGCGTGTCGGCGTACGCGAAGGCCCTCGCCCAGGAGGCCGAGCGCGAGCTGCCCGGCCTGGTGGTGCACCGCATGGCCAAGGCCCTGCGCACCGGCAAGATCTTCGTGGACCACAGCCAGAACGCCGCCGCCAAGACCACCGCCGCCCCCTACACGCTGCGCGCCCGGGAGCTGCCGAGCGTCTCCGCGCCCGTCTCCTGGGCGGAGGTCGAGGCCTGCCGGGACCCCGCCGGCCTGGTCTTCCTCGCCGGCGACATCCCGCCCCGGCTGGAGCGCGACGGCGACCTCTTCGGCCCGCTGACCGACCCCGGCCGGGCGGGGCGGCTGCCCCCGGTCCGGCCGGCCCGTACGCCATGATCACCGTCGCGCTCGCCGCCCCCGTACGCAGCCTGCCGCGCGCGCCGGGCCTCGCGTACGAGCCGAAGTTCGACGGCCACCGGCTGGTGGTGCTGCGCACGGCCGAGGGCGTGGCGCTCCAGGCCCGCTCCGGACGCATCGTCACCAGCGCCTTCCCCGACCTCGCCGCGGCCGCCCGGCAGTTGCCCGCCGGGACCGTGCTCGACGGCGAGGTGGTCGTCTGGCACGCCGGCCGCACGGACTTCGCCCTGGTGCAGCGCCGCGCGGCCGCCGCGACGGCCGCGCGGGCCGCCGTACTCGCGCAGACCCTGCCGGCCTCGTACGCCGCCTTCGACGTGCTGGAGCTGGCAGGGCTCGACCTGCGTGCGCGCTCGTACGAACGCCGGCGCGCGCTCCTGGTCGACCTGCTGCTCCCGCTCGGGCCGCCGCTGCAGCCGGTGCCGATGACCACCGACCCGGAGCTCGCCGCCACCTGGTACGAGACCCTGCCCGCCAGCGGTATCGAGGGGCTGGTCGTCAAGCGGCTGGACCAGGCCTACCCGGCCGGGCGCCGGGCCTGGCAGAAGCTCCGCCACACCGACGTCCGCGACGCGGCGGTGGTGGGCTACACCGGCACCCCGCGGCGCCCCCTGGCCCTGGTGCTCGTACTGCCCGTCGGGGACGAGAGGCCGCTGGTGTCCAGCCCCCTGACGGCGGCGCTGCGCACGGATGTCGCGGCGGCCGTCGCCACCCGCGCGCGGGCGGCCGGGCCGGGCGGACCGGGCGCGACCGTCACCGCCATCGGCCTCGGCGAGGTGCCCTTCCACCCGCTCGACCCGCCGCTGACGGCGGAGGTCAGGCACGCGTCGGCACGCCACCCGCCGCCCGAGGTGCTGCGGCTGCGGACGGAACTCTGACCCGCGCCACGGGGTGGCGCGAGTCAGAGTTCGCGGGTCAGGGTTCGGGCGGGCGGGTTCGGGCGGATCGGGTCAGGCGGGCTTCACGCCGCCCATGGTCGGCGGCCCGCCCAGGGGCGGCCGCTTCTGCGGGTTCGGATGCTCGTACCCGGACTCGCGCTCGGCCCGGACGTCCTCCTGGTGGCTGGCGGTGGTGGAGCCGAAGTTGCCGTAGCCCTGCATCTCGTGCGGGCGCAGGCCGCTCTTGGGGATCTCCACGGCTTCCCGCTCCTCGCGGACCTCGTAGACCGCACCGCCGTCGGGCAGGTGGGGCTGGCTCTCGGCAGTGGGTGGTGCGGGTTCCTGCGCCCGGACTCGCTTGCCCAGCCAGAAGCCGCCGAGCAGGAAGCCGACCACAGCAAGCCCGACGACCAGGAACCACGCGATATCGGTCAGGGTCGTGTCCATACGTACTATTTTCCCGCACTTCGGTGCGATATGCCCTATCCGGGGCCGGTGGCCGGTGGTGCCCGGTGCTCTACCCGCGAAGAGGACCGTCCGAGTCCCGCAACCCGCCCGCGTCCCGCCCGCCGAGCACCCCGAGGATCTCCGCACAGATGGCCAGCGCCGTCTCGGCCGGGGTCCGCGCGCCGAGATCGAGCCCGATGGGCCCGTGCACGGCCCGCAGCGCCTCCTCGCCCACCCCGGCGGCGAGCAGCCCCTCGCGGCGCCTGGCCGTCGTCCGGCGCGAGCCGAGCGCCCCGACGTACGGGATCCCGAGCGCGAGCGCCGTCCTCAGGGTGGGCACGTCGAAGTCCGGCTCGTGGCTGAGCAGCACCAGGCAGGCCGCGTCCCGGTGATCGGTGAGCAGCTTCTCGGCGTCCGCGGCCGACTCCACGATCTCCGCGCCCCACTCCAGGAGGGCGGCCTGCCGGGCGATGATCCCGGCGAGCTCGCCGCCACCGCCGATGACCAGGTGGGGCGCGGACGGGTACGCCTCGACGAGCACCAGACCGGACCCCTCGTACAGCGCGTCCCGCCCGGGCCGGCGCGTGGCCAGCAGTTCGCCGGCGCGCCGCTCGGCGTCGTTGCCCGGGGCGTCCACGGCCCGTACGACCTCGCTCGCGGCCTCGTCGGCGGCCGCGCCGAGCCGGGTCACCAGCGCCACCCCGGCGCCCTGCCCGAGCAGTTCCCACCACGGCGCGGGGACCGAGTCCAGCGACTGGAGCAGGATCTCCGCCTGCCCGCCACAGGTCAGGCGGGCCTCGGTGGCCTCGCCGGCGCCGACCGACACCTCGCACACCCGGGCGCTACGCCCCGGCCCCATCGCCGCGGCCTCGGCGGCGAGCTCGGCGTCGAAGACCCCGCGGTAGAGCGACCCGACGCACTGGCCCCGCGCGTCCACGAGCATGGCCCCGGCGGGGTCCCGCGGCCCGAACCCCTGCTCGGTCACGGGCCGGGCCAGGTATGCGACCCGCCCTTCGGCCACCCACTGCCGCGCCGTCTCCGCCAGCTCACGCATCCGCGTCGCTCCATCCCTCTGCGCTTCTCTCCCGCAAAGCACCTGGTCAGCGGCGCGATGCGGCCTCAAGAACCACCCTAGGCACACGCCCTTGCCCTACCCACCCCCCAGATCCCACAGACCCGCCCGACCCCCCTCGTACAGACCACCGGAACTCCCGGGTGACCGCTTGCGTCCGGCTCTGTTCGAACCGGGCGAACGTTCCGAAACCGAAGGGGTGATCGGGTTGCGGGCGGGTGCGCAAAACGCGTCACATTCGGCCTCGCTTGTGCCACGATGATTCCCCGAAGCCGGGCGACAAGAGATGTCCGTCGCGCGACGTCGAGGGTTCGAAATAGCGCGCGAATGGCCGTTATTGGCGATTTGCTCCGGGGGGCGGGAGTCGTCGGATGCGGGGGACCCGTATTGATCAGCCATGCCCTGTGTGCGCAGCTCCCGAAGGGGAGGAGGGCTGGTGCTCCGGCTGCCGCTGGCAGATGTACGGGGACCTGGTCCTGGGGGAGTTGACCGAAAAGGACAAGAGCCGGGCCGCCGCGGCCCTGCAAGCCGCCGGACGCGCCTGGGACCTACGGGCCGCCGCGCTCTGCGGTGACGGTGGCGGCGGACCGGAGGCGGGCGGCGGGATCTCGACGGTGGTCCGCGGCGGGCCCCCGGGGCCCGGCGAGGACGCGCGGCGGGCGCCGGCCGGTCCGGCGGACTTACCGCCGACGCTCCCGGACGAGATCCTCGATGATTTGATCTTCGGACGCGTCAAGGAATTGCGGTTCCTCGAACTCACTCCCGATCACATGAATGTGATCAAGGTGCACGCGGACGAGAACGGAATACCCCGGCACATGGATGCCGGATGCACGGAATGGCGTTCCGTCGTCCCCGCGCTGGACCGGCGCCCGGACATTCGCCGATTCCAGCTCGCAGGCGGCATCGGCGAGTTATCCCCGGTCAGCCGCGGGGAATTCGACGCGGCCGTGCTGCACTGGCTGACGGCGTCCGCACCGGCGTCCCCCGGCCGGCCCGTGGTCCTGCTGACCCGCCACAGCGGGTGGACCCTGCTGGACCGGGCCGCGGCCACCGCCCGCGCCACCTGCGCCCCGCAGGCCGAACTGGGCCGGGGGAGCGGGGCCGCCGCCGGGACCACGACGGTGCAGGCCGTACGGGAGTTGCTGCGCACCGCGCCACTGCTCGTGGACCACACCCTGCTGCTGGCCCGGGCCGACCGCCGGACCGGCGCGGTGGACGTGCAGAGCCACGTGCTCTTCCCCGCGGGCGCCCGGCTCCGGCCCGGGGGGAGCGCGACCGCCACCGTCACCGTGCACGGCGGGACCACCGACAACGCCTCCGTACTCCTGCCGGTGCTGGCCGGCGCCCCCGCCGTCGGGCATCCCGGGAGCGGCGGCCCCGGCGGCGCCGTCCTGAGCGTGCGGCGCACCGCCCTCGGGGCGCTGGAGCCGGCCCGGCTGACCTTCGTCCTGCAAGGGCCCGGTGAGGTCGGCCTCGTCGGCCCCGGCGGCAGCCCGCAGCAGGAGGAGCGGACCGTGCCGGACCTGCCCGCACTGCTCAGGGGCCTGCCCCGCAGGATCGTCCGGCCTCCGCTGCTGGAGGTCTTCTGCACCGTCGAGTTGAGCGGCGCGAACGACGCCGAGACCGAGGAGCGGCTGGCCTTCGTACGCGACCTCATCACCGCGCTCGCCCGCAACCACGGAACCGGCAAGGGCCTGCGCACCGGAGTCATCGGCCACTACGACCACTCGATCCACGAGAACGGATACGCCCCCCGGGGCGTCCTCCTGATGCCGCCGGTCCCGGCCGGCCCCGCCGAGCAGGCACTCGCCGTCCTGAAGACCTGGCGGCCCGCACGGCGCAGACAGGACACGGTGTCCTCGCTGGAGGACGCGCTCCAGGGGCTGGTCCCCCTCGCCGCGGCACCGGCCCGCGGCGACGAGGCCGTACGCAGGATCGTCCTGATCGTCGCGCGCAGACCGCCCGCACCTCCGCGGCAGCACGGAATGGTGCCGCCCTGCCCGCTGGGCGCCGACTGGCGGATCGAACTCGACCGCCTGCGGGGCGCCGACGTACAGGTGATGACGCGAGCGGACCCGGCCACCGGGTCGCCGCCCGGCGAACACGCACGGGCCGCCGTCAGACGCTACGAGGACGCGGCCTGGGCCGCACTGTCCCGCGACGGCTCCTTCCGGCCGGGCACCGACTCGGCCGCCGACGTGGCCAGGGCCATGGGCCCGCCCCGCCCATCGGACGGCCCGCCCTGCCCGTTGGCCTTCGCCACCCCCCTGCACTGACCGACAGCTCCGGCGCGAGGAGAAACGCTGTGTCCGAGGAGTACTACGACCCGAACGCGAGGGCTTCCGACCCCACGCCGGCCGCCCCCGCCGACCCGCCCAAGCCCCCGGTGCGCCAGCGGTCCGGCCCCGCGCCCATCCCGCCGGCCCGGCCGGCCGAGAACCCCATGGCGTACGAGTACGTGATCCCGCCGGCCCCCGTCATGGACGGCAACCGGCCGCCGGGCGTGATCCCCGTGCCGCCGGCGGGGGCGGACGCGACGGACCGCGTCCGCATAGGGCTGTGGGGCGCACCCCGCTCCGGCAAGACGAGCTTCCTCGGCGCACTGCCCATCGCGGCGATGCAGTCCCACCGGCAGGGGCAGGGCAGCTGGCGGATCAGCGGCATGACGAGAGAGGCCAACGGCTTCCTCAACGACAGCGTGACGCGCCTGTCGACCCGGCGCGTCTTCCCGCAGGCGAGCGTGGGCCTGCGCGGCATGAGCTGGTCCGTCCAGGGAGAGGAGCCGACGGGCCGCAAGTGGAACCGCACCCGCACGACCAGCTTCGTACTGGACATCAACGACGCGGCGGGCGAGGTGTTCGAGGCGAACAACCCGCTGCACGAGGAGATCACGGACCAGCTCTCCCGGGCCCACGGCCTGATCTACCTCTTCGACCCGCTGGGCGACGCCGAGGCGGAGACGGAGAGCTTCAGCTTCTTCTTCGCGACGCTCAACGAGCTGAACTCCCGCGTCCGGGACCGGGGCGGTCACCAGGGCAACCGGCTTCCGCACCACGTCTCCGTCTGCGTGGCCAAGTTCGACCACCCCGCCATCTTCGAGCCCGCCGTGAAGGCCGGCTGGGTCACCCAGGACTCGGTGGGCTCCCGGCTCCCCCGGGTGCCCGGGCACCAGAGCGCCCGCTTCTTCCAGTGGATGTGCGAGGAGTTCCGGGGCTCCAACG
The DNA here is from genome assembly GCF_040682455.1 of Streptomyces sp. NPDC051183. Lineage (NCBI taxonomy): Bacteria > Bacillati > Actinomycetota > Actinomycetes > Kitasatosporales > Streptomycetaceae > Streptomyces > Streptomyces sp. NPDC051183. The sequence goes on from NZ_JBFBBA010000048.1 coordinate 11,455, forward strand.
CCCGGCTGGTGCGCGACGGGCTGGGCGCCTTCTTCCACCCCGACCGCATCTCCTACTACGCGACCTCGGCCATCGGGTTCCGGCTCAACCCGCAGCACATCTTCGACTACAACAACTACGCCAACGTGGAGATGGTCGAAGGGCGCCCCCGGATCTGCACCTCCCCCGAACCCATCAACGTCCTCGAACCCGTCATCGACCTGGAGCGCAGGATCCACGCCAAGCAGGGCCGCTTCGGACTCAAGCGGGGCGGTCAGTGAACGAGCTCCCCGCCACCGTCCGGCTGCCCGCCGACTGGGCGGTCGTGGGCAAGCACCCGGGCCGGACGATGGGGTACAAGGTGCTGGCCGGCAGCCTGCCGCCCGAACGCGCCGAGCGGTACTACTGGGGAGCGGCCACCGGAACCCCCGACGACCTGGAGCCCGCGGAGGGCCTGCCCTGGCGGGTGTTCCTCGGGAGCGCTCAGGGGGAGCTCCAGAGCGCCGGCGTGCTCGTCGAGACCACCTGGGACGGCAGCTACGACGGCACCGGAGCCCCCAGCTACACCTGGCGGATGCTCGTGCTGGACTGGAACTCCGCGAGCACCGCCCGGCTGACCTGGAGCGCCCTGGACCGGGCCGCCCCCCGGGAGCGGCCCGACTCGGGCGGCGGCGCCCTGAGCATCGAGGCATCGCCGACGGCCGCCGCCGAACTCGCCGACACCGTGGACCGGTTGGGCTTCACCTGGGCGGCCGGGGTCGCGGCCCTGCTGCTGGAGGGCCGGCAGGTGGCGATCGTGCCGCCGCCCGGAGCCCGGCTCCCGGACACGGGCGAGCGGGTCCGGATCCTCGACGCCGTCTGCTCGCTCCTGCCGTACGGGTGCCGCGCCTGGCTGAGCGCCGCCACCTGGACCGGCCAGTCCGAGCACAAGCTGCTGCTGGTCTTCGCGCCGACCGCGCGGACGGAGCAGACCGCGACGTGGCTGGGCGCCGGCAGCCCCCCGGAGCCGCACACCGCCGCGGCCCGCGACTACCTCAACGAGCTCCTGAGGATCCGGGCCAAGCGCGGATCCACCGACGACCTGGTCGCGCACCTCCTGCGCGCCACCGAGGTCGTCGCGGGCCAGGATCCGGGCGCCGCGGTACGGGCGCTGCGGGAGGTCGACCTGGTGGACTCCGTACTCGCGGACGTCGCGCAGGGGCGCGGCAACCTCCACGAGGTGCTGCGGATGCTGGACATGCACCCGATGAGCACCCTGGGCGACCACCGGCCGGCCCTGATCGTGCCCTTCCTCGCCGGCCACGGCGCGCGCGACGCGCTGCTGCGGTGGTGGAGCCCCCTGACGCCGGCCCTGCTGGCCGCGGACGTCCTGGAGCGACCGGCGACGAAGGAGTCCTTCGCCCTGGCCAGGAGCTACCTGAGCGTGCTGAACGACCTGGAGGCGGACCGTCCCGGCGCGTTCGAGGAGTTGTTCACGACCATGGTCGAGGCACCGGCCCAGAAGCCCGACTGGGTGGCCGCGCTCATCCACATGACCGCCAACGAGTTCCGGTACACCGCGGACGCCGTCGACCGGGTGGTGATCGGCTCGCGCGAGGTGGGGCGCAGCTGGCTCCGCAAACTGGTGATGGACCGCCTGCGCGACCCGCTGCCGCCGCTCACGCGGCTCGTTCCGCCGGCGCTGCGCGAGCGCGCGACCGTGGGCCCGCCCGGATGGCTGAGGTTTGCCGGAGTGCTCACCGGCTACCTCGACGCGAGCGACGTGGAGCCCTCGGACGTCGCCGAGTTCACCGACGCCGGCGACGACGCCTGGTCGATCGCCCTGGACATCGCGGGGCGCAACGGCATCCAGGCCGTCGTCAGCCTCATGTGGCCCTCCCTGCGCGCGAGGGCCTCGCGCAGCCCGCAGCGACTGCTCACGGCGCTGGAGGCGGTGGCCTCGCCCGCCCGGGCCGGTCTCACGCCGGAGGCGGCCGCCGACGCGGACCTCCTGGGCGCACTGGCCCTGGCCACCGCGCAGGGGCACCAGACCGCCCTGGCGATGCCCCGGCTCGCCCGGTTCACCGACCCCGGCGACCAGGAGGCCTACGCGTCCGCCCTGGCCCGCCGGATCGACACCGACCCCGACCTGAAGGCACCGGCGATCGGGGCCCTGCTGGGCGAAGAGCCCGACGACGCCTCGTGGGCCGTGGTGCAGCGGGTGGTGAAGCGGCTGCCCAGTGCCGAGGAGTACGTCCTCGTCGGCCTGGAACGGCGGCTGTGCCGCGCCCACGGAGCCGGCGCGTGGATCGACGTACTGTCCGAGGATCAGGTCTCGATCCTCAGCCGCAGGCAGCAACTGAGCTGGCTGCGCCGGGTCTGGCAGCTGCGCAACGCCATCCGCTCGCCGCAGGCGCTCCCGGAAATGGCCGAAGTCCTCGCCGAGACGCGTGTGGACCTGTCCCTGTCCGTGCAGTTCCAGCACGAGCTGGTCGCCTGCCTGTACACGTGGGGGGCCGGAGCTGCCTACGACCTCGCGGCCGAGCTCGACGCCCGGTCGCCCGGACTGGGCCTCGCCCTGTACCAGGCGCTACGGGGCTCCGACCAGGCCAGGGACCTGTGCGAGGAACTGAAGCGCTACAGCTACGCGCAGATGGAGTATCACCGCCAGATCCTCCTGGCGATGGGCGCCGCCTCCGGAGGCTCCGCGCCGCCCCCGCCCCCGCCCGCCCGCACCCCCGCACCCGTTCTCCGGCAGGAGTTCCCGCCCTACCAGCCCGTTGTGCAGCCGGCACCGCAGAAGGGAAGGCTGCGCAGCTGGTCCCCCTGGAGGAGGCCGTGACGTCGAGCGCCCACGCCCGCCACGACCACGCCGTCGCCATCGACGCGGGCACCCGCTTCACGCGCATCGCCCGGCTCGGCGCCGACGGCGTCCCGGAACTGGTCCCGCTGCCCGGCTCGGTCCCGGGCGAGGGCCTGCCCGTACCCGCGGGGGCGCGGCCCGGCGCTGCCCTGCGGGCCGCGTACGAGGCGTACCGCGCGGGCGGCGGCACACCCGACCGGATCGTGCTCGTCGTACGGGAGCAGGACCGGGCCCAGCAGGCCGCCCGCGCGGTGGACGCGCTGGCCTCCGCGCACGGTACGGGCCGCGCACCGCGGATCCGGGTGCTGGGCACCCCGCACGCGGTACTGGCGCTGCTGCGGCACGCGGGCGAGGCGACGGCTGAGCGGTACGCGGTGTGCGAACTCGGCGCGAGCGCCGTGGAGGTCTCGGTGTGCGTGCCCGCCGGCGGGTCGGTGGCCGTGGCCGGTACGGCACGCCACGCGCCCGCCGAGGGCTACGGAGCCGCCTTCGACCGGGAGTTGCTGGCGGCCGCGGGGCTGCCGGACGACGAAGCGGAGCTGCGGGCCCTCGCCGCAGTCCGCGCCCAGGGCGGCTCCGCCGCGCGGCTCGACGTCGCACTGCGCCGCGCGGACAGCCACCAGGGGAGGTACCGCGAAACCGTGGTCCACCGGGTGGACGGGCGGCCGATCACCGCGGCCACGGTGCACGACGCCCTCGGGCGGCTCACGGCCGGGCTCGACCACGCGCTGGACCGGGCCCGGGGCGGTGCACCGGCCGGGCAGGCCGTCGCCGTGGGAGGCGCGGCCCGGTTCGGCCCGCTGACCCGGTACCTCGCCGAACGCCAGGGGCCGCTCGTCGCGCTGCCCGGCGGCACCGACCCCGCCCTCGCGGCCGTGTCCGGCGCCGCGCTGGTCGCCGCCGGACGCGTCGACCCCGGCGACCGCTACCCGTACGCCGTCTGCGTGGCCACCCACCGCGTCTTCGCCGGTACGCCCCGGACGGAGGAGCTGGTGATCAGCGAGGCCGGCGCCCTGGAGCCCGGCGGCGCCACCGTCTTCGCGGAATCCGGCGGCCACCGCGTCCGCGTGGCGGCCGGCCCGGCTCCGGCGGGTCCCGCGCGGCCGGTGCGGGTGCGGGTGCGCGACGCGGAGGGCGGGCACACCGCGGCCGTGGGCACCCTGACCGTCCCCGGCGGCGCGGAGGGCGACCGCTTCCACATCGGAGTACGGATCGCCGTCGACGGGACGGCCCATCTCGTACTGCACCCGCTCGGCTCCGCCGCGCCCGGTGAATTCCCGCTCGGCACCCTGCCGACCGACCTCAAGGGAGTACGTCCGTGAAGCACCACGCCCCGGCACGGGCGCCTCGATCCGTGCGGGCCGCGCGGAAGCTGGCCGCCGTGGCGGCCGCCGCGCTCCTGGCCGCCCCGCCGGTGGCCGCACAGGCGGCCCCCGCCGACCCGGCACCCTCCCGCGCGGACGTCTACAAGGCCCTCGGCCTCAACGACCAGCCCGCCGACTACGTCATCCTCGTCGACACCTCGGGGTCGATGAACCAGGACGGCCGCTACGACACCGTCCGCTCGACCCTGGGCAGCTTCCTCGGCGGCATGTCGCCCAAGGACCACGTCGCGCTCTTCACCTTCGACTCCCGCCCCGTGCCCCGCTACATCGGCTCGGCCGGTGACACCGCCGCGATCGTGTCCAAGCTGCCCGGCGCCCCCGAACCCGACGGCGACACGGACATCGGCTCCGCACTCGACGCCGCGCTGACCGAACTCGGCCGCGACCAGGCCTCCGAGGTCGCGTCCGTCGTGCTGATCACGGACGGCGAGCACCGTCCGGCCGCCGGCTCCCGCTATCCCGAGGCGACCGGGGCCCCCTGGACCGCGCTGCGCGAGCGGGCGCAGGCCCTCGCCGGGCGGATCGAACTGGCCGGGTACGCGCTTCCGCTGGGCACCGGCGCGACGGGCGCCGACCGGCTGGGCGACGTCGTGCCGAACACCACGCCGCTGCGGCCCGACAGCATCCAGGACCTCGGCTCGTACCTGGCCCGCGCGGGGGAGCGTACCCAGGTCCGCAAGGCCCAGCGGCTGCTCGCCGAGGACGTCGGCAAGGGCGTGACCGCCGAATGGTCGGGCTCCGGGCGGACCGACGTCACGGACGGCACCGCCACCGGGCAGCTCACCCTGCGCTCGACCACCCGCCGTACGCCGCTGGTCATCACCGGGCTGAGCGCCTCGACCGCCGACCCGTCGGTCGGGCTCAGCGGGCTGCCGGCGGAGCTGACGCTGGAGCCCGGCCAGTCCCGGACCTTCGAAGTCGGCCTGCGCGGAAGCCTGTCGGGGGGCCCGCTGCCGTACCACCGGGCCAAGGAGGACGACGCCACGCTGAAGGTGTCCGGCCGGGTGAGCACTCCGTGGGAGCAGGCGTTCGCCCCGGACGTACGGCTCGACACCCCCCAGGAGGTGCGCGTCACCGCAGCCGCGGTACCGCTGCGGGCCACGGTGGGCTCCACCGCCTTCCTGCCGTCGGTGCTGGGCGGCGCCCTGCTGGTCCTGCTCGCCGGCTGGCTGTGGTGGCGCCACACCCGACGGCCCCCGCTGCGGGGCGAGCTGCTGGTGACCACCGTGTTCGGCGAGGGGTTCACCGACCGCATCGCCCTGACCGGCCGCGGGGTGACGCTGCGCCCGCACTCGGTCGGCGGCCGCGGTAGGGCCCGGGGCCTGCGCCGGAAGGCCGACACCGGCTCGCGGGTCGACCTGCTGATCCGCTACACGCCCGACGGATCCACCAGCCGGGAGACCGACGCGACCTGCGCCCCGGGAGGCAGCGTCGTCGTCAACGGGGTGAAGTTCACCTACCTGCCCGGGCAGCGCGCCGACCGCACGTCCGACGCGGGCCGGCCACGATGAGCACCGCCCCCGGCACGCTCAACGTCGCCGCGACCCGGGTCGGCACCGAGGCCCTGGGACCGGGCGTGCGGTCGGCGCTGTGGGTGCAGGGGTGCCCCTTCGACTGCGCCGGCTGCATGTCGCCCGACTGGATCCCGGACCGCCCGGCCCGGCAGGCCGAACCCGGGGAACTGGCCGCGGAGCTGCTGGGCGACCCCCGGGTGGGCGGACTGACCTTCTCCGGGGGCGAGCCGATGCGGCAGGCGGCCGGGCTCGCCGAGGTGGCGCGGCTGGCCCGGCTGGCCCGCGACGTCTCCGTGATCTGCTTCACCGGGTACCGCCTCGAACAGCTGCGCCGCAGGCCGCCCAACCCCGGAGTCGCCGAACTGCTCGCCGCCGTGGACGTGTTGATCGACGGCAGGTACGTGGCGGCCCTCGACGACGGCCGCGGCCTGCGCGGCAGCTCCAACCAGCGCGTCCACCACCTCACCCGGCGGCTCACGGAGTGCGGGTACGACTTCGCCCACCGCCCCCGTACCGCCGAGATCGCCGTCAGCGGCCCGGAGGCCATGCTCATCGGCGTCCCCCCGCCCGGGCTGCTCGCCGCCTTCGACAACGCGGTCGACACCGTCCGCACCGGCACGACCATCGCAAAGGAGCCGCCCCGTGAGCGGTAGGAAGCGCATCCAGGTCGACGAGTCCGAGTGGTACCGCATGCAGCGCAAGGCACAGAAACTGAAGGAGGTGCTGAGCACCCTGCCGGGGCTCATCGACGACGTGCGTGCGCAGACCCGCGCGGACATCGACCGTACCTTCGCAGCGGTCGAGGAGCGCCGGCGCCGGCAGGACCAGGTGATCCAGAACCTCAGCGCCCAGACCCGGCAGTTGGAGGCCGACACCTCGCGAAGGCTCCAGGAGCAGGCCCGCGAACTGCGCGGGGCCCTGGACGAGACCGCGGGCCGGATCCGGGCGGAGACCCGGCAGCGGCTGGCCGAGCACCAGGAGGCCGTACTGCGGGAGATCTCCGCCGAGCGCACCGAGCGCCGCGCCGAGATGGCCCGGCTGTCCGAGGGGATCGAGAAGCAGGAGGAGGACCGGGCGCAGGCCGAGCAGACCGTACGGTCCTGGCTCGCCGACGGCCGGACCATGGCCGCGCTGATCGCGGAAACCCTGCCGCACGAGCGCTACGCCCCCGGGGAACTGGACCCGCTGACGAGCCGGCTGACCACCGCCGAGAACAACGCGGCGGCGGGCAGGTTCGACGCCGGGCTCGCCGTGGCGCAGGAGGCGTACCACTCGCTGAGCGAGCTGCGGGTGGACATCGAACAGCGGGAGCTGGAGCGCTGCTCGGCCCAGACCGCGGCCGTCGAGGCGCTGGTGCGCATCGAGAAGCTGATCGAGGGCAACAAGGAGCGCCCCGTCATCGGGCCGGACGGAGCGGCCCTGCCGGGGTACAAGCTCGACGTCGTCTACTGGGCCGACGGGGAACTCGACGAACTGCGCGAGACCACGGCCCAGGCGCTGTCGCGCGCACGCGACGACCGGTCCGACGCCGATGAGCTGCGCGGCCTGCGGGAGCAGGCCACCGGGCTCGAAAGCGCGCTGGAAGACGTCGTGGAGCGGGCCGGCATGCGCCAGCTCGCCTCGCAGATCCGCGTGAACCTCGCCGACGCGGTGGCCCACACCCTCGGCGACTACGCGTACTACGACCTCGTCGACGGCGAGTACCAGGACGCCGATCCCCGGGGCGCCTACTACGCCAAACTCCGCCACGACAACGGCAACGAGATCGTCCTGGACATCTCGCAGGCCCAGCGGGACTCGGGGGAGTGCGTGATCCGGGTCCACTCCTACGATTACGACACCACCTCCGAGGCCGACCTCGCGGCCCGGGCCCGGGCGATCGGCGAGGGGCTGGAGACGCAGGGCCACCAGGTGTCGGCGCCGGTGAGCGAGAAGGGCGTTCCCGACGAGGACCTGCGCCGCCGGGTCGGACAGCCCCGCGCCGGGGGGCCGGAGTCGGCGTCGGAGTCGGCGTCGGAGTCCCGTCCGGGCACCGCATGACGAACATGACGAAGGGCGCGCCGGAGAACGGTGACGCGTCCGGGGACGGGGGAGGGGCCGGGGCCGGCTCCGGCCCCGGGCCGGCGGTGGAGCGGTTCCCCGTCGCGGCCCTGCACAGCGGTGAACCGTTCGCCGTCCTCTACGGACCCGGCGCGGACGACGTCTTCGTCGACCACGGCCACCAGGTGTGCTCCCTGGAGGAGACCCTGTGGCGGGTCCTGCGGGCGGAGGGCTACGAGCGCGTCGTCTTCAGCTCCCTGGCGGAGCCCGTCTACTTCCGGGACAACGCCTCCAGGGACCTGTCCCGCGCGGGCGGCGCCGCCGCGGCTCCGCGCCGGGGACCGCGCACCATGCACCACGACCGGCTCAGGGGGCCGCTCGGCAGCATGCTCGTACCCGGCTTCGGCGACCGCGGCGCCGCCGGGGAGCCCGGTACGGGCGGCGGGGCCGGTACCGGCGGGGGAGGCGGCGGCACGGTCGGCACCGTGCCCGCGCCTTCGACGACGGGCGTCTCCGACCCGTTCGGGGTGATGACGCTGACCGGATACCTCCGCCGGCGCGAGCACCGGACGGCCGTGGTGTTCCCGTACGCCGAGGAGATCCTGCACTACAACCACGCCGGACGGCAGCTGGCCCACGCCATGGCCGACTGGGCCCAGCAGTGCGACGGCCGCAACCTGTGGGTGCTGGTCTTCCGCCGGGCGAGCCTGGAGCGCGTGGCCGAGTTCGTCGCGGACCAGGGCGGCTTCCCGCTGCTGGAGACCTTCGTACGCCAGCAGCGGGACACCCCGGGGCGTCCGGGCACCGGGGAGATCGGCTATCCGCAGGCGCCGGAGGTGGAGCGGCTGATCCACGCCACGCGCCTGCGGGCCGGGCTGCGGATCGCGGACTGGCGGGAGCTGGCCCCGATCGTGCGGGCGATGGCGGGCCAGCCCGTCAAGACCCGGACCTGGCGGGCCCGGCTCCAGCAACTGGCCAAGGGCAACGGCACGCTGAACGCGAACGCCGTACGGGGCTGGGTCGAAGCAGCCGACACCGACCCCCGCACGGCCCTGGAGCGGCTGAGGGCCATGCCGGGGCTGGAGATGGTCAAACGGCACTTCGAGGAACTGACGGGCATGGTGGAGACGGCCAGGGCGCTGGAGGGGGCCGGCCACACCGGGACGTACGATCCCCCCTCCCTCCACCTGGTGTTCACCGGCAACCCGGGCACCGGCAAGACCACCGTGGCCCGGCTGGTCGGGGAGATCTACCGGGACCTGGGCCTGCTGCGCCGGGGACACGTCGTCGAGGCGAAGGTGCGGGACCTCGTCTCGGGATACGTCGGCCAGACGGCAGAGCGGACGGACGACGCGGTCGACCGGGCCCTGGACGGGGTGCTCTTCGTCGACGAGGCGTACGCACTCAGCGACCAGCGCGAGGGGTACGGGGGCCAGGCGATCCAGGCGCTGCTCAGCCGCATGGAGAACGACCGCGGCCGACTGGTCGTCGTGGCGGCCGGATATCCGGGCAAGATGCGGGAGTTCCTGGCTTCCGACGTCGGCCTGAGCAGCCGGTTCCCGACCGTTCTGGACTTCCCCGACTATCCGGTCGAGACCCTCCTCGCGATCCTGCTGGGACGGCTCACCCAGCGGGGCGAGACCCTGGACGCCGCCACCGAGGAGCAGTTGGGGGAGGTCGTCGCCGAGATGTACCGGACCAGGGACGAGTCGTTCGGCAACGCGCGGGACATGCGGACCCTGGCCGACGACATCCTGCGGCTGTGGGCCGCCCGGGTCCGGGGCCGGGCCGACCTGCCGATCACGCCCGAGGACATCCCCGAGGCCCACCGGCCCCGGCTGGGCCGGCCGATCCCCGACCCGGTCGCCCAGCTGGCGGAACTCGACCGCTACGTCGGGCTCGACGAGGTCCGGGCGCACTTCACGACCCTGGGCAACCGGCTCCGGTTGCGCCAGGCCGCGGGGAAGGGCGGATTCGTCGCGCCGCACCTGGTGTTCACCGGGCCGCCGGGGACGGGCAAGACCACCGTGGCCCGGGTGGTCGGGCGGATGTTCCGGGATCTCGGCCTGCTGCGCAAGGGGCACGTCGTCGAGGTCACCCGCGCCGAGCTGGTGGCCAACTTCATCGGGCAGACCGCGACGAGGGTGCAGAAGGCCGTACGGGACGCGCTGGACGGCGTCCTGTTCATCGACGAGGCCTACAGCCTGACCCGCGACACCTCGTCCGGCAGGGACTTCGGCCAGGAGGCCGTCGACACGCTGATCCGGGAGATGGAGCACCGGCGGGGCCGCCTCGTCGTGATCGTCGCGGGCTACCCGAGGGAGATGGCGCAGTTCCTGGAAGCCAACTCCGGGATGGCGTCACGGTTCGCGGACCCGGTGGTGTTCCCGCCCTACTCCGGCGCCGACCTGGCGGAGATCCTGCGCCGGATGGCCGCCGACGAGGGCTACACCCTGGGCGCGGGCACGGCCGACCGGGCCGTGCGCTGGCTGGAGTGGAGACGCGCGATGGATCCGGTGGGCTTCGGCAACGCCCGGACGGTGCGCGGGCTGCTGGGGGAGATGGAGGGCAGGATGGCCGCCCGGCTCGCCCGGGAGGGCTGGCCGGACGGCCGAGGAACCGCCGCCCCACTGGAGTTTCTGCCCGCCGACGTCCCGGAGGTGCCGGTCAGCCGCCGCCCGTCCGCCGGATGACGGTCCGCCCCTCGACGTCGCGGGAGTCGCGCGCCTCCAGGACGCGGCCCAGCGCCGCGTCCGCATCGCGCAGCCGCCGCTCGATGTCCGCGGTGGCCGCCTCCACCTGCTCCAGCGACACCGACTCGGCCGCCGCGGCACCTGCCGGGGCGGCCCCCGCCGCCCCGGGGCCCGCCGGGGCGGTGAGCGCCCGCGCGAGGTCGCGGTCGGCCAGGGCGTACAGCCGCAACGAGGCCAGCTGCCCGGCCCGTTCGGTCTGGATCTGCTCCAGCCGCTGCCTGTCGGCATGGAGCGCGGCGGCGCCCTCGTCGTAGGTGCGCTCCTCGGCGGCCAGTTCGCTCTGCACGGCCGCGGCCCGCTCCAGCACCTGCCGGGTCTGCGGCCCCAGCGCGGCGAGCCGGTCGTCCGAGAGCCGGATCAGGGCGTCGCTGCTCGTCCGCAGGGTGACATCCACCCCGGCGTCCTTGCCGCGCAGCGCGGCGAGCCGGTCCGCGATGACCCGCTGCTGCTCCCGCAGCGCGTCCAGCGCGTCGACCAGCCGCTCCAGCCGGCGCAGCTCGTCCACCTGTCTGCGCAGCTCCTCGTGCTGCTCCAGCCGGGTGCGCAGCTCCTCCTCGGCCGCCGCGCGCTTCTTCAGCTCCACCCGCTCGGCCGCGACGCGCTCGGCCGCCTCGGCGAGTTGCCGCACCAGTTCGTCCGTACCGCCGCCCACGCTCTCCCCGGGCATCGCGGCGGCCAGCAACGCCGGTACCGCGCCCACCAGTTCGCGGCCCTCCTCCAGTGCGTCGTCGAGGTCGTACAGGGCGCCGAGGGCCCGGGCGCTGTCACCGTCGCCGTCCATCCGGCGCACCGCGGCCGCGGCCCACCGGAAGGCGCAGCCCAGTGCGCGCAGGGCGGCTTCCGCGTCGTTCAGGTCGGTGGCACCCAGCGTCGCGGCCATCTCTCGTCTGGCATCGTCCACAGCGGTCACCGTATCGTCGCGAAGCCGCCCGCATCCGGTGGTTGCGCCACTACTCTTCATGGAGACCCGGCCGCCCTCGAAAGCGGCCGCAGCGATGAATCCGGGGGATCCATGGCCGAGTTGGTACGTTTCGAGGGTCCTGACGGGACCTCACTGCTGATCGAGGCCGAGGACGACGCGCCGGGGCTCCAGCGGATCTCCCGCGACGACGACGGCGTGGTGCAGGCCGGCCGCCGGCTCCAGGACGCGCTGAACGAGGTCCGGCCCGCCATCCGGTCGGTGATCGACTCGGTCAGGTCCCTGGGCCCGGACGAGTACGAGGTCGAATTCGGGATGAAGCTCAACGCGGAGTCCGGAGTCGTGATCGCCAAGACGGCGATCGAGGGACACTTCAACGTCAAGATCCACTGGAGCCGGACCGCCGCGGACACAACGGGCTGACCCCCTTGTCCGAAGACTCCTCGGCAGCCCCGCCCCCGGCTCCCGCCCCCTCCGGCCCCGCGTCCGCGGCCGCGGCGCGCGAGCGCCCGCCCTGGCTGGTGAGCATCCGCCGCTCCCGCAGCGAACTCCCCGTCGGGGCCGGGCTGCTGGTCACCCCGCGGCACGTCCTGACCTGCGCCCACGTCGTACGGGCGGGCACGGCGCTCGGCGTGCCGGAGGAACCGGTGTTCGTCGAGTTCCAGTACGCCGAGGCGCACGACCCGCTGCCCGCCACGGTCGTCCCCGGCGGCTGGCACCCCGCCGCCGGCGCCGAGACGGGCGACGTCGCGGTCCTCGAACTCGGCGCGCCCGCGCCCCCCGAAGCGGTACCCGCCCCGCTGCGGACCACCGACTCCGGCACCTGGGGCCACCAGTTCCGCGCGTACGGCTACCCCCGGGAGCACCCGCGCCAAGGGGTCCCGGTGCGGGGCGAGATCATCGGCCACGCCGGCAGCGAGTGGCTCCAGGTCGAGGCGAGCCCCCACAGCGGCTGGTCGCTCGAACAGGGCTTCTCCGGCTCCCCGGTCTGGGACGTGAACAGCGGGGGCGTCGTCGGCATGCTGGTCGCCCGCGATTCCGTCGCCAAGATCGACCGGCGCACGGCGTACGCGATCAGGGTCGAGACCCTGGTCCGCTACTGGCCCGAGCTCGGAGCGTACGTACGCGGAGCCACGACGCGGGAGCTGCGGGAGCGGCTGGAGAGCCTGCTGTGGCTCCCGCTCACCGAGGACGGGGAGATCCCGCGCGTCGACCAGGTCGACCCGCACGACATCGGAGTCTCCCGCTCCAAGTACAGCGACCACCCCGAGCACTCTCCCTACGTACCCCGCCGCCCGCAGGACGGCCTGCTCGACGCCGCCCTGGCGGAATCGCGCTTCGTGCTGCTGGCCGGACGCTCCAAGGCCGGCAAGTCCCGCACCCTGTACGAGGCGCTGCTGCGCACGATGCCCGGCGCCCGGCTGGTCGTGCCGCGCCCCGACGGCACGGACCGCCGGATCCTCGACGACCTCAGCCGGCTCGGCCTGCCGTCAGGCCAGGACCGGGTCGTGCTCTGGCTGGACGACCTGCACCGCTACCTGCGCCCCGGCGGACTGGACCTCCAGACCCTCGACCGGCTGGCCCGCAGGCACCCCGCCGTCACGGTCGTCGCCACCATCCCGGCCAAACAGCGCGCCGCCCTGACCGCCATGGAGAACGACCTCGGCCGCGTCGCCCGCACCGTGCTCGGCAAGGCGTACACCGTCGAGCTGCCGCCGCTCCTCGGGCCGGAGGACGCCGCCGTCGCCCGGGAGCTGTATCCCCGCGAGGACTTCGCCGGGCGGGGCATCGGGGAGCACATGGTCGCCGCCCCCGGAGTGGAACAGCGCTACGAGGACGGAGCCGACAGCTGCCCCGAGGGGTGGGCGCTGGTGAAGGCGGTGACCGACTGGCACCGGATGGGCATGACCGGCCCGGTCCCCGAGCCCGTCCTGCTGGACCTCTTCCGCGCCTACATGTCCGAGCACCACCCGCAGTTCGTCCCCGACGAGGCGCTGTACCGGACCGGCCTGGCCTGGGCCAGGGAGCCGGTGGTCGGAGCGGTCGCCCTGGTCTACCAGGTGCCGGGGCCGGACGACGTGCCCGCGTACACCGGCTTCCCCTACACCTCGGAGTACCTGGACACCCGCGCCGACGATCCGTCCGCTCCCGTGCCCCGCTTCGCCTGGGACTACCTCGCCGACTGCCGGACGGCCACCGAGCTCCTGCCGATCGCGTACACGGCGCTGGTCCGCGAGGAGGCCGACGTCGCCGAGCTGCTGCTGCGGCGGATCGCCGGGTCGCCGGAGGACCGGGACGGCTCGGCGTGGGCGTCGCTGATGCTCGGTCAGATCAGCCTGGTACTGGGCGACTTCGACGCGGCGGTGGAGCTGCTGGACGCCGCAGCCTCCTCCGGGTCGGAGGATGTGGCCCCGCTGGCCCAGGTCGAACTGGCCAGCGCGCTGGTGATGACCGGCGACCGGAGCCGCGCCAGGGGACTCCTGGAGCGCGCCCTCGGCTCCGCCGATCCGCAGGTCTCACAGCTCGCGCAGGTGGGCCTCGCGCGCGTACTCGTCATGGAGGGCGACACCGAACAGGCCGAACAGCTGCTCGAAGCCGTCATCGCGTCCGGGGACATGGAAGCCGAGCCCCTGGCCACCGCCCAGCTGGTCAGGTCGCTGACCGAGGGCGACCGGGCCGGCGTACGGACCGGCCGCGAGCCCGGCACCGAGCTCGGCAAGCCCGGCGCCGGCATGGGCATCTCCCGGGGGCTCGGCTCCGCGCCGCCCGTGGAGCGGCCGTGGGCGCTGACCCGCATGGTGGGCGAGGACGTCGCCGCCCAGATCACCTCCCTGGCCCGCGCGAACCTCGGCGGGGTGCTGGTCCACCAGGGCAAGCTGGAGCGCGCCGAGGCCCTGCTGCGCTCGGTCATCGACAGCGGCATGACCCACATCGTGCCGTGGGCCCAGTCGGACCTCGGCGCACTGCTGAGCGAGCAGGAGAGGTACGAGGAGGCCCGGGAGCTGCTCGAAGCCGCGATCGACTCCGGACACCCGCTGGTCTTCCCGACCGCCCAGGTCACCCTGGCCATCGTGCTGCTGGGCCTGGGAGACGAGGAGCAGGGCCTGGCCGTACTGGAGGAGGCGGTCGCCGCCGGACACCCCAGCCAGGGGCTCCGGGCGGCCTGCGCCCTCGGTGAATGGCACACGGAACTGGGCGACCCCGACCTCGCCGAGGAGTGGCTGGAGCTGGTGACCACCACCGACCACCCCGACTGGTCGCCGCCGGCCCGCATCGCCCTCGCGGTGCTGCTGGCCCGCCAGGAGCCGGACGAGTCGGATGAGTCGGACGAGTCGGACGAGTCGGACGGAGGGCAGGAGGGGGCGGCCGACGGGGTGGCGCGGGCCCGTGAGCTGCTGGTGGACGTGATCGGTTCCGGGCACCCGCACCAGGGCCCGCGCGCCGCCGCCGTGCTCGGGGACCTGCTCGTACGGGAGGAACTCCCGGCGGAGGCCGAGGACGCGTACCGCATCGCGATCGACTCCGGGCACTGGCACTGGTCGCCGCCGGCCCGCATCGCCCTCGGCGTGCTGCTGTCCGGCCAGGAGGGCGGCGCGGCGCGGGCGCGCGAGCTGCTGACCGGGGTGATCGACTCAGGGCACCCGCACCAGGGGCCGCGCGCCGCGGACCTCCTCGGGGACCTGCTCGTACGGGAGGGCCTCCTGGAGGAGGCCGAGGACGCGTACCGCATCGCGATCGACTCCCGGCACCCGCACTGGTCCCTGATCGCCCGGTACGACCTGGCCGTCATGCTCGCCGACCGGGAGGACTACGAACGCGCCGAGAACCTGCTGCGGGAGCTGGCCGACGACGACGACGTGACCGCGGCGACCTGGGGCAGGGCCCTGCTCGGCATGGTGATCATCGGCAGCGGACGCCGGTCCGAGGGCATCGCGCACCTGCGCGCCGCGGGTGACGCGGGCGTGCACCCCGCCTCGCCGATGGCCCGTTTCCAGCTCGCCAAGTGCCTGATCGAGGACGGCGACGACGACGGCGCCGCCGAACTCCTGCGGGCGGTGCTCCAGGACGAACCCTCGGACGTCACCGAGGCCGCCAGGGCCTCGCTGTGCGTACTGCTGCTGCGCCAGGACGACCGCGAGGCGGCCGAGGAACTCCTGATGGGCGTGGAGGACTCGGGCGACCCCGGGGCCATCGCCCTGGCCTACCTCGGCATGGGCGAGTTCCTGCTGGACGTGGGGGAGGTCAGCGCCGCCGGCGACCTGCTCGAAACCGCACTGGGCATCGGCGACCCCGAGACGGCCCCGCGCGCCGGAGCCCTGCTCGGGGTCGTACGGCGCTCCATGGCCGACGGCGGCTCGGCGGAGGCGCGGGGGCTCCTGGAGCAGGCCCGGAGCCTGCTGACCGCCGCCCTGGCCTCCGCGGCCGACGACCCGACGGTCGAACCCCTGGCCCGGCGCTACCTCGGCAGCACCCAGTTCCGCCTGGGGCTGTACGCCGACGCGGAACGGACCCTGCTCCCCCTGGCCCGGTCCGACGACGCCCAGCACCGGCCGCAGGCGCTGCTGCTGCTCGCGCAGGTCCTGGCGGTGGGCGAGCGGCCGGTGGAGGCGTACCCGTGGTTCGAGGAGGCCATCGCCTGCGGCGACCCGGACACGGAATCCCAGGCCCGGCGCCTGTACTGCGAACTGCTGGTGAGCGCGGGCCTCCTGGAACAGGCCGGCGCCGTACTCGCCCCCCAGGACGCCCCACCACCCCCCGAGCCCCAGTCCCCACCACCCGCACTCCCACCCCCGCCCTCGCACGGTCTGCCGCCGGAAGTGCTCAAACTCCTGGGCGACGTGGCCTCGGCCGAGGGAGACCCGGAGGAAGCCCGCTACTGGTACACCCGCGCCCGCGCCCGCTGACGCCCGGGCCCGTAGCGGCCGATGGATCAGCAGGGGATCAGCAGGGGATCAATCGCGGCGCTCGACGGCGTCGGGCTGCAACCGCAGCTCCTGCACCTGATAGCAGTCCGAATACAGTGTGGCGACGACCGCGCCGCACGCGCACACCAGGTTGGGCCCCCACTCACCGTCCATCCCGCAGCAGTAGCCGCGGCGCATCGCAAGGTCCGGGTGTCCCTCCAGCCCGATGCCGTCGCCGGGGTGGAGCACGACGGTCCGCCTCGGCCCGGACTCCACCAGCAGCCCGGACGAGTCGTCCAGTACGTACGGCGGTCCGGACGGCTCGGTATCCACCGCGAACGCCCCCGGCGCCATCCGCACGATGGGCGCGTCGGTATGCCCCTTCTCATCCGCAGCCCCGGCAACGGGCCGGTACCACTCCGCATCCGCATCCGGATCCGGCAGCCCCCGCTCGGCAACCTCCGCCGTAACGACCCGCCCACACCCACGACACCCGAAAACCGTCACCAGCCACCTCACTCCTCCCCCCAACTATCGCCGCTGAGCATCGGAAGCGAGCTACCATCTAAGTAAGATTCAATCTACGTAATATCGAATCTATGTTTCAGGTGCTGGGAATGGGGTGCTGATGGAGTTCAAGGGCAGGACTTCTGACCTGGACCAGCTGGCTCGGCAGCTGAGCCTGGTGGCCGGTGGTACGGGCGCCACGCGTGGTCAGGCCGTGACCGTGACGGGTCGGCGCCGGGTGGGCAAGTCTCGTCTGGTCCAGGAGTTCTGCGACCGTTCCGGGCTTCCGTACGTGGTCTTCCAGGCGACCCGGGGGCGCAACGCGGTGGCCGAGCGGGCGGACTTCGCCGCGACGCTGGGGCATTCCGCTCTATCCGGAGCTGAGCTCGTGGCCGGGTTGCAGGCCGCCGACTGGAACCAGGCACTGCGTTCCCTGGCAGTCGCGATTCCGGATGACACCCCGAGCATCGCGGTGCTCGACGAGGTGCCTTGGCTGGTGGAGCAGGACGGGGAGTTCGAGGGGGCGCTGCAGACGGTCTGGGACCGGCACCTGTCGGCCAAGCCCGTCCTGTTGATCCTGGTCGGCAGTGACATGTCGGTGATGGAGGCGCTGCCGTCCTATGGCCGCCCCTTCTTCGGCCGGGCGGCCAAGATGACCGTACAGCCGCTGCATCTGGCCGATGTGCAGGCGATGACGGGTCTCGACGCGGCGGAAGCGGTGGACGCGCTGCTGATCACCGGCGGGTTCCCGGAGATCGTTCAGTCCTGGCGGCCGGGGATGGGCCGCAGAGATTTCCTGCGCGAGACCGTGGCCAACCCGCTCGCCCCGCTGTTGGTGGCGGGCGAGCTGTCGCTGCTGGGGGAGTTTCCCGAGGCGTCCCACTCGCGCGCGGTCCTGGAAGCGGTCGGCAGTGGCGAGCGGACGTTCTCCAACATTGCCGCACGAGCCGGTGGCGCCGGCGCGCTGCCCTCGGGCACGCTGTCTCCGCTGCTGAACACGCTGCTGGCCAAGCGCGTCCTGGCCGCTGACCTGCCGCTCTCGGTCAAGGTGGACAGCAAGAACAAGCGCTATCGCATCGCCGATCCGTACCTCCGGTTCTGGCTGGCCTTCCTGCAGCGCGGGATCCCGCTCATCGAGCGCGGTCGCGGTGATCTGGCGCTGGAGCGCATCGAGCGGTCGTGGACGACCTGGCGGAGCCGGGCCGTCGAGCCGGTCATCCGCGAGTCGCTGCTGCGGATGCTGCCCGATGAGAGGTGGCCGCAGACGGAGGCGGTCGGGGGCTGGTGGAACCGGCAGAACAACCCGGAGATCGACCTGATCGGAGCCGACCGCGAACCCGTAGCAGGGCAGGTTCACTTCATCGGCTCGGTGAAGTGGTTGGAGTCGCAGCCGTTCGGCCGACGCGAGTACGACGCCCTGGTGCGGGACATGCTCGCCGTGCCCGGCACCGGGCCGGGCACGGCGCTGGTGGCGGTGTCCCGTTGTGGTGTCGAGGACGATATGCCCCTTGCGGCGCACTGGGGTCCGGAAGACCTCGTCCGAGCCTGGCGGTAGTCAGGGAAACCGCGAGGGTGGTCATGGTGATGTACCTCTCCCGGACATCGAAGCCCCATTGCCCGGCGGCGAGGTGACGGGCCCGGTTCACCCCCGAGGGGTGACCCGACGGCGCTAGCCTGGCTGGGTGAACGCGCGTACCGCCCTCGTGAAATGGCTGGGCACCCTGGATGCCGAGCGGTTGACAGCATTGCTGGAGGAGCGGGATCTGCCGCTCGCCGCCGAGTACAAACGGATCACCACCCTCCGCGAGCTCGCCGAGCACCTGCTCACCGACGAGTCGGTGGGCCAGGGCCTGATGGCGGGCACCACCGGAGAACTGGAGCTGCTCGCTTCCATCGCCGCCCTCGCCCTGGAGCGGCACGGCCCCGTAGCCGGTGGCGAGGCCGAGGACGGCCCCCGGTATCCCTGGCAGCAGCGCAGGCCCGTCGCCGCGGTGGAGCCCGCGGACCGCCTCGTGCCCGAGCGGGACGTACTGGCCTGGTTCGAGCCGGGGGAGGAGCGGCGGCGGGCGGAGCAGGCGCTCGTCCGACTGCGGGAGCGCGCGCTGTTGCTCCCCTCGGCGAAGGGGAAGCTGGCCCTGCCGCCGCTGCTGCACGTCCGGGCCGCCGGGTTCGACGGCTACGGGCGCACCGCCACCCGGCTGCTGACCTGCGCCTACAACGCCCCGGAGGTCAAGCGGATCGCCGCGAACCTCTTCGGCGAGGGCCCGGCCCGTACCCGCGACCAGGCCCAGGAGCTGATCACCGCTCTGCTCGCCGATCCCGCCCGGGTGCGGGCACTGGTGGCGGACGCCCCGGTCCGGGCGCGGGAGCTGCTGGACCACCTGGTGCCCGGCCCGCCGCTCCTGCGGACCCACTGCTTCGTCGGCCGGTACGGGGCGCAGTACGCGGGCCCGGACTCCAAGTACGTCTTCCGGGAGGGCGGCAGCGGCGACGAGGGCACCGACTGGCTGGCCGCGCGGGGGCTGCTGGTCCCCGTCGGCCTCGACCTGGTGGAGCTTCCCTACGAGGTCGCCCGCGCGCTCCGCGACGGGGGCGCGGTCCCCCGCCCCCGGCTGGAACCGGAGTCGTTCACCGCCACCGCGCCGCTGCCGTCCGGCTGGGAGGGCGAGGGCGGCACGGCCGCGGCGGCGGCCGCCTGGCGGGCC
The DNA here is from genome assembly GCF_040682455.1 of Streptomyces sp. NPDC051183. NCBI lineage: Bacteria > Bacillati > Actinomycetota > Actinomycetes > Kitasatosporales > Streptomycetaceae > Streptomyces > Streptomyces sp. NPDC051183. Next base: position 31,003 of record NZ_JBFBBA010000048.1, read on the forward strand.
GAACTGGTACTGCGGGCGCTGGCCGCCGAGCCGGTCGCGATCCGCAAGGCGGGCGGGATCGCCGTACGGGACACGCGGCGGCTGGCCAAGGCCGCCGGGGCCGACGAGGCCGATACCCGGCTGTGGCTGGACCTCGCGGTGAACGCCGGCCTGGCCGCACCCCAGGACGACGAACCGGCCCCCGCCCCCCGCGGCCGCCGCAACTCCAAGGCCCCCAAGCCCGCCGCCCGGCTGCTGCCGAGCGACCGCTATGACGCCTGGGCGGCCGCACCCGCCGCGGGCAAACTGCTGCCGCTGCTGGCCGCATGGGCTGTGGTCCCCGCAGTTCTCAGCCACTGGCCCGACCCGGACGAGACCCCGGTCGCGCTCATCAGCCCGCAGGACGAGGACGCCGTGACCCTGCGCACCGGCGTCCTGCGAGCGCTCGCCGTCCTCCCCGACGGGCACGGGCTGACCGGGGACGCGCGGGGCCTCACCGAACTCCTCGCCCTGGCCTCGTGGTTCCAGCCCGCCTTGCGCGCTCACCTGGCCGCAGACGCCACGGGGGAGCTGACCGGCCTGGACGAAGTGCTGGACCGCCTGGCGGCCACCCTGACCGAGGCGGCCCTGCTCGGCGTGGTCGCCCACGGCGCGCTCACCCCAGTCGGACGGGCTCTGTGCAGGCTGCTGGAGGCGGGAGCCGCACACCACTACCCGGCAGTGCCCGGCGCGGGCGCCGACCCGGCCGGGCGCGGCTCCGACGGCCTCGGCGAAGACCTGTCCCCGCGCCCCGCCCTGACTCAGGCGGTGACCACCCTCCGCGAAGAGCTGTACGCGGCGCTGCCCGAGCCGAGCGACACGGCCCGGTTCCAGAGCGACCTGACCGCCACCGTCACCGGTGCCCCCGCACCCGTCCTCGCGGACCTGCTCTCCGCGGTCGGCGACATCGAGTCCGAAGGGCACGCCGTGGTCTGGCGCATCACCGCGACCTCCCTACGCCGGGCCCTGGACGCCGGCTGGAGTGCGGACGAACTGCTCGACCGCCTCGCCGCCGCGAGCGAGCGCGGCACCCCATTGCCGCAACCGCTCACCTACACGATCAAGGACACGGCCCGCACCCACGGACAGCTCAAGGTCGTCCGCTCCGCCTGCTGCATCCGCTCGGACGACACCGGACTGATCGCCGAGGTGGCCCAGGCCCGCGGCCTGACCAGACTCCGCCTGCGCCGGATCGCCCCCACCGTCCTGATCTCCACAGCGCCCCCGGAGGAGACCCTCACCGCCCTGCGCGCCGCCGGCTACGCCCCCACCCAGGAAGCCGAGACCGGCACCACACTCCTCGACCGCGCCCCCACCGACCGCGCCCCGAACCTCATGCCCACCCTGGACCGGGCCCACGCCGGCCATGCTGCACGGACCCGAGGCGTCCCCGCGAGCGCCCGCCTACTGGCCGCCACCCTCACCTCGGGCGGCTAGCGACGCCTCGACGACGGCGCCGCGTACACCGGCAGGCCGAGCGTCGGCAAGCAGTGGACCGATTCCGGAGAGAGCCATAACGACCGCGGGCTGAAGAACCGGCCCCCGGAAGACGTCCACGAATAGGCCGCAGAGGCGGTCATACGCCTGCACAGCACGGCAGTTGGCTGCGCATACGCGAAGACCCCGTCTCAGCGTTCTCGCTGATGGCGGGGTCTTGGGCACTTCCTGCGAAGTGCCCCCGGCGGGGCACTCGGAACATGGGAACGGCGAGAGCCGCTGGTCAGCGGAGGTGAGTTGGTGATCTGCGAGGTCGTCCGGCTCGAGTGAAAGGGCGGCGGCCGCATGGGGTTCATGCCCAGGGTGTGCTCCTGGGGGCGTGGGCGCGCAGCCGCAGCGCGGTGAGGGCGGCGGCGCGGCCCGGGGCGGTGAGGGTGATGGTGGAGCGGCGGCGGTCGCGGTACGCCAGGAAGCCGAGGGCCTCGCCGGGGCGCAGCCACTTCCACAGAAAGTGGCGGATGTCATCCGGCCTGGGGGCGCTGCGTCTGCGAGGGTGAACGCCTCGGCGGCCAGGGTGTGCGCGGCGGTGGTGAGCTCGTCGAGGGTGCGTTCCCCGCCGAGCAGGGCAGCAGCGGCGGCTTCGGCGAGATCAGCGGCGACGCCGTCGCCGAACCACGCTTGGGCTGCGGTGGTCTGTAGCAGCGCCGGGTCGGCGAGGTGCTGCCGACCGCGGGCGGTGAGGGTGAGCTTGCGGTGCCGTTTGGTGAGCAGCCGGGCTTCGCGGGCCAGTTCGTGCAGCTCGGCGAGGCGGAAGACATCGTGTTCGGTGCGCGGCACCATGCCGGGCAGGTACCAGTCGTAGCGTTCTGCGGCCTCGATGACGAGGGCGCGTGGCAGGTAGCCGGCCTGGGTCAGCGTCACGCCGTCTCCGACCGACTCCAGCAGCCAGCGCAGGGGTTCGGCCGTGTCGTCGGGCACCTCGGGCGCCACGGCCAGCAGGTCTGCCAGAGGGCCCCGCACGCGGCGCCGGGCGGCGGGCGGGGCCTCGGCCCAGGTGTGGCGGCGCTCGACGTGGATCGCGTCCAGTGGGGTACGGCCGTCGTACGCGGGGTGCGGGGTGGTGAGCCAGCGTTCGAGGTGCGTGACGCGTGCGGCGGCGTATCCCCGTGAGCCTGGCACCAGCACACCGTCGTCGAGCGCCTGCTCCAGCAGCCGGGATGCGTTGCCGCGGGCGACGGCCTCGTCGATGCCCATCACCGGCCCCCATCTGAGCATCGCGGTGTCCGGCGGGGTAACCGGGGAGGCGTCCACCGCCCGCTGAAGGGCGGCCCGCCCCTGCTCGGGTGCGCGCTGCCACGCGGAAAGGGCCTCGTGGGTGGCCTCAGACATGCAGACCGCCGCGGCCCGGGGCCGACCGGCGTCGTCGAGGAGCCCGGCCAGAGTGGCGAGGATGCGCGGGTACTCGGCGGGCTCGGCCATCCACTTGACCGGAAGCTCGTACCAGCAGAATCGCTCCACGTTCTCTTGGGCGAGTGAGCTGACCGGACCGCCGTCCGGCAGTAGCCAGCCGAGCAGTTGGTCTCGCACGTCGCCCGTGTCGCCCGTCTGCGTCATACCTGTCCTTCGCGGTCGAACCAACCCAGCGCTGGACCGGGTCCTGATGCAGTTCTGCCGTTCCGCCGAGTTGAGCACGGCACGGGCGGTTGTGGCGCCACCGTATCGAGGGGCGCCGGTGGGAGGCCTACGAGACGCCGGGTGGCCGGCGCCTGTCCCATGCGGCCGTGAGCGCGGTGACCGGGTCAGGGGCAGAAGCCGCGCACGGCCACCACTCGCCGTCCTCGCGTGCGTACGGGTACCAGTGGGCGTCCGGGCCGAGGCGGAGCTGGAGCCCGTCATCGTCGAGGGTGAGACGGTTCCGCCAGGCCCGCAGGCGGGGCGGGGCGGCCGCGTCGTCCATCTCGGCCAAGGCCCGGTCGAGCGCGCCCCGGGCCGCCGCCATGAGCGCGGGCTCGGGCGTCAGGGGCTCCAGGGCGGTCGTCACACCGGTGTCGCCGCCGTACCGCCACGCGCGCACCAGGCGGGCGAACTCCAGCGGGCGCAGTCCCGTACCGGCCTGTAGAGCGTGGAACCACTCCGGGCTCCGATGGTCGGCGGCCAGCCGCAGGGCGTCGGCGCGCCGGGTGAGGTGCGCGGAAGCGGTGTCGCCGGCCAGGATGCGGGCGGCGCGGGCGGCGGTGTCCGCGGCGAGGTCCCGCAGTCCGTCGGCGGTCAAGCCGGAGTCCGGGGGCGGGTCCGTGGCCAGGGCGGGTGCCCGGTATGGGGCGGGGGCGGGCGGCTCGGGCAGCACGGGTTGCTCGGCGGCCCAGCGGGCGTAGGCCGCCGCCGCTGGGACACCGGCCGGGGCGGCGGGCGCGGATGTGGGCGCGGGGATGCGGCGGCGGCGCAGCTCGGCGAAGACCCTCTCCTTCGTGCGGCCGCGCAGCGCGAACAGGACGAAGGGGTCCGCGTCGATGCCGGAGGCGATCGCGTAGCACAGGGCGGCGGCGTGCTTGCAGGGGTAGCCCCAGTCGGGGCAGGAGCAGCCGGGGTCGAGTTCGGTGGGAAGCGGCAGCAGCGGTACCCCCGCGGCGCGGGCGTCCTCGACGAGGTCCTCGGGCATCTCCCCGTCCAGCAGCGCGGCGGTGTGCCCGGCCCTGGTAGCGATCGTGTTCAGCAGCGTGTCCCACTGATCGTCGGTCAGGGCGGGGACGCGTACGGAGGTGCGGTACGGGTAGTAGTCGCTGCCCTGCACGGGTGCCTTGACCACGCCAGAGGAGACGGTGACCTCGCCGACCTTGCCCTGGCGGGCGTACGTACGGCCGCGCGAGAGGCGCCCCGCGTCCAGGGTGGAGTCCTCCAGGGCGGCGACCCAGGCCCGCCCCCACCAGGTGTCGGCGAAGGCGCGCCTGCCGCGGGCGGGCGCGCGCCGCGCCGCCGGGCTCATGACTGCCTGCTCAGGGCGACGAGTTCGGCGAGTTCGGCGTCACCGAGCTCGGTGAGCGCCCCCTCGCCGGAGCCGATCACCGACTCGGCCAGCGCCCGCTTGGCTTCCAGGAGCCTGGCGACCTTGTCCTCCACGGTCCCCTCGGTGACGATCCGGTGCACCTGCACGGGCCGGTCCTGGCCGATACGGTAGGCACGGTCGGTGGCCTGGTCCTCGACGGCGGGGTTCCACCAGCGGTCGTAGTGCACGACATGGGTGGCGCGGGTCAGATTCAGTCCGGTGCCCGCGGCCTTGAGTGACAGCAGGAAGACGGGCGCCTTCCCGGCCTGGAACTCCGCGACCATCTCCTCGCGACGGGCCACCGGGGTGCCGCCGTGCAGGAAGAGCGGCGCGGGCCCCCGCTCAGCCAGGTGCTTTTCGAGGAGCTTCGCCATGCCCGTGTATTGGGTGAAGACCAGCACCGACTCGCCCTCCGCGTTGATGGTCTCCAGCAGCTCGTCGAGGAGTTCGAGCTTGCCGGAGCGCCCGTCCAGCGGCCCGGACTGGCGCAGGTACTGGGCGGGATGGTTACAGATCTGCTTGAGCGCGGTGAGGAGCCCCAGGACAAGGCCGCGACGGGCGATGCCCTCGCTCCCGCGGATACGGTCCATGGTCTCGCGGACCACCGCCTCGTACAGGCTGGTCTGCTCCGTCGACAGCGGCACGATCCGGTCGGTCTCGGTCTTCGGCGGCAGTTCGGGCGCGATCCCGGGATCGGACTTCTTGCGGCGCAGCAGGAAGGGCCGGACCAGGCGGCCCAGGTGCTCGGCCGCCTCGGGGTCCTCACCGGCTTCGATGGCGCGGGAGTACCGCTCCCGGAAGGCGGGAAGCGTGCCGAGCAGGCCGGGCGTGGTCCAGTCCAGCAAGGCCCACAGTTCGGAGAGGTTGTTCTCGACGGGGGTGCCGGTCAGCGCCACTCGCGCCTTGCCGGGCAGGGCGCGCAGTTCGCGGGCGGTGGTGCTGTACGGGTTCTTGGCGTGCTGGGCCTCATCGGCGGCGACCAGTCCCCACGTCACTTCGGCGAGCCGCTCGCGGTCGCGCCGCAGCACTCCGTACGTCACCAGGACGATCTCGCCGGCGGCCAGGTCGTCCAGGTGCCGGTCGCCGCCGTGGAAGCGGCGCACCGGGACGCCGGGCGCGAACTTCTCGGCCTCGCGCTGCCAGTTGCCCAGCAGCGAGGTCGGGCAGACCACCAAGGTGGGCCCCGCGGTCGCCGGGTCCTGCATGCGGTGCAGATGCAGGGCGAGCAGGGTGATGGTCTTGCCCAGGCCCATGTCGTCGGCGAGGCAGCCGCCCAGGCCGAGTTCGCACATGTCGGCGAGCCAGGCCAGAGCGCGCATCTGGTACTCGCGCAGGGACGCCTTCAGTGCGGCGGGCTGCGGGACGGGCTCGCGGGCCTGAGGGTCGCGGATACGGTCGACGAGCGCGGCGAACGCTCCGGTCGCGGCGACGGGTACGGTCTCGCCGTCCGCCTTCACCTCGCCGGTCAGCGCCACGCTCAGCGCCTCCATGGGGGAGAGGGGTTTCCCGCGGCGGCGCTTGGCGCGGGCCACCAGCTTCGGATCCGCGACCACCCACCGGTCGCGCAGCCGGATCAGCGGGCGGCGGGCTTCGGCGAGCGCGTCCATCTCGGCCTCGGTGAGCGCCTGGCCGCCGAGTGAGATCTGCCAGCGGAAATCGAGCAAGGCATCGGCGCCCAGCAGCGAGGGTGCGGCGGAGCCGGGGGCTCCGGGCTGCCCCACCTCGGCCTGCGCGGTGAGCGCCTTGACCAGTTCGCGGGGCCAGTGCACGTCGATGCCCGCGCCGCGCAGGGTGTCGGTGGCGTCTCCGAGCAGGTCGAGAGCCTCGTCGTCGCTCAGGTGCAGCTGGTCGGGGGCGGTCTCCCGGAGCAGCCGGCCCAGCGGTGGCCAGACGCGGGCGCCGCGGCGCAGCGCGAGCAGCGTCTCGGTCTCCGCCCGCGGCCCCAACTGCCGCTGCACGGCGGTGGGATCGGCCCACAGCCGGTCGGCCTCAACGACCAGGGCCGGGTCGTCGGCGGTGTGCAGCTGTACGACCGCGCGGAACTGCATGCGTCGTGCGGTGGGCGGCTCGGCGCGCAGGCTGACCGTGACCTTCGCGGACAGTCCCGCGTCGGTCTCCTCGGCCCACTCGCGGAGGGCCGGCACCGGGCGTACGTCGAGCCACGCGTAGGGGAGCCGACCCAGGGCGAGCGCGGCGGCGGGGGTGCGGGCCAGCGCGTCGGTGACAGCGTCGGCGAAGTCCCGGACGAGCGGGGCGGGTTCGACGATACGTACCGGGGAGGTACCCGGTAGCGGGAGGCAGTGGGCGTACGGCGGAAAGGCGGCCGCAAGTTCATCGACGGCCTGCCGGGCCGCGGTGTCGTACGGGCCGATGCGCCAGGCGTCGTACCCCTGCGCGGTGAGCGCCGGATACAGCCGCCCCTCGGCGAGCATGCGCAGCGCGAGACGGGCGGCCGCCGCCCAGGCGGCGGCTGAGGGGTGGAGCGCGGTGGCGTACGGCGGCAGCCGCGGGTGTGGGGGCGCGTCGGCGGCGCCCTGGTGCGGGATTGCGGCGGCGCTCGAGGGTTCCCCGGGGTGCGACGGCGGGACGGCGTCCAGCAGCGCGATCGCGGCCGTCGCGGGCGGCACGGCGTACGAGCCGACCGTGCGGCGGCGTACGGAGCGGCCGTGCGGCAGGACCAGTTCGACCTGCTCCACCTCGACGCCGACGGGATGCGGCGTCCACGCCTCCGGCGAGCCGGCGGGATGCCACAGATGCAGCCGCCCGAGCCGGTCCGGCTCCCCCGCCACGAACACCGCGGCCCAGCCCGCGCTGAGCAGCCCCCGCACCCAGGCCGCGCATTCCGCGGACACCAGTGGCTCGGACGCGGGGGCATGAGAGGGCCCGACCGGAACGACGATGCGAGCCATACGAAGGTTCCGTCCCCCTACCGACGGCCGCCGCCGACCGTCACCGACACTACGAAACGATTGCAGCACAGCACGCGGATGGCGGACAAACTCTGCCCAGAGCTGGGACACGCCGTCCACGAGGAGTGTTCATGCGCCGTGATAGAGGCGGTCGATGTCGATCAGCTGGATCGTGGGGTCGTTCTCGGCGAGGTGGCGCATTTCGTCGGTGAAGCCTGCGCCGCTGAAGCACTGCAGTCGGGTGTCGTCGGTGGCGGTGCCGCGTGCGGTGAGGAGACTACGGATGTGCTGAAGTCGCTCCAGGTGGCTCATTCCCATGATGTCGTTCCACTTGGCTTCGCCGATGGCGAGGAGTGTTTCGCGGCCGGACCCGGTGTCGCCGTAGACAGCGGCGTCAACTTCGTGGCTGGTACGGGCCGCGGGGTCGTTGACGGTGCCGCTGGCGACGCGGGAGACCTGGCCGCCGTGGGTTTCGGGGGCCGCGTGCCAGCGGGCCCATTCGCGGCAGACCTGTTCGAAGTGGGGGCCGATGACCTTGCTGCGGAACGTGGACTGGGCGCGGCGCCATACGGCGGGGGCGCGTCCCGGACGTTCCAGATCTCCCCAGACCGGGCGCATGACCGAGTGGTAGAAGGTCACCAGCGGTTCGGCGATGCGGTATGCGGAGCGGTTGCGGCGGAAGGCGTCGGTTTCGTGGGTGATCATCCCGACGTCCTGGAGGACGCTGAGCGGGTGGGCGAGGTCGGTGGATTTGCGGCCGAGGTAGTCGGCGATGCCGCCGCGCGAGGCATTGCCGTTCGCGATCGCGGCGAGCACGGAGTGGTAGAGCGCGACGTCGTGGAGTTCGGGTTCTTCCGCCAGGAGGTAGCGGGCTTCGCGGAAGAGGGGGCGGGCGGGGTTGAGGACGGCGCGGGCAACCCAGTCGTCGAAGTCGTCCGGTCCTTCAGGGGTGTCGCCCTGTGTGAATTCGCGGCGGTAGGCGGGGGTGCCGCCCACGATGGCGTTGGTCATGAGGGCGGTGCGGGGGTCGGAGATCTCCCAGAACTCGGCGGCGAGCCGGAAGTCGAGGGTGGGGACGACGAGTTCGAGGCCGGCGCGGCCCCGTAGCGGGGCGTTGCCGGACAGCAGCTTTCCCATGAACGACAGGGCGGATCCGCAGAGCAGGAGCCGTACGGGCGTGTTGGTGTGCTGGGCGGCCGGGTCGAGAGCCCGCTGGATGACCGAGGGCAGGGCGGGTGACGCCTTGGCCAGGAAGGGAAACTCGTCGATCACCACGGTGGTCGGGCCGCGGTCGGCGAGCCGCAGGAGTTCGGTGACGGCCTCGTCCCAGTGTGCGAAGCGGAACGGCGTGGCCTGGCCGCGGTAGCGGGCCAGGGCCTCGCCGAACTGGCGCAGCGCGTCGGCCTCGGTCGTCTCGGTCGCGGTGAACATGAAGCCCCCGCCGGCGCGGGTGACCGCGTCGAGCAGGAATGTCTTGCCCTGGCGCCGGCGCCCCGAGACCACCCCGAGCATGGCCCGCGGCCCGGGCAGGCCGGCGAACCGGGTCAGCTCGGCCCACTCGAAGTGGCGGTCGAACATCTCGGCGGGCTTGTCCATGAGCGCCCCCTTTATATAAGGAGAACTATTATAACTCGGGTTATTCATTCTGCTGGTGTGTGGCGGTGAGAATCACCCGGTCGCGTGAACCAGTGCTGCCCGTCCGTGACGGGCGTCACCGCGGCGGTCTGCGGCTGGCGTACATGGCCGAGCTCACCGCCGAGGAGGGGGAGATTCTGGTGTAGCCGACCCGTGCGCTGACCTTGCGGCTGATGTCAGCAGAGGGTGATCCTCGCGCAGGCGGCTGGACTGTGGCAGCGGATCGCCGGGATCGGTCCCGGGGGCTCACAGCCCCGGGCTTACGCCGGCGGTGAGCAGGCCGAGGGCCTGGGCGCGCAGGACTGTGCTGGTGCGGTCCGGAGTGCCGAGCTTGTGGCGCAGGTTCTCGGCGTGCTTGTCGACGGTCCGAGGGGTGATGCCGAGGCGGCGGGCGATGGCGTGCCCGGTGAGTCCGGACTGCCACAGGGCCAGCACCTCGGACTCGCGGGGAGTGAGCCGGACGACGCCCGTTTCCTCCGCGGGCTCCGCGAACCGCAGGCGGTGCACCCCGCTCAGTTAGGTTCATCGTCCCAGCTCAGAAGGCACTTTTGCGTTACCACACAGAAACCGGCCCGCACCAAGTGAAACGGCGAGGCTAGTGCCTGCTTGGCGAGACGATATGACAGGGAATCAAGATCTACGGCTATTAACCGTCTCGATTCGGAGGCGTACGTTCTTGCCGTGGCGGTTGCCGAACCCCGGCACTGCATCTACAAAGGAATGGATTCCATGTCTCTGGCCGGCAAGAAGATCGTGATCATCGGTGGAACCTCCGGCATCGGCTTCGCGGTGGCCCAACAGGCCGCGGCGGCCGGCGCGGACGTCGTGGTCGCCTCCAGCAATCAGGACCGCGTGGACGCCGCGGCTAAGCGGTTGGGCGCGCCGGCCGAAGGCCGCCGCCTGGACGTCGCCGACGGCAACGCCATCGCCGCGTTCTTCGAGCAGGTCGGGGAGTTCGACCACCTCGTCTACACCGCGGGCGAATCCCTGCTGATCAAGCCGTTGGTCGACACCACCCCGCAGGAGGCCAGGGCCGTCTTCGAGCGCCGGTTCTGGGGCGCGTTCCTCTCCGCCAAGTACGCCGCACCGCGACTGCGCGACGGCGGCTCGATCACTTTCAGCTCCGGCGTCCTCGCGATCCGCCCCCTGGCCGGAACCGCGCTCACGGCAGGCATCACCGGCGGCATCGAGGCCTTGTCCCGGGCGCTCGCCGTCGAACTCGCCCCCCTGCGCGTCAACGTGATCCAGCCCGGTGTGGTCCGCACCGAGCTGTGGGACGGCAGTGTCCCGGACCCGGAGGCTTTCCTCCAGGACGCCGGGTCCGAGCTCCTCACGCGGCGCGTCGGCACTGCCGAGGAAGCCGCGGCGGCCTATCTCTTCGCCCTGTCCAACGCCTATGTCACCGGCACCACGCTCGCGATAGACGGCGGCGCGGCGCTGGTGTGACATGGGCGAGCGCTCACGTGCGGCCATGCGGGTGAGGAAAATCGATTGTTGCGGTGTGTAGTTGTATCGTTCCGGATGGTAGCGCACTGAGGCAGGGCTTCTGATACCCGCCGATCCAAGACCGTCGTCACGCGAAGGGTTGCAGCTCCGTGCCTGAAGCTCTGCATGCGGGAGAGGTCAGCGGGCGCAGGCGAGCCATGGGGGCGTCGCCGTCCGTATTGCCGTGGCCCTCATTGGACCGTTTCACGCGGACCCATGCGGCGACTCCCACGCTGCTGTTCGGTCCGCTCGGACTCGGACTTGCCGTCGTCGGCGGCGGCGCCCTCGGCTGGGGGAGGGCCGCGGCCCTGGTCGTTGCCGGATACGTGGCATGGACGCTTGCCGAATATTGGATCCACCGCATTGCGTACCACTGCGTTGCCCCGATCCGTTTCGGGCCGCGTGTGCAGTGGATGATCCATGGCGTCCATCACGACCACCCAAGCGACGAAGGCCGGCCGATGACGCCGCCGCTGGTGTCCCTTCCGCCTCTCGTTGCCGTGATTTGGCTCCTCTGCTCCACCTTGGGAAGCGGGACCGGGCCTGCGGTCGCAGGTGGCTTCACGCTCGGATACCTCTCGCATGAGCTCGTGCACCACCACCTGCACCGCCGCAGACCCACCACGCGGCTGGGACGGTATCTGCGCCGATGCCACATGCGACATCACTTCCGGGATGAACGTACCTGGTTCGGGGTCACCTGTCCCTACTGGGACTACGTGTTCGGCACCACGGGCCGCGGCCGCGGCGTTCAGCACATTCGTCCTCTGGTCGTCGGCCGTCAGGGATGGCCGCCGAGGACCAGGCCAGCTTCACCGAGAGAGACCGAGAGATGACCGGTGTAACGGAAGCCGCCCGATGGGCCGACTTGTTGGTGCAGTTGGAGCCGACGATGGCTCGCTTGCTGGACCGGCACTTGGAGACGGTGCGGGATTGGCTGCCCCATACATACGTCCCGTGGTCGGACGCCCATGACTTCGACGGGCCGCTGGGTGGCCTGCCCTGGTCGGCGGACCAGTCGCCGATCCCCGATGCGGTCCAAGACGCCTTGGTCGTCAACCTCCTGACGGAGGACAACCTGCCGAGCTACCATTTCGAGCTGGCGAGCCGACTCGGCCGCGACGGCGCATGGGGGACCTGGGTGCACCGCTGGACAGCCGAGGAGGGCCGCCACGGCGACGCTCTGCGGATGTACCTGCATGCGCGCAGGGCGGTGGACCCGGTGGCTCTGGAGGGCCAGCGCATGCGCGCGGTCACAACCGGGTTCACCAGCGGGCAGCCTACGATCCTGCACGCCCTGGCATACGTCGCGGTCCAGGAGTTGGCGACACGCGAAGCCCACCGCAACGCCGGGCAGGCGTGCGGTGATCCCCTGGGCGAGCGGCTGATGGCCCGGATCGCCGCCGACGAGAACCTGCACATGCTGTTCTACCGCGACCTGTACGCCGCGGCCCTCGATGCCGCGCCGGCGCCGGCGCTGGCCGCGTTGGCCGATGTCGTGTGCGGATTCCAGATGCCCGGCACCACCATTCCGGGATTCCAGCGGCGGGCCCTGCGCATCGCCGCCGCGGGCATCTACGACCTGGACGTGCATCGCGAACACGTGCTCATGCCGCTCCTTCGTACTCTGTCCGTCATGGAACGAACCGCAGTGGGGTCCGTCGGAGAGGAAGCACAAGACCGCATCGGGCGTCACGTGGAGGAATTGCAGGCAGCGAGCGCCCGCGCCCAACGCCTTTACGCGCGCATGAATCGATCCACCGAGCGGGCGACCGCACATCAGTGATAGCGGCGCCGGGGCCAGTCATCCTCTTATCTGTCCGTGAGAACGACCCTGCACGCGGGATGTGTTGCATGTACGCATTGCTGGCCGACCTATTGGTCCGCGAGTTCGGAATCGCGCCGGAGGCGGTTCATCCACAGGCCAGGGTCCGGGACATCCAACTGGATTCCCTGGCTTTGTTGGAGATCTCGACCATGATCACCGACCGGACGGGGCTGTGGTTCGACGAAGCGTCGGTCACCTACGACAGCACCTTGGAGAGCGTGGCCCGCTGCTTCCTTCCCGAGGTCTTCCGTCTGCGTTCGTGATTCCCGGCAGACCACGTCATTGAACCGTTCGGGTGGTTTGTCCGTGAGAAATGGAACCGCCCCGTGGACCGTGCGTAGGGTTGCGAATCATCACGCCGTACACGCATCGGCGGGCGGGCCGGGATCCCAGATTTCCGTGTGCAGCCATTTCGATCTCGACGGGAAGACGATGTCCAGCTGGATTGCCTCATCCCCGGCGCTCGACGCCCTTATCGCCCAGGGCGACGCCTACCCCTACTACCGGGTGATCGAGGGGCGGCCGGCGCCGGGAGAGATCGTCGTCGACGGTGTCCGAGCCGTCAATGCCGCGTCGACCGATTACCTCGGACTCGCCTTCGATCCGCAGGTCCGTGCCGCAGCGGCACTGGCCGCCGGCGATCTGGGAACGTCATGCTCGGGCTCCGCGATCACCAACGGAACGATCGCACTGCACCGCGAACTGGAGGAGGAACTGGCCGACTTCCTCCAGCGCCCGGCAGTCATGCTGGCTCCGACCGGCTTCCAGGCCAACCTCGCTCTGGCGCACCTGCTCGGTGTCGACCACACCGTAGTCGCCGACCAGCACAACCACGCCTCGCTGGTGGACGCGGCCAGCTTGAGCCGGGCGGAGCACCGCAGGTTCGGCCACAACGACACGGCGCACGCGGAACGACTGCTGCGCACTGCCGTCGACAAGGGAAGAGCCCCGGTCATCCTGACCGAGGGAGCGTTCTCCCTCGGCGGGGACCTGTGCGCGCTGCCACAACTCGCGGAGCTGGCCGGGCGCTACGGTGCGGGCCTCATCGTGGACGGCGCGCACGACATCGGAGTGCTCGGCGCGAACGGCCGAGGAGCGGCCGAGCACTTCGGTGTCGAGGCCGCAGTGGACATCGTCACCGGAACGTTCTCCAAGGCGTTCGGCTCCGTCGGGGGATTCGTCGCCGGTCCGGACGTGGCCGTGCGGGAGTTGCGGCACTTCGGACGTGCGGCGGTGTACTCGGCGTCGATGCCGCCGCCCGCTGCGGCGGCGGCGCTGGCAGCCGTACGGATCGTGCGCGCCGACCCCAAACGCCGTGCGGCACTGCGTCGCGCCGCCGATCACCTGCACCGTGGTCTTGCCGAGCTCGGGCACGGTGTGCCCGCATGGGCGGGGCCGGTCGTCGCCCTCCCAGCCGGAGAACCGGACCGGGGATCCGCAACGTGGCGGGCGCTGCTGGACGCGGGCGTGTTCGCCGCCGTCTTCCGGCCACCGGCCGTGCCGGGAGACCAGGCGGTCGTGCGCGTCTCGGTGACCGCGTCACACACCGCCGACCAGGTCGACCGCATCCTCGACGTGATCGCACGTCATCTTCCGCTCCCCACCGACACCGACGTCGACGCTGCCCACGAGACACTGCCAGGTGCCCGAAACGGCTGGCACGGGTCGGACAGCGGCATGGCGCAGGAGGAGGCGCCGTGTCCCACTCCCTGACGCGCGCTCCGTCCGGGGGAGGCGCGGGCGTGCGGGCCGCGCCGTGCGTCATCGTGCGTGTGCGATCGCGAGCGCACCTGACCGCGTTCCTGAGGCAGCCCTATGCCGTCTACCGGGAGTACCCGCGGTGGGTCGCTCCCCTGGAAGCGGAGCGCCGCCGGTTCCTGGACCCACGAAGCAATCCCTACCTTCGGCGCGGTAACGCCGCATACTTCCTCGCCCAGCGCGGCAGTGAGACCGTCGGCCGCGTCGTGGCGCTCGTCGACCCGGACGGTCCCGAGGACCGGCGGGAGGGCCATCTCGGCTTCTTCGAGTGCGCCGACGACCCCTCGGCGGCCCAGGCTCTGTTCGACAGCGGAACCGACTGGCTGCGCACCCAGGCGGTGCGCACGGTCATCGGACCGATGAGCCCCAACGCGCACCACGAATGCGGCCTGCTCGTCGAAGGGTTCGACGACGCCCCCCTCATCGGGATCCCCTACAACCCCCCGTACTACGAGGAGTTGTTCACCAGCAACCATTTCGTGCCCGTCAAGGACCTGCTGTCCTGGCGAGTGCCCACCGGCAGCACCCGCGCCACGCAGGTCATCCGATACGCCGACGCCGTGAGCGGCCGAAACGGGCTGAGGGTACGGCCGGCGGACTTCCGGCGCTTCGCGGCCGAATCCGCTCTCGTCCGCGACCTGTACAACGAATGCTGGCGAGAGAACTGGGGCTTCGCACCCATGACCGAAGCCGAGTTCGTCCAACTGGCCCGCACCGTGCGCAAGGTCGCACCGGACGGTGTCCGCATCCTCGAAGCGGACGGGCGGGCGGCGGGATTCAGCGTCCTGCTTCCCGACCTCAACCAGGCTCTCGCCCCGGCCCGGGGGCGGCTGACGCGGGCAGGCTGGCCGAGCGGCGCCTGGCGTGTCTGGCGCGCCCAGCGTGCCGTCAATCGAGGGCGACTCATGGCCCTGGGGGTCCCCGATGCCCTCCGCCGCCGCGGCGCGGGATCTGTCCTCGTCGCCGATGCCCTGGCCCAGGCGCGTCAGAGCGGATGGGACGACCTCGACGTGTCGTGGATCCTCGCGGACAACGAACCCGCCAACCGCGGCATCGCCACCGCCGGCGGCGTGGTCCACAAACGCCACCGCCTCTACGGCAGGTGCCTAGTACACAACGGGGATTGCGCCTGCCTCGCCCCTGACCGCGAGGCATGAAGCACCGCGGGCTCGTCCTGAAGGAAGCCGACCATGAAGCTGACCCACGATCAGATCGCCGCCGTACTCGCCGACTTGACCGGCACGAGTGCGGAGGGAGTCACCCCGGACACCTTGATTTCATCCTTGGAGATGGACTCGCTCCTCATCGCCGAGTTCGTCACCATCCTCGCCGACGACCACGACGTCGCGGTGTCCGACGACCTCGACATCACCGACACGACCACCGTCAGGGAACTCCTGACGTCGTTCCAGCGCGACTCCGCCGGGCAGAGCACCGTCGGCTCCGGTGCCGCGTGACGGGCCAGATCGCGGTCACCGGCATCGGCCTGCTGACGCCGGCCGGCCTCGGCGTCGATGCCACTTGGGACGGCCTGACCTCAGGCCGCTCCTTCGCGGCCACCGACCCGCTCCTGGCAGGGCTGCCCGTCGACATCTCCTGCGCCCTTCCCGGTTTCACGGCGACCGAGTACATCGAGCACCGGCTCGCGCGCCGCACGGACCCGTTCATCCACATGGCCGTCGCGGCAGCCGAGCAGGCCGTCACCGACGCGCACCTGGTACCCGGAACAGCCGATCCCTCACGGATCGGGGTGGTCCTCGGCGTCGGCGGCAACAGCCTCCTCACCTACGGCGCCCAGCACAGCCGCATGGCCGCAGGCAAGTTCGCGCACGTATCGCCGTTGACGGTCTCCCGCAGCGTCCCGAGCATGGCCGCCGGTGAAGTCGCCACGTACCTCGACTTCCGGGGCCCGAACTTCACCGTGTCCAGCGCCTGCGCGTCCGGCGGCAACGCGATCGGCGTGGCCCGGGACCTGATCCGGTCGGGAACGTGCGACATCGTGCTCGCCGGGGGAGCCGAGAGCGGCCGTTCGCTGCTCGCCGCCGTCGCCTTCGCCCGCACCGGTGCCCTCTCCACCCGCCTGCACGATCCGGCGGGGGCGTCGCGTCCGTTCGACCGGGACCGCGACGGGTTCGTTCTCGGCGAAGGGGCGGCGGTCCTCGTTCTTGAACGCACCGAACACGCCCGCGCCCGTAAGGCTGCCAGTAGGGCCATGCTCGTGGGCTACGGCGCTGCCGCCGACGCCCACCATCCGACCGACCCGCACCCCGACGGGCGTGGACTGCGCCAAGCCATCACCGCGGCCCTCGCCGACGCCCGCCTCGACCCCGCCGACATCGACCACGTCAGCGCCCACGGTACCGCCACCCCGCTCGGCGATCCGGTCGAGGCCCTGGTCCTGCGGCACGTGTTCGCCTCCGCACCCCCGCCGGTCACCGCCTTGAAGAGCACCATCGGCCACGCCCTGGGCGCGGCGGCCGCGATCCAGGCCGCGTGCGCCGTGCTCAGCCTGTGCCACCAAGCCGTCCCGCCCACCGCGAACCTCGACAACCCCGACCCCGAGATCGACCTGGACATCGTGACCAAGGCTCCCCGCTCTGCCGCATTGCGCACGGTCCTGTGCAACGCCGCCGGCTTCGGAGGCGCCAATACCGCCCTGATCTTCCAGACGCCATGAGCCGGAGCGCAGGCGCCGCTGCCCACGATCGGAAAGCACCAGCATGCCTTGCGAAGTCGCCGTCACCGGCATCGGGATGATCACGCCGGGTGGGTCCACGACCGACGCCACCTGGGATTCCGTATGCCGCGGACGGAGCCTGGCCCGCACCGACCGCGCCCTGGCCGGGCTGCCCGTCGACATCTCGTGCGGCGTCGAGGACTTCGACGCCGACACCCTTTACGGCCGACGGCTGGCCCGGCGCCTGGACCGTTTCACCCACTTGGCCCTCGCGGCCGCACAGCAGGCCGTCACCGACGCGAAGCTCGACCCCACGACATGGGCGAACTCCCGGATCGCGGTCATCCTGGGCGTCGGCAGCAACAGCCTGCACACCTATGTGCGCGAGTTCACCTTGCTCGGCCGGGACCGGCCGGGCAGCGTCTCACCGGTCGCGCTGCCCCGAAGCGTGCCGAGCGCAGCCGCCGGCGAGGTCGCCCTCCTCCTCGGCGCTCGGGGCCCCAGCTTCACGGTCGCCTCCGCATGCGCCTCCGGTGCGACTGCCATCGCCGTCGCCGCCGACCTGGTCACCTCGGGCGCCTGTGACATCGCACTGGCCGGAGGCGCCGAATCCGGCCTGTCGCGCATGACCGCCACCTGCTTCCACCAGATGCGCTCCCTCTCCCGACGCACCGACGATCCCGAACACGCTTCACGGCCCTTCGACATCGACCGCGACGGCCTGGTCCTCGGCGAGGGCGCCGCCGTCCTCGTGCTCGAAAGCCCCCGGAACGCCCTGCGCCGCGGATCGCACTCCCGGGCCGTTCTGCGCGGACACGCCATGAGCAATGACGCCCACCACCCCGTCGCACCGCATCCCGATGGCAACGGGGCCGAACAGGCCCTGCGCGGCGCCCTGAGCGCAGCCGGGATGCGCCCGGGCGACATCGGCCACATCAATGCCCAGGGCACCTCCACCCCGGTCGGAGACGCCGCCGAGGCCAATGCCATCCTGCGAGTGTTCGGACAGGCCCCACCCCCGGTCACCGCACCCAAGAGCATCCTGGGCCACTCCCTCGGTGCCGCCGGCGCCATCGAAGCCGCACTCACCGTTCTCACCCTGGAGCACCAGCTGATCCCGCCCACGGCCAACCTCACCCTGCAGGACCCCGGCCGAGAGATCGACATCGTCACCCACAGCCCGCGTGTCACCCGGATCGAGGCCGCCCTCAGCAACTCCTTCGGGTTCGGCGGGTACAACGCCGTCCTGGCATTCGCCCGTTGCTGACGGACCTCGGCGGCATGACGGTAGCGGTGACCGGGGCCGCCGGGTTCATCGGCGGCCACCTGTGCCGCCGGATCGTGGAACTCGGCGGGGACGCCATCGCTCTGGCGCGCAAGAGGCCGGCACGCAACGGCCGGACGGGCGTTGGCGTGCGATGGGTCGACGTGGACTTGCCCCACGACGCCTCCCGCCTGACCTCCGTGGTGGCCGGCGCCGACATCGTCGTACATCTGGCAGGCACGTTGCGGGCACGCACGCGGGCAGAGTTCCATCACGGGAACGTGGCCGTGACACGTGCTGTCGTCGAGGTCCTCGCGGACACCCCCTCGCCCCCGCGGCTGGTCGTGTGCTCGTCGTTGGCAGCCGGCGGGCCGGCCCCGGCGCCGGGCGTCGCGCGCACCGAAGAACATCCGCCCGCTCCGGTTTCCTGGTACGGGCACAGCAAATTGGCCGCCGAGCGTGTCGCGCGGGACTTCTGCGGGCGCGTGCCCGTGGTCCTGGTCCGGCCGTCCATCGTGTACGGGCCGAACGACCGCGCGTTCGTGCCCTGGCTGGTCTCCGCAGTGCGTTCGGGAGTGGCGCTCCAGCCGGCGGGCCGGACCGGGCTGTACGCCCCGCTGCACGTCGACGACCTGTGCGACGGCCTCCTCGCCGCAGCCGTTCGGGGGGTGCCCGCGGTGCCACGGAGCAACGACAGCGGGCTGTACCACCTGGCGGAGGGGCGGCACTACACCCTTGCCGAGCTGACCGGATGCGCCGCCGCGGCCATGGGCAGGAGGGCTCCGAAGGTGCTGCCCGTCCCTGGTCCGCTCGTACAGCTGGCGGGATGGGTGGCGGAAGGCGCCTCGCAGCCGTTCGGGCACCTTCCGACCTTCAACCGCGACAAGGCCCGGGAAGCGTGCCTGAGTTGGACTTCCTCGCCCGAGCGAGCGCGGCGCGACTTGCAGTTCCACCCGCACGTGTCCTTCGAGGACGGCATGCGTGCGCTGTTCCAGTAGGCCCGACTCCGACGGATCAGTCGGTGTTTGACCCGCCCTGAGCCCCGGATGCCCCGGATGCGCAGGAGGCGGGCGACGACGGCGCGGCGCTCGGTGCGGTCCGCGCTTCCCACGTCCGGTACGCCAACTCGGCGACCACGGCCACCACGTGCTGTGGCCCGTCCGGATCGAGCCGGTCCACCCGCCCACGTGCGGCCTGCTGCCGCACGGCAGCGACCAGCTCCTGCGGATTGCGCGGCCACGGGACCAACCCGCTGCGGGCCAGGACAGCGGCATTCGGCCGGCCCTGCCCAGCGATGGGAGCGTAGGTCACGGCGGGCAGGCCGGCGGCCAGGGCCTCGGTCAGGGCCATTCCACCAGCGTTCTGCACGAGTACGTCCGCTGCCGCGGTCAAGACCGCCATGTCGCTGCGCCAGCCGAGTGCCACAACACCCGGAAGCGCGGAGCACCGCCGGTGCAGGCGGCGACTGCGGCCGCACAGCACGACGGGCACCACGTCGCGGGCCGAGCTCAGCGCCCGAGCGGTGGACGCCACGTCGCCCAACCCCAGCGAGCCCGACACCACGAGCGCCATCACCTGGTCGGTGCGGACACCCAGCTCCGCACGCACCGCGGCCCGTGCCGCGGCCTCGACCGGGGCCGCGAAGTCGGGGGAGGCCAACGGCCCGCCGACCTGCATGGGAATCCCGAACCGGGCACGGCCCTGCGCTGCCGTCGCCTCCGTCACCGTCAGGTGCAAGTCCATGCCGTCGTGGACCCACATGCGGTGGGCGTACGGATCCGTCAGGTACCCGACCGCCGGGACCGCCAGCTGCCCTGTCGCCCGGAGCATCCCCACCGTCTGGCAGGCCTGAGGGTACGTCGTGACGACCGTGTCGAAGCCCTCCGCCCAGCGGGCGACTTCGGGCATCGCCTTCCGGCAGGGCCGCCGGGCGATCGAGAAGACCGGTGCAGCGGCATCGGACGCCCGCCACAACCAGTCGTACATCCAGGGAAAGTACGCCACGGTGAACCCATAGCGTTGCAGCTGCCAACGGCTCGCGGCCGGCAGGGCGCCCAGGTAGTCGCGGCACGCTGCGTCCACGCCGTGCGGGCGCAGTCGGCATGCCAACTCTGCGGCGGCCCCGTTGTGACCTGCCCCCACCTCGGCGGTGAGTACGAGGACACGGGGTCGGCGCCCGCTGTGTCCGGGTGCGGAAGCGGCGATGCCGTGCGCTGTCATGGCGCCAGTTCTACCGGCTCGGCAGCAGCTCGCCCGGTGTCCGAACCGGTCAGCCACCTGTCCGGCGTAATGCGGCGCCGGTGCGTCAGCTCTGTTCCGTGTCTTCGCCGGTCTGCCCGGTGCTGCCCTTGGCCGCACGCGTCTTCTCGCGCATCTTGCGCACCAGCTCTGCCGGCAGGGCGACCTGACGGTCAGACGCAAGTACGTCGTGGTAGACGGCCCCGAGGGAGAGGAGTTGGGGCGCCGACAAGCCGCGGCGATCCTCGAAGTGCTTCGGTACCTCCATGCGCAACAAGGCGGATGCGCCGGAGGTAACGAAGGCCCGCGCCTCCCATCAGACAACCACTGACCCGAGTTCCCATCTTCTGGGTCCCCCTAGCCTCGGGCTTTCACGAGGTGGGCTGTCCGAAGCGTGATCGAAAACGCGAGAAGTGCTCCTGACCTGCAACGATAGGACTTGTCGAGGGTCCAG